>JBIKWC010000134.1:0-18270 GCA_044356535.1 Myxococcota bacterium
GTTCGTGGACAACGTGCGGGCCCTGACCGGCGCGCGGCTGCCGTGGCTCCTGGTGCTCGGCGCGGCGGGCTTCGGCGCGGTCCACCTCGCCCACCCGCTGCTCGCCGTCGCCACCGCCGCCATGGGAGCTGCCTACGTCGCGTTGTTCCAGCGCTGGCCGAACCTGTGGCCGCTCGCGGCGTGCCACGGGTGGCTCGGCAGCCTGTTCTACCCGTGGGTGTTGGACCTGAACCCGACGGCGGCGCTGCTGGAGGCCGCGGGGTGGTGAGTCGCAGCGGGTGTCAGGCGAGCGCGCGGGCGAGGAGGGCCCTGCTGGCAGCGTCGAGCGCGGTGACGCGGGCATCGTCCATGCCGTCGCTGGACTGGATCGGGTTCCCCTTCCCTCCGAAGTGCACACCGGTGTGGCGCTCGAGCTCGGGCGCCGCCAGCACGGGCAACATGCGCGCCGCGTAGCTGTCGGGGCTCGCGGTGAACAGCCCGATGAAGAACTCGACCACCCGGTGCTTCAGGCTCCCCTCCCCCAGCATGTTCGCCCGGATGTTCGTCTTGATCAGGCCTGGATTCAGGCCGTACACCCCGAGCTCGGGGTACCGCTTCGCGAGGCTCAGCACCATCGCCTCGTTCACCGCGACGGTGTTCATGTGCTGCGCCATCTGGTCGTACTTCCCCTCCGCGTTCAGGTCGTCGACCTCCCCGAGGTTCCCGGCGCCCGGGAACCCCATGACGAAGACGCGGGGGCGGCCGGCGCTGGCCGCACGCAGGCGCGGCAGCAGGGTCTCGAGGAGGGCGGCGCGGGAGAGGGCGCTGATGGCGAGGTCGAGCTCGAGCCCCTCCGCGGTGACCTGGCGGGTGGGGGCAGTGATGATGCCGGTCGTGAGCACGACGACCTCGACCCCATCGACCGGGAGGGTCTCTCCGAGGCGCCGCGCTTCCTTCATCGACGACAGGTCACCGCGCACGAACGCGATCCCCGTGACGCCCTCGTCACGGAACGTGCGCCCCACCACGGTCACCGACGCCCCTCGCGCCGCCGCCGCACGGGCGAGCGCGCGACCGAGGCCGTCGGTGCCACCGACGACGAGCCACCGCTTCCCCGTGAGCGCGAGCGCGGAGACCGCCTGCGGCGCGACCCGGACCGCGGGGTTGGGGTATCCGGACATCGACGGTTTGCGTGCGGCGGTCATGCAGGGCTCCTCGGCGCCTCCCCTACCCACGAATGGCGTTGACTCCACGGGGCGGGCGCGGGATCCTGGTTCCCGTTCTCCGGGAGCCTGGATGGACACGACCCACCTGCGGGCGCTGCTGGCAGCGCTCGACACGGGCTCCCTCTCGGGCGCCGCCGCCCGGCTCGGGGTCCCGCTGTCGACCCTGAGCAGGCAGGTCGCAGACCTCGAGCGGGAGGTCGGGGCGCGGCTGTTGGAACGCACCGGGCGGGGTGTCCGGGCGACGCCTGCGGGAGAGCGCTTCGTGGCGCGGGCGCGGGCGAGCGTCGCTGCGCTCGAGCTCGGTCTGGCCGAGGCGCGCGAGGTCGACGACGGAGGCCGGGACGCCGTGCGGCTGTCGGTGGCGCCCGACGTGTCCCGCGTCTTGATGCCGGGCGTGCTCGTGGACCTGGCGCGCGCGTTCCCCGACGCGTCGGTCGCGGTCCACGCCGAGGTCCGTCGGGTGTCCCTGTTGGAGGAGCGCTACGACGCCGCCATCCGGGTCGGTCCGCTGGAGCCGTCGGAGCTCGTGGCCAGCGCGATCGGCAAGGTCTCGGTGTGTGTGTGCGGACCGCCGCAGCTCCGGGACACCGACCTCGAGGCCCTGGCCCGCAACCGCTGGGTCCGCGTGACGCAGGTGCCGACCCAGGTCCACGGTCTGCTGGGCACCACGCCGGTGTCCCTCACGCAGTCCGGCAACCTCACCTGCGCGACGTTCTCGGAGGCGGCGGAGGTCGCGGTGGCCCTGGGCTGCGCAGTGCTGTTGCCGTCGTTCGTGGCGGCAGGGTTCGTCCGCAGCGGGCAGCTCACGCGACTCCTGCCGGACGTGTCGGTGCCGCACGTGCAGATGCAGGTGGTGCGTGTGCCCGGACGGCGGGGCTCGGCGGTGGTCGGGGCGCTCGTGGAGCGGCTCCGTGCCCGGCTCCTGGAGGCGGAGGCCGCGTTGGCCAGGTAGCGGCCAGCAACTCGCCGAGCAGCCTCGTCCACCCCGATCGGTTCGCGACCGCCCAGGCCCTCGAGGAGCGCGTCCGCACGATGGTCGCGGCCTCCGACCTGCGCGCCCCCACCTCCGTCGCGGCGCTGTGGGCGAAGGTCGAGGCCGATCCCACGCCGGGGGCACCTCGAGTGGTTCGTCGACCGCCAGCCGGGGGAGGCCCTCGCGGTCGGCGGGGACCGCGTGTTCCTCGCCGGGGCGCGCGCGACGCCCGCCTACGCGTGGGAGACGCGCGCGTTCGACGCGCACGGCGTCGAGGTGTGGCCCGGCCCGCTGGTGGCGGGCGACCTCGTGGACCTCGCGGCGGTCGGGTCGGAGCGGCTGCTGTGGACGACGGACGGGTGGGCGGGGCTCCTGGGCGCGGACGGGTTCGAGCTCGAGTCCTCGTCCACCGGGTTCCTCGTCGGGTCGAACCTCGACGGCACCGGTCGCGACGTGGTCGCGGTCGAGGGCCGTCCAGCGGCGGGCTCGTTCGAGACCACCGACGGGGCGTGGTATGCGGCGGGGATCCACGAGCGGTGGCTCGGGCTCGACCGCCTGTCGCCGGACCCGTGGCTCGAGGAGGTCGGCGCGGACGGGGGGTGGATCGCGCGGTTCGGTCCGTGATCCGACGCGGTGCGCTCGTGGGCCGCCGAGCGTCACGCAGCGACGAGGTCGGTCTGGGCGAAGTCCTCCCCCACGAACAGCAGCGGCTCCCCCGCGAGCCTCGCCACCGCGGACGACTGGCAGTGTCCGTCACGCAGTCCGGCAACCTCACCTGCGCGACGTTCTCGGAGGCGGCCGAGGTCGCGGTGGCGCTGGGCTGCGCAGTGGTGTTGCCGTCGTTCGTGGCAGCGGGGTTCGTCCGCAGCGGGCAGCTCACCCGGCTCCTGCCGGACGTGTCGGTGCCGCACGTGCAGATGCAGGTGGTGCGGGTGCCCGGACGGCGGGGCTCGGCCCTGGTCGGCGCGCTGGTGGAGCAGCTCCGCGCCCGGCTCCTGGACGCGGAGGCCACGGTGGCCCGGTAGGGAGCGCCGTTCACATCGCCGAACGCAGGAGCCCGGCCATTCCCTCGCGGGTCGCCTCCGGGAAGCCGGCGAGCCCCGGCGTCTCGTTGCTCTCGAGGACCACCATGCTGCCGTCGTCCAGCTCGAGTGCGTCCAGCGCGAGGACCTGCGCACCCAGGTGGGCGGCCGCCCGCCGCGTCCACTCCTCGAGCAGCGGAGGCGGTTCGATCGGCTGGTGCTTCACCGTATCGACGTTCGCCCGCCACGAGACCCCGCGCCGCACCATGCCCCAGACCCGGTCCCCGATCAGGAGGCACCGCACGTCGCGCTTGTGGGGAAGGAAGGGTTCGACGGTGATGTAGTCGTCGGCCGCGAAGAGCAGGTCGGTGAGCTCGCTCCATTGTTCGGCGGTCTCGATCCTGGTCTTGCCGTAGCCACCGTGGTGGCTGCCCACCTTGAGCACCGCCGGAAGCGGCTGGTCGATTCGGCGCACCAGCGCATCACCGACCGCGACGGAGAACGGCACGACCGGCACGCCCGCATCGCGCAGTTCGGCGAGCATCGAGAGCCGCTCGAAACACCGGAGGAGCGGAGCAGCGCCGTTGACACAGGGGACACCCGCCAGGCGGATCAGCTCGAGCGCCAGCCGGTGCCTCCGATCCGGACGGATCGCGCCGACCCGCCACAAGACGGCGTCGACCCTGACGCCTCCCTCCGCGTCGATCACCCAGAGGCCGTCGCGCCGGAGCACCCACCCGCAGCTCTGAATCCGCCGGTGCACGACCTCGAGGTCCGGCAGGTACCGGTTCCAGTCCTGCTCCCCGTTCACGACCACCACCGGCACCTGGCCCCCAAGGCGCCACGTAGCGAGCAGGCAGGTAGAACGCTAGCAGTTTGTCGGGAGCAGGTCGGAGGGCCGGCCATCCCCGACCACGACCACGACCATGACCACGCCACGCCGGTGGGCTGCCGCGAGGCGACCTGCTGCGCCCTCGGGCACGGGCTGGGGCACGGGCTGGGGCACGGGCAGGGGCTGGGGCACGGGCAGGGGGCGAGCTTCGCTCGCTAGAACCGAACCTCCCAGTACAGATCCCCCCAGCTCTGCCGGTCCCCCACCGCCCCGTTCACCACCACGTGGCGCGACAGCGACCAGTCCGCCTCGAACGTCAGCTGGTTCACCGTCGGATCCTGCGACATCGCCCACGTCGTCGACGTGTAGATCCGCCGCGACACCGGGATCCCGAGCTTCACCGCGCCCGAGGGCTCGATGGAGAACGAGCCGAGCCGCATCCCAGCGAAGGCGCTGCTCCACAACAGCGACAGCGCCGCGCCTGCGCCCTGGTCCGCCGTCAGCTCCTCCGGCGCCGTGCCCGTCACCAGGATCACCATCTGCTCCGTCGGGTCGGGGTACTCCTCCGACACGATCTGGAACTCCGGCTCTACCGGGGTGCCCGTGATGTTCAGGTCGAGCGACGCGCCGGACACCGCCATCCGCGCGCTCACGTCGAGCTCCGCGTTCTCGTACGGGTCGCCGCCGGCGAACGTGATGTGCCCCTCCTGGAGGTCGAACGTGGACCGCATCACCCGCACCGTGCCGTCCACGAGCTCGAGCTCGCCGACCAGCGTGGGCGCAGGGTCCCCGGCGGAGGACCGGACCTTCACGTTGCCGCCGAGCCGCGTGGAGAGGTCCACGCGCGAGACCGCCGCCCCCAGCCCCCCCAGCTGGTCCACGAACGGCATCGAGAGCTCGAACTGCAGGTTGCGGCCGAGGTCCACGTCCACCACGCCTTCGAGCGTGAAGCTGTCTGCCTCGTCCACCACCACCGGCGGCGCAGCCGGGACCGACGCGCGCACGACCGCCAGCGTGGGGGCCAGCGTGAGCGGCGAGGCGTCCACGAACCCGGCCGCTTCGATGCCCACCCGGCCCTGCACCAGCTCCAGCTCGCCGCGGACCTGCACGGCGGGCCAGGTCCCGTCCACGCGGAGGTCTCCGGTGGTGCGGATGCGCGTGAGGTCGGTCGCCGAGACCCAGGCCCCGTCGTGGAAGTGCACCTTCGCGTCGAGCACCGTGGGCGTCCAGTCCTTCAGTCCCACCGTGCCCACCACGCGGATGCGCGGCTCCGCGCCCGGCTCCAGGTCCACCTTCGTGAAGGTCCGGGCCGGGAGCGTGGGCACCCGCGCGTCGAAGGTGACCAGGGTGGGCGAGACGTGGGCCTCGACCCGCGCGCCCTCGGTGGCCAGCACCAGCGGCCGGTACTGCAGCCCGAGCCCCTCCCCGCGCAGGTCCAGCTCCGGCAGCGGGTGGTCGAGGGTGCCGCCGACCGTGCCGGAGACCGTGAGCAGGCCCTCGATGCCGCGGACGTCCGGGAGCACCGCGCCCACCAGGGACACCGGGAGCCCCGCGCCGGACACGGTCAACGCCAGCGGCGCCGTCGTCCACGTCGCGAAGTCCTGCGTCAGGTCCACGAGCAGCGGCAGGGCCCCGTGCACCTCGATGCCGCCGTCGTCCGGCAGGGCAGCCACGAGGTCCATCGTGTACCCGCCGGCCTCTGCGGGGACGAGCGCGAAGTAGCCCCCATCGAACGGCTGTCCCCCGACGGACGCGTCGACCCAGTTCAGTCCGCCCTCCACGACCGGTCGGGTGGGGCTGCCGCTGATCACGAAGCCCCCCAGCAGCTCGCCGGTCACCGAGACCGGGGACCCCGCGAGCGCCGCCAGGCCATCCGTGGGCATCCCGACGAGGATGAGCCGCGTGGAGAGGTCGTCGACCCACAGCGACGGCGACGCGAGGTCGACCTCCGGGCCGGTGCCGTGGAGCCAGGCGAACACCTCGGAGGCGCGGGTGTCGCCTTTGCCCGAGACGCGCGCCCGCAGGAGGAAGTCCTCGCGCACGTCCGCGTCGAACGCGAGCAGGCCCCCGTCGCGACGGACCTCGAACTCGGTGCGCGCCGGCGCCACGAAGCCCGGCAGGGACACCTCGGTGATGCCAGCCATGCGCACGTCCGGGTCGCGCAGGGGACCGGTCGCGTCGATGCTCGCGGACACCACGCCCGTGGGGAGCTCGGTGTCGTCGAGCGAGGGGAACACCGTGCGCAGGCGCGAGAGCGCCCCGGGGACCACCGCCAGCGACACCACCGCCGGGTCGTCGAGCGCGAGGGCCGGCGCGGACAGGCCCCCGGTGAGCGGGACGGCGCCGGTGAGGCGGGCGAGGGGCGCCCCGGCTGACGCCATCGCGAGGTCCGGGCGCAGGACGCCGCCGTCGAGGTGCACGTCCCCGTCGACGTCGAGCCACCGGACGCTGCCGTTCGCGAACAGCCGCGTGAGGTCCACCCGGGCGTCGACCGTGGGGGCAGCGGCGTCTCCGGAGAGGTCGGCGACCAGATCGAGACGTCCCCCGAGGTCCCAGTCGTCGGGCCACAGCTCGGTGACGTGGTCGAGCTCGAACCCGGTCAGCGCGATGCGGCCGTCGAGGACGCCCGTGGTGCCGAGGTCACCGCGCACCTCGACCTCGCCGAGCGTCGACTGCAGGTGGATGCGGCCGTCGGCCATCCCGCCCTCCACGACGGTGAGCGTGACGGGCTCGACGGCGGTCCACGTGGTCCGGGGGGTCGGCGCGAAGGTGAGGGTGTCGAGCTGGAGGGCCCCGGTGGAGAGTTCGTAGCGGGCGACCGTGTCGAGGGTGGCCCGGACCCCCGTGCCGAAGTGGACCTCGGCGCGGACGCGGGTGTCGTCGACCGTGGTGGACACGACGCCTCCGCCGGCTGGCAGACCCACGACGTCGTGCGGGCCGATCGTGGTGTTCGCCGTGACCCGGCGGTGGGCGCCGGCCTGCTCGAACCGGAAGGTGGTGTCGGCGCGGGTAGCGTGGAAGTACCGGTCGTACGCTGCGTCCGGGGTGGACACCGCGCCCCCCACCTCGATCCGCCCGTCGGCGGAGCGCCGGAGCCGGAGCCCCGTGCCCGTCACCGACGACGCCACCGCCCCGTACGCGGCGACCCTGCTCCCAGCGAGGTCGAACGTGCCCCGGGTCTCCCCCGCCTCGACGGTGACGTCGAACGGCGCGCGCAACACGCCCACCCGCACGTCGGGGCCGTAGACGAACGGCGCGTACCGAGCGGTGCCCACCACGCGCACCCCGGGCTCCCCCGCGCCGCGCAGGACCCTGGCGGAGATGCGCCCGTCGCCCGTCAACCCGGTGGTCCCCAGGGCCGCGAGGCGCGCCGGCGACAGGTCGCTCTCCACCCCCACGTCGAGGGCGCCCGTGGTCAGTCCGTAGCTGCCGGACACCGTCATCTGGCCGAGGATCCCGTCGAGCTGAGACGGGGCGAGCTCGACGGTGCCGTCGTGGAGCCGGAACCTCGCGTCCACGGTGTCGGCGCGCTGGCCGTACAACACCACGTCGCGGGCGCGCCACGAGCCCGACGCGTCCAGGGTCGCCGGGGTGGCGCCCGTGCCCTCGGCCCGCACGAGCCCGTCCAGCACCACGGGCTGCGTGATGGAGGGGTCGATGGCCTCGATCCGCAGGCCGTCGAGGTCGCCGGTGGCCCACCAGCGGGGCGCGTCGCCGGTGACGTCGACGTGGGCGAGCACGACCAGCGCGCCTGCGGTGGGGCTGCCGAACCCGCCGACGACCTGGAAGTCCTCTGGGGGACCCTTGGCCGTGAGCGCGCCGGTCCAGGTGCCCGTGAGCGGGCGCCCCAGGAGGGTGCCCACATCGGCGCCGTGGAGCGCGTCGACGACGACGGCCAGGTTGGTGTTCCCGCCTCCCACCGTGCCCGTGGCGGACACGGAGCTGTCGCCCACTTGCACCTCGAGGTCGCGCAGGAGGCCGCCGCCAACCGTGTCCCACTGCGCCCCGCCCCACAACCCGATGGGAATGGGACCGGGGGTGTCGAGCGAGGCGCCCGCCTCGAGCTCGGAGAGGTCGAAGGTGGTGCGGTGCGCCACCACCCGGCCGTACAACCAGCCGTCGGACACGGCGAGCGCCGTGCCTTCCGGGGTCTCGAACGTGACGTCGAGGCCGTCGACGGCCAGCGCGTTGACGAAGATGTCGACCGGCGTGGAGGTGGGCTCGGTGCTGCCGGAGGGCACGAAGAGAGAGCCCCAGTCGGTGGTGCCGTCCGCGTTGCGCCGCGCAGACACGTGGACCCCGGTCACCGTGGCGGAGGGCACGTGGACCCGCCCGCGCAGCAACGCCCACGGGTTGGTGCGGAGCTCGGCCCGGTCGACGACCAGCAGCGCGCGGCCCTCCGCGTCCCAGAGCGAGATGCCGCCAACGTTCCAGGAGAACAGGCCCGGCTCGAACGACTCGATCACGAAGCTGCCGCCGCGGGTCCGCGCCTCGACCGCGTTCTCGAGCTGACCGGCGAGCCAGCGGGAGCCACCTCCGGTGCCGAGCCACACCGCGAACAGCGTGGCGGTCAGCCCCACGCCGCCCACGAGCGCGAGCGGAACCAGCAACCAGCGGCGCCGCCGTCCGGGTCTGGGCCTGGGGGGGCTCAGATGGCCTCCCCGAACGTCAGGTAGAACACGATGGCCAGGGGGAACAGCTCGGTGCGGCGCGACGTGAAGTTGTCGACGAAGTCGATCGTGCGGGGGAGCGCGTCGAGGTCGCGACACTGGGTGTAGCGGGAGGGACCCTGGTCCTCGGGGTACAGCGGCCGCACGGAGAGGTCGAAGCGCAGCGGCCCGATGACGGTGTCGTACCGGGCGCCCAGCCCGCCCGACCAGCGGAGATCGCTGGCCGAGAGCGTGGAGGCGTCGTTCGTGAGGGCCCCCGCGTCCACGAACCCGGACAACAACACGCCGTACACCCAGTCGTAGCGCAGCTCGGCCGTGGCCTGCGCCGCCAGCGACCCGCCCTCGGGGAGGTGGTACCGGACGACGTCTCCGCCGCTCGTGTCGTCGTACGTACACAACGTGGTGTACGGCCCCACCTGGTTCGGGCGGAAGCCGCGGATCGACGTGGGCCCCCCGAGGTAGGCGCGCTCGGGCAGGGGGATGGACCCGCCTTTCTGGAACGGGAGGACCACGGTGGCCGCGGTGCGTGTCGCGAGGGTCAGCGGGAACGCGGCCTCCCGGTCGGCGAACCGCAGCGGGACGAACCGCCGGGCCTCCCCCGTGGCGCGGAAGAAGCCGTAGCCGTTGGGGGTGATGGGAATGGCCTCGCGCAGGCCCAGCGAGTAGAGGCTGCCGCGGGTGGTGCGCACGGGGTCGTTGCGCCAGTCCCACTGCGCCTGCTGGTCGAGCGACGTGAGCTCGTACACGAACGCCTCGTCGGACTCGATGCCGAACAGGCGCTGCTGGGCGGCCTGCACCTTGGGACCGAACTCGCCGAGGAACCGGTAGCGCTCGGCGTGGGGCCCGAACCGGAGCTGGACGTGGTCGGTGGCGCGGATCACCAGGGCCACGTCGCCTTCGGGGCGCTGGTACGCCCACAGGCCGTTGTAGATGTCCTGGGTGACCGAGCCGTGGACCTCGAACGAGACGCGCTGGTCGAACAGGCGGGGGTCGCGCAGGGCGGCGTCCACGCCCCAGGTGGGGAGCCGCGAGTAGAAGTCGGCCTCCGACAGGCCCACCGCGAGGCCGACGTTGCCACCGATCTCGGCCTCGAGGAGCTCGCCGAACAGGTTGGTGTCGCGCAGGCGGGACGAGGTGCGGACGATGGGCACGTACGAGTCGTAGTCGAAGCCCACGCCCCACCGGAACCGGCGGAACTTCGTCTCGGTCACCCGCACCTTGATGGGGACGTCGGCGCGCGTGGGGTCGGAGAGGTCGGGCTCGACCGTCACCACCGAGAAGGTCCCGAGCTCGAACAGGCGCCGCTGGGCCTCC
This sequence comes from Myxococcota bacterium, assembly GCA_044356535.1. Taxonomy (GTDB): domain Bacteria; phylum Myxococcota_A; class UBA796; order UBA796; genus JACKER01. The sequence goes on from JBIKWC010000134.1 coordinate 10,017, forward strand.
CGCAGCTCCTGCTGCTTGAAGGCGTCACCGGTCCGCAGGCGGACCGCCTCTTCGATGAAGCGCTCGTCCACGGCCTTCTCGCCCTGGATGCGGACGGGCCCGATGGTGCCGACGATCCCCGGTTCCACCCGGTACACCACGTCGACGGCCTGCTCGTCCGGGTACGCGACCACCGACATCTCGGCGGTGGCGTAGGGCCGCGCGTGGTCCTGCAGGAAGCGGACGATGGAGGCGCGCGTGTCCTCGAGCGCAACCTGGTCGAACGGGTCGCCCTCCTGGGCGTACGACTTGCGCAGCGCTGCGCTGACCACGGCGGAGAGCGTGGGCGGGACCCCCTCGACCTCGATCGAGCGGACGAGCGACTGGGGCCCGGGCACCACGTGGCCCACGACGTCGACCACCCCTGCACGCCGCTCGGACGGTGGCCGGACGGACCGCACCTCCCAGCCCTGGACCTGCGCGTCGAACCAGCCGTGGTGGGCGTACCAGACCTCGAGCCGCCGGGCGTCGGTCTCGACGAAGTCGGGGCGGTACGCGCGCGGGTCCACGGTGTACAAGAAGGGCCAGAGGGTGAGGCCGACGCCGCTGGCTTTGGACTGCAGCGCACCGCGCAGCTCGTAGTCCGTCTGCCCGGAGAACAGGCGCCCCTGGTTGCCCTCGAACCGGATGTCGCGGACGATGTTGCCCTCGACCTTGCGGCGCGCAGGCACGCAGGCGGCGAGCACGAGCAGGAGGAACGAGGCGCGCATCGGGGGCCAATCTACCCGGTCTGCCCGCGGCTGCCCCGGCCCGCTGCTGTTGGTTTGGAGCCCGGTCAGCTCGGCCCGAAGCAGGCCGCGATCCGCTGCAGCACCAGGGCGCGGACCACGTCGGCCACCGGAAGGGTCGGCGCACGCTCGCGCAGCACGTCTTCCCGAACGAGGTGGTGTCGGGCCGCGACCCGGCAGAAGACGAGAGCTTTCTCGCGACCGGCGACGAGCTTCGACAGCACGAGGTCGTGCACTTCGAGGCACCATCCGGTCGCACCGCGGGTCCCCGGGCCACGGATCTGGATCAACCGCGACTCCCAGCCGCTCGGCACCACCGCCGTCTCGGGCCCGACGCCCTGCGCGTAGTACCCGAAGGTGTCGTGGAAGGGCGACAGCTCGCCGATACAGCCGTCCACGAGATCGGCGCGCTCCGGAAAGTGGCGCGGGTACACGTCGGCTTCGACGGAGACCAACAGGTCCGGCGGCGCATCGGGGTGCTGGCCCAACACCGACTGGGACCCCACCACCACGATCTCGTCGTCGTCGGCGATGGTGGCGGCGGCTCGGATGACGTGCTCGAGCTGTGCCCGGGTCACCCCTCGCCCCGCAGGATCGCCCACCGTTCGCGAGGGCCCAGCAGGCCAGTGAACGGCGTGCACTGTCGGAGATCGCGCGCACGCTCTCCGGGATCCACGAGCGTGGCGCACACCTCGGGGAGCGGTCTGCCGAGCACCTCCAGCCACCTCGCGGCCCACGTCGGGTGGAGCGTCCCCTCGCGGACCCAGCGCGTGATCGTGCTCCGCGCCCGGTCGATCGAAGCCTGGTCCAGTCGGAGGGCGATCACGCGGTGCAGGCGCAAGCTCCGGTCTTCGGCGTCTGCGTGGGTCATCCCCCGAGTATACCCGCAGCAGACCGACTCGCGGAGCGCCCTGCGCCACGGCGCGCTACGTGCCCGCCTTTCCTGGAGCGCCCGTGACCCTTCGCCTCGTCCTGTTGTCCGTCCTCGCCGCCTGCGGCACGCCCGCGCCCGCGCCTTCCACGCCCGCCGACGTCGCGCCGGCCGCGAGCGCGCCCACCGACGCCGCAGCCGCCGCAGCCGCCGACGGCGCGGCCCAGAGCGAGGACGACAAGACCCTGTACGCCCTCGGCCAGTCCGTCGGGATGTCCCTCGCCCCGTTCCACCTCACGCCCGCCGAGCTCGTCCAGGTCCAGAAGGGCCTCGAGGACTCCATCGGCGGCAAGCCCTCCGCCGTCCCCCTGGAGGTGTACGGGCCGAAGATCCGCGACTTCGGCATGGCCCGCGCCCAGGCCGCAGCCAAGGCCAACGCCGAGGTGTCGACCGCGTTCCTGAAGACGCTCGCCGAGACCCCGGGCGCCGCGGTGACGCCGAGCGGCGTCGTGTACCTCGAGCTCCAGGCGGGCTCCGGCGCCGTGCCGAAGGAGTCGGAGGTGGTCACCGTGCACTACCGCGGCACCCTCGCGAACGGCACCGAGTTCGACAGCTCCTACAAGCGCGGCGAGCCGGCGAAGTTCCCGCTCGGCGGGGTCATCCCGTGCTGGACCGAAGGCATCCAGAAGATGAAGGTCGGCACCAAGGCCAAGCTCGGCTGCCCGGCCCAGCTGGCGTACGGCGACCAGGGCCAGGGCGACATCCCGCCCGGTTCGGCGCTGTTGTTCGAGGTCGAGCTCCTCGCGACCGGGGCGTGACCACAGCGGGTTGGTCCTCGGTGATGGTCGGTTGGCTCGTCGTCGCCGGAGGTTGTCGGGACGTGGCGCCGGGCGCGAGCCCCGACTCCGCCCCGACGACCCACCCGACCACGTTCGACCCTACCCCTGCAGGGAGCCCCGACGGGCGCCTGAGCGTGGGACCGGTAGCACCCGGGGTCCCCGTGCGGTTCACCGTCCGGCGGCTCGCCCCCGGGACGGCGACGACCGTGGCGTGGTCCGTGGTGGGACCGGGGTCGGCTCGGCTCGGTGACCTGCAGACCGGGCTCGCGGACCCGCTGGTGGTGGAACGGGTGTTTGCCGACGCCTCGTTCTCGGCGACCGCGGAGGTGGTGCTGGACGTGGCGGGCGCCGAGCGGGTGTGGGCCCAGGCCCTGACGGTCGCGCCCGATGGCGCGCACACCCTCACCGAAGTGGTGGTGCGGCCGGTGTTCGACCCCACGGACGTGTGGGTTGGCGACCTCGTGCTCGGTACGCCGGGCGACGTGGTCGCGTCGAGCGCCGTACAGGCCGTCACCGGAGACGTACGCGCCGCGGAGACCCGGCTCACCGCGCTGTCCCTGCCGGCGCTGGTGCAGGTGGGCGGAGACCTGGTGGTGTGGGAGAACGACGCTCTCGCCACCCTCGACCTGGCCGCGCTGCGCTGGGTGAGCGGGGACCTGTCGGTGTACGCCGACCCCGCGCTGGCAGGGGTGAATTCGCCCGCGCTGGAGGCCGTGGGGGGCACGCTGGCCCTGCACCACCTGGAGACGCTGCTCGACCTGGACGGCCTGGCGGCCACGCAGACGGTGGGCGGCCTGTACCTGTACGCCGATCCGGCGCTCTCGCGGGTCGAGTTGCCGGCGCTGGTCGTGGTGGACGGCGATCTCGACGGGTGGGAGCTCCCGGCGCTGGAGCAGCTCACGGTCCCCGCGCTCACGACCGTCGCCGGCCGGCTGGACCTGTTCGTCGTGCCGTCGTTGGACGCCCTCCGCTTCCCGGCGCTCACCACGCTCGGAGCGTTCCGGGTGCGCCACGCCGACGCGATTCCCGACGCAGGAGAGTTCCCCGGGCTCGTCGCCGTGGGGGAGGTGGAGCTCGCGTGGAACGACGCGCTGGCCTCGCTCGACGGGTGGTCGAGGGTGGAGACGATGGACGGGCTGCGGCTCGAGGGGCTACCGTCGCTGACGACGGTCGGGGGCCTGTCGTCACTCACGAGGGTCCAGGGGGAGCTGTCCGTGCTGCGGGTCGCTGCCCTGCCCGCGCTGGACCTGCCCGCGCTCACCTCCTGCGGTGACCTCGACGTCCACGACAACCCCGGCCTGGTCGCGCCCGGGCTGCCGGCGCTCACCGAGGTGCGCCGCACCGTGAGGCTGGACGACAACCGGTCGCTGTCGACGTGCTCGGTGGAGGCGTGGCTCGCGGGGGTGGAGGTGGGCGGCGCCGTGTCGTGTGGCGGGAACCTGGCCGACGGGTGTGCACCGGCGTGTGTCGCGGCCCGGTGATCGGCGGCGCGTGGTAGTGTGCCGGGCATCGGGGAACCGGGCGATGCAGCGGTACCATGGCGGAGGCGCGTGTCCCGCCCGTCCCCCGGGGAGGAAGCCATGACGCACCAGGGTTCCGGTCAGAACGTCGACGCGCTCAGGGTGAACGGCCAACGGCTGTGGAACTCGCTCATGGAGCTGGCCAGGATCGGGGCGACGCCGAAAGGCGGGGTGTGCCGCCTCGCGCTCACCGACCTCGACCGCCAGGGGCGGGACCTCGTGGTCGGCTGGGCGAAGGCGCAGGGCCTGAAGATCACGATCGACCGCATCGGGAACGGGTTCCTGCGGCGCGAGGGCACCGACCCGAGCCTGCCGCCCATCGTCACGGGCTCGCACATCGACACCCAGCCCACGGGCGGGAAGTTCGACGGCAACTACGGCGTGTTGGCGGGCATCGAGGTGATCCGCACGCTCGACGACCACGGGATCCGCACCCGGGCGCCGATCGAGGTCGCGTTCTGGACGAACGAGGAGGGCAGCCGGTTCGTCCCCGTCATGATGGGCTCCGGGGTGTTCGCCGGGGCGTTCACGCTCGAGCACGCGTACGCCGCGAAGGACACGACCGGGAAGTCCGTGAAGGAGGAGCTCACCGCGATCGGGTACGTCGGCGACGAGGAGCCCGGGAAGCACCCGATCGGCGCGTACTTCGAGGCGCACATCGAGCAGGGGCCGGTCCTGGAGGACGCCGACAAGGTGATCGGCGTGGTGAAGGGCGTGCTCGGCCTGCGCTGGTACGACTGCACCGTGACCGGGATGGAGGCCCACGCCGGGCCCACGCCGATGGGGCTGCGCAAGGACGCGCTGCAGGTCGCCACCCGGATCATGCAGGAGGTGGTGGCGATCGCGCACCGGTACCCGCCGTACGGCCGCGGCACGGTCGGCATGGTGCAGTTGCACCCGAACAGCCGCAACGTGATCCCGGGTCGGGTGAAGTTCAGCGTCGACCTCCGCAACGTCGACAACGAGCGCCTCGACACCATGGACCGCGAGATCCGCGCGTTCTGCGCAGCGATGCAGGAGCAGACGGGGCTGCCCGTGCAGCTCGAGCAGGTGAGCTACTTCCCGCCCTGCCCGTTCGAGGACGGCTGTGTCGGCGCGGTCCGCGCGGCGACCGAGCGCTTCGGCTACTCCTCGATGGAGGTGGTGTCGGGCGCTGGCCACGACGCGGTGTACATGGCGCGCCTGGCCCCGGCGGGGATGATCTTCGTGCCCTGCAAGGACGGCATCTCCCACAACGAGATCGAAGACGCCAAGGCGGAACACCTGGAGGCCGGATGCAACGTGCTCCTGCACGCGATGCTGGACCGCGCCGGCGTGGTCGACCAGCCGCGCTGACCCTCGGTCCCCTGCTCGTCTCGTTGGGCTGCGCCGACCCGCCGGACGAGGTCGTCGTGCGCCTGGTGGTGCGCGACGCCGCGGACCTCGCCGCAGCCGAGGCGCTCGGCGACGTTTGGACCGAGCACGTCGAGGACCACGTGGACGTCCGGATGCCGCGGTCGCGGATGCCGCCCGGGGCGACGCCCTGGATCGATGACCTCCCCGCGGCGGTGGAGGTGTCCATGGCCTCGGACGGCAGCGGCCCGTTCCAGGAGTGGCTGCCGCTCGACGCGCTGCAGGACCACCTCTCGTCCCTGGCGGAAGCGCCCGGGGCCCGCCTGGTCGTGCTGGGCACCTCGGTCGAGGGCCGCCCGCTCCAGGGCCTCCGGGTGGGCCGCGGCGCCGCTGGCGCGCTGGTGGTGGGCGCGCAGCACGCCCGCGAGTGGGTGGCGGCGAGCTCGGCGCTGTACGTCGCCGAGCAGCTGGTGACCAGCACCGACCCGCGGGTGGCCGCGCTGCTGGACGCGTACGAGGTGCTGGTGGTGCCGGTCGCGAACCCGGACGGGTACGAGTACACCTGGACCACGGACCGGTTCTGGCGCAAGAACCGCCAGGACAACGGAGACGGCTCGTTCGGCGTGGACCTCAACCGGAACTGGGACGCCGCGTGGGGTGGACCCGGGGGCTCCCCGCGCACGACGTCGGACAACTACGCGGGCGCCGCGGCCTTCTCGGAGCCGGAGACCGCTGCGCTCCGGGACTTCCTGCTCGACCACCCGAGCTTCCGGGTGCACCTGGACCTCCACTGCACGGGGCAGCTGGCCCTGCACCCCTTCGCGTCGACCCCGGACGACGGACCGGACGAGGCCGTGCTGGCGGCCGCCACCTTGGCCGCCGCCGTCGCGATGAGCGAGCTGCACGGCGCGTCGTACCGGTCGGGGTCGTTCAACGAGGGGCTGTACCCGGCCTCCGGGGTGGCCATCGACTGGAGCTACGAGGCCCTGGACACCACGAGCGCGCTGTTCGAGCTCCGCGATCGGGGCCAGTACGGCTTCCTGTTGCCGACGGACCAGATCGAGCCCACCGGCGCCGAGGCGTTGGAGGGCCTGCTGGCGCTGGTCGCAGCGGACGCGGGTCGACCGTGAGGCCGGGCTGCCTGTTCGCGCTCGCCCTGGCGACGTGAAACCTCCTCAGGCTGCGCCGATTCCCCCGCCCGGCTCGCTGGCGATCCTGTCGGGGCGCCGTTGGCTCGCGGGGGAGCCGGCGGTGACCTTCCCCACCGCCAGCATGACGATTCCCCTCGCGCTCGACGACGTCGACGGGGACGGACTCCCCGACCTGGCGCTGTTCACGCCCGACCTGCGATCCCTCGTGTCCCCGAACTCACGTTGGGGCGTTGCCGAGGTCCGCGCGAGAGAGACGGCTGTGGACAACCGCGCGCGGGCTGTGGTAGAAAATTTTTCATCACCTGTCTCGGAGGGCGCCTTGCTGTTCCACCTCGCCGCTGTCGCTGCCGCTGCCACCCTGCACGTCGGGGCCGGTCAGCCCCACCCCACCCTCGTCGGCGCGGTCTCGGCTGCCGTGGACGGCGACGTGCTCGTCGTACACGACGCGAGCTCGAGCGAGCAGGTGGTGGTCGCGGGCAGGCGGCTCACGCTGCTCTCCGTCGCTGCCACGCGGTGGAGCAGCAGCGCGCCGCTCCGTCTCGAGGCCGGCGCGGACGTGACGGTGGCGGGCTTCGTGTTCGACGGCGTCATCGACAACGCGGTGCACCTCACCGGCGGCTCGCGGTTCGAGGCCCGCTACACGTCCTTCCTGGGACAGGTCATCGGCATCTACGTGGACGACGGGGACGTCGTGTTGAGCGACGTCTCGTTCCGTGACCACGTCACGTACGGCACCATGTTGGTGGTGGTTCGCGGCACCGCTACGCTCGATCGGGTCGAGTTCGTCGACAACCTGTCTTCCGAGGTGGCGGGCCTGTGGGTGATGGCCGACGGGCAGGTCGACGCCCGCAGCGTGCAGTTCGTCCGGAACACCTCCACGGTCGACGGCGGCGGGGCCGTGCGCTGCGAGGGCGTCTGCACGTTCGAGGACACCCGGTTCGTGGAGAACGGGTCCCTGGCGGGGGCTGCCGTGTGGTCGACCGGGACGCTCCAGCTCACGCGGGCCATGGTCTGCGAGAACCGCTCGATCGCGGCGGTGGTGTCGGTGTTCGCCGGGTCCGCGGTGCTGGAGAACGTGGCGTTCCTGGACAACTACACCAGCCAGGAGGGCCTGGTGAACGCGTGGGCGCCGACCACCATCTCCCACGCCACCTTCGTGGGGAACCTGTCCCCCTTCGCGTCGGCGCTCGACGTGCGGTCGGAGCTGAACGTATCGTCTACGTTGTTCGCAGACAACCGTTCCGGCAACGTCGCGGTGTGGGTGGACCCCAACCAGGCGACGGTGACCGACAGCTGGAACGCCTGGTACCGGAACGCGGGTGGCAACGCCAATGGCCAGGTGGATCCCTCGGACCTGGTCGGTCAGGACCCGCTGTTGCCGGCGGGGGGCGGGTGCTCGTGGCGCCGCGTGGTGCCCGGCGTGGGGTCACCGCTCCTCGACGCGGGTGCACCGGGAACGTTCGATCCCGACGGGAGCCGCGCGGACATCGGCGCGACCGGGGGCCCGGCGTCGGCGTTCTGAGCCGTTGGATCCGGGCCCGACCGTGTATACACGGACGGACACCCTCGACCACGAGTGCGACCCATGAACATCGACATCGGCATCGACGCCGCAGCGCGCAAGCAGATCGCGGACGGCCTGTCCCGCGTGCTGGCGGACTCGTACACGTTGTACCTCGAGACCCACAACTTCCACTGGAACGTCACGGGCCCGATGTTCCAGACGCTGCACCTGATGTTCGAGGTGCAGTACAACGAGCTGGCGCTGGCGGTG
>JBIKWC010000135.1:0-18247 GCA_044356535.1 Myxococcota bacterium
GCTCCCGCGCAGACCGCAGCTCGCGGATCACCACGTCTCCGTCCCGGAACCCGCGCAGGCCCGACGGCCCGACCGGCACCGCGTCGGCCTCCCGGAGCTGGCGGTGCGCCGCCACCTCGCGCGTGACCGACGCCTCCGTCCGTCCCCGCAGCGTGGCCTCCTTGCCCTGCTCCAGCAGCTCCTCCACCCAGGTGACCCAGTCGGCGAGCGCGTCGGCCGGCCACGCCTGGAGCCACGGCCGCGCACACGCCCAGGCCAACACGCGGTGCCACGCACCCTCGCGCTCCGGCCCCTGCCAGCGACCCAGCCGGGTCTGCAGCAACCGCGACGCGAACCCCGGGTCGCCCCCGAGGCCCGCCACCTGCGCCCGCCGCACTGCCGCGATGGGCGTCGCGCCCGCCGGAGCGCGGAGGAACAGCAGGACCATGGCGCGCGTGAACCCGGCGGGGAGCAGCCTGCCCACGGCAGCCCGGAGGGACCGGCCGCGACAGATCCACCCCAGCAGCGACACCGCCCACTGGTCCTCCTCCGGGACGCGGGCCACGGCGAGCCGATCGACCGCGAGCGCGGCGCGCAGGAACAGCGGCGGCGGCCACGGTCCGAGGAGGTGGCGCACGAACGCCTCCCGCAGCTCCGGCGCCGCGCCCACCCCCGCCCGGAACGCCCGAGGCGCCCCGTGCCACGGGCAGCCCGCGAGCAGGAGCGCCCAGGGCAGGTCGTCGAGCCGCAGCAGACGCGGCATCTCGCGGCCGATCGCCTCGAAGACCTGCTCGACGCGGTCGCGCAGGCTCCGCTCGGCCCGGGCGAGCGCCAACAGGCTCCGGAGCTGCGGGAGCAGGACGGCCAGGGGATCGGTCGGCGCCAGCAGCTGGGCGAACCGCGACCGGCGGAACGACCGCGCGAGGGCCTCCTCGCGGGCGAGGGCGGCCTCCCGCTCTGCCTTCCGGGCAGCGCTCCGCCCCTCGGCGAGCGAGCGGCGACGCTCGCGCCAGGCCTGGTGACGGGCCCCGACCCGGGGCGTGGGACGACGATCGGACATGGGGCACCAGAGAGGGCAACGGACTGCCTCCACGGTGCAGGTACCGGGTCCGCCGGGGGCCGCGCACCCAGCGCGAATGACCCCCGCGTGACATCACGCCAGGCGCGCCCGGAGCCACCCCAGGGCGCGCCGGCGCCGCTTGTACAGCACGTCGCGCGCCCGGCCGAGCTCGGACCCGCGGACGCGGTGGTGCGCGAGCTGCTCGTCGACCGTCACCTCGGACGCCACCGCCCGGATCACTTCCCGGTGCCGCGCGGGGGCGCTCCGCAGCTCCCGGGCCAGCAGGGACACCACCGACCGGGCCTCCAGCTCGCGCTCGAGCGACCCCGGATCCGGGTGCTCGGTGAGCCCCAGCTCGACCTCTCGCGGCCGGCGCAGCCAGTCGATCGCCAGGCGCCTGGCGACCTGCCCGGCGAACGCTGCCGGGTGGCGCACCGCTGGGCCGATCAACGTCCGCAGCACCGCCTCCTGCGCCAGCTCCTCCTGCACCACCGCCGGCACGGACCGGAAGCGGCGGACCGACCTCGACGCAGCCTGATGAACTCCCACTGCGTCCACGCGACCTCCGGGCGCGACTGTGCCCAGGCCCGGATCCGCGCGGAACCCCTCCGGACGGGCGCGGTTTCACAGAATGTGAAACGTGCCTGGATCCTCCACTTTCTATCGATTCTGTCCGATCCGCGGACATCATCCGTCTCAGGGATCCTCGGGTTGGACTCGATCCCGTGGTGCGACTGGCCGTCTGCGACAGCAGGCCGCCGGTGGAACTCGCACCACGGGGTCCTCCCCCCGCCGCTCACCAGTCGTCGAGCGGGTACCACCGCGAGGTGCCCGGCACCCCGCCCGTCGGCGCCTGGGCCTGGCTGCACGCGAGCGAGGCGCGCCACACGGGGACGCTGGTGTTGGGCTCGTACTCGAGCAACGAGAAGCCCGAGCAGTCGACGAGGATGTTCCCGGTCGCGGTGCGGCCGGCGGTGCCCTGCGGTCCACAGAACGGGCGGGAGGCAGGGTACGCCTCCTCCACCGTCGCCGTGCCGGCCCCGGTGTCCAGCCGCACGATCAGGGCGCGCCCTGCGTCGTTGTCGAGCATCAGCAGCCGCCCGTCGGCGAGGATCTCGGTGTCGTGCTGGTGCCGGAACAGGTTCGGACCGCCCACCAACGACCAGTCGAGCGCGAAGTCGTTGCCGAGGCTCCCCCGGGAAGAACCCGCCAGGAACCACCCAGGCGCGCCGAACGTGGCGCTCGACGGGTCGCCGTCGACCTGGAACACCGTGCTCTGCTGGAACGACGACAACGTCACCACGCCGGCGTCCACCGTGATGGTGTTGGTGTGCATGTAGTCGCCCGACGCCGTGGGCGGCAGGTCGAGGTAGTCGCCCGCGTACCACTCCGCGAGCAGGTTCCCGCCGGCGTCGAGGACCAGGAAGCCGTCGAGCTGGGGGTTGCCGCGCCGGAACAGCAGGTAGTACTTGTCGTCCCACCGGAACAGGTCGTGGTGGAGGTCCTCGCGGTACTCGAACCCCTCGGACCACCGGCGGAGGTCGGCGCCCATCAGGTCGAGCTCCATCACCTGGGTCTGGGTCATGCCGAGCACCGTGTGCTCCGCAGTGAACCGGACCATCTCCATCCCGCCGAAGTTCCCCTCCGGGGCGGCGACCTCGTACCAGACGAGCTCCCCGGTAGCCGTGTCGAACACGGCGGCGGTGGCCCCGGTCCCGCACGGCAGGTCGCCCCCCACGTACGGCGTGGACGAGGTCCCCGTCACCGTCAGGCTCGCGGCCCAGGCAGCAGGCACCGCCCCCGTGGTGAACTCCCCGGTGGCAGGCAGGGTGTCGGGCCACGCCGTGGCCGTGGCCGTGTACGTGTAGCGGGTCTCGGGCGCGAGGAAGTACAACCCCACGTCGTGAGTGCCCTCGGGGCCCGGAGACGTCGCCAGCCGCATCGCCCCCGCGGCGTCGGCCCGCTGGAAGGTCACCTGCACGGCCTGCGGAGGCTCGACCTCCACGGCGCAGCGGAACCGGAGCGCGTTGTCGGTGGCCGCACAGGTCGCCGTGAGCTGCGAAGGTGGCTCCGGGGGTGCGGTGCCGGGGGTGCCCGTGTGCGCGCCCGAGTCCAGGACCCTGGTGGATCCGGAGTGCGGCGACAGGACCGCGTCCGAGGGGACCGTCGGGCCGGTGGGGTCGTCACACGCCAGCCAGCCGAGCGCCCACATCCCGTCCCCCTCCCCCTCTCTACCGTACCTCCAGGTTCAGCGTCAGCTCCATCGAGCCGTCGCGGTGCACCTTGACCGGCAGGACCTCCTTGCTCACGCCGGAGTCGGCGCCGAGCCCGAACCAGCGCGTCGCCTGCCCGGCCCAGCGCATCAGGGCCGAGACGAGCCGCAGCCGCAGGGGAGCGCCCGGCGAGAACACGAGCTCCTCGAGGCCCGTCACCACCGTCCACCGGTGGGCGTGGATCCGGACCTTCCGGTGCGTCTTGAGCCAGGTGAGCGCCGCGCGTACGTCGGGTTGCTCCATGAACCCCACGTGCATCTGGACGGAGACCACGCCCCGACCGCAGTCCACCACGTCGAACCGCGACTGGCGCCAGTACGGCACCGACGCCTCCTCGATCACCGAGAACAACGTGAGGTGGCGGGGCAGCGCCCCGTACCGGTCGACGAACTTGCGGAGCAACACGGGCGCGGCGTCGTCGGCCGACAACACCGGCGCGGCCACCAGGAACACGAACGCCTTCGGCAGCTCGATCAACGCGTCGCGGCCGTCCAGGAGGGCCCGCAGGGGCAGCGACGGGATGTTGGTGAACGCGGCGCGGAGCCGCTCGCGGCCGTCGCGCCAGGTCCACATCAGCGAGTACAACAGGATCCCGAACAACAGGGGCATCCAGGCCCCGGCGAACAGCTTCGACACGTTCGCGCCCAGATACGAAAGGTCGAAGGCGAGCATCGGCAGGAACACCGCTCCGACCGCCGGCCACGACCAGCCCCAGCGCCACCGCGCCAACACGAGGCAGCTCACGGTGGTGGTGGTCATCACGCCCATCACGGCCAGCCCGTACGCCCCGGCGAGCCCCGCCGACGACCGGAACGAGACGACGAGCGCGCAGCAGCCGAGCCACAGGAGGGCGTTCACGGCGGGGAGGTAGATCTGGCCCTCCATCTGCGCGCTCGTGTGCTCGACGGACATCCGCGGGACGAGGCCCAGGTGGATGGCGGAGCGGGTGAGGCTGAACGCGCCCGAGATGAGCGCCTGCGACGCGATGATGGCCGCTGCCGTCGACAGGACCACCATCGGCGCCACGAGGGCGTCGGGGACGGTGCTGTAGAACACGTTCCCGCCGCGCAGCTCGACCCCGGACAACAACACGGCGCCCTGGCCGAGGTACGCCAACAGGAGGGACGGGAACACCACGAAGTACCAGGTCATGCGGATGGTCCGCACCCCGAAGTGACCGATGTCCGCGTAGAGCGCTTCGCCGCCGGTGATGGCGAGCACCACGGAGCCGAGGACGGGCAACAGCCGCCAGCCGAAGTTCCGCACCAGGAACCCGACGGCGTGGTGCGGAGAGAGCGCCGCCAGGATCGCCGGGGTCTCGAAGATCGCGTGAGCCCCGAGCGCCGAGATCGTCGCGAACCAGATCACCGACACCACCCCGAACACGAGCCCCAGCCGCGCCGTGCCCACGCGCTGGATCGCGAACAGCCCGGTGAGCACGCAGAGCGCGCCCGGGACGATGAGCGGCTCCAGCTTCGGGCTCGCGACCGCCAGCCCCTCCATCGCGGACACGACGGAGATGGCGGGGGTGAGGAGGCCCTCCGCGTACAGCAGGCACGCGGCGAAGGTCAGCGCGGTGAGGAGCGCGGCCCGGCCGGGGAAGGGCAGCTCGCGGACCAGCCCCATCAGCGCGAAGGTGCCGCCCTCGCCGTGGTTGTCGGCGCGCAGCACCACGAGGACGTACTTCATCGTGACCGCGAAGGTCATCGTCCACAAGACGAGGGAGCAGACCCCGACGATGTCGGCCGGGCTCTCGACCGCGCCCGTGTGGTGGATCTCGTTCCACGCGTACAACGGCGAGGTGCCGATGTCGCCGTACACGACGCCGAGCGCTGCCAGGCACAGCAGCAGGAACTCGCGGCGGTTGGGTGGGTGGGCAGCGTGCATGCGGTGCGCAGCGGTAACCGACCGCGCTGGGCGGAGCCGACCGCGGGCTATGCTCGGCCATGCAGGGACCCATCCACGCCCGCTTCACCGCCCTCGGCCGCGACCCGGTGGACGCGGTGGAGCACCACCTCCACCTCGAACCGCAGCTCGAGCCTACGCCCGGCCCCGGTGAGGTCGTCGTCGCCGTACGCGCGGCCCAGGTGGGGTGGGTGGACCTCCTGATGGCCTGCGGCCAGTACCAGCACGTCCCGACCCCTCCGTACACGCCCGGGCTCGAGTACGCCGGAGTGGTGGCCTCCGTCGGCGCTGGGGTCACGCGCTTCCGGGCTGGGGACTCCGTGTTGGCCGACGGCTTCCGGACCGGACCCCGCTCGTCGGGCGCGCACCGGGCGTTCGGCGGGTTCGCCTCCTTCGCGCTGGCAGCCGAGGACTCGCTGTTGCCCCTCCCCCCGGGCCTCGACTTCGACCAGGCCGCCTGCCTGCTCGGCAGCTACGAGACCGCGTGGCACGCCCTCGTCCACCGGGCCCGGCTCGCCGCAGGCGAGGTGCTCCTGGTCCTCGGCGCGACGGGGGCCACGGGCCTCGCCGCCGTCCACCTCGGGAAGCGGCGCGGCGCCACGGTCATCGCCGTCGGACGCTCCGAGGACAAGCTCGCGGTCGTGCGCGCGGAAGGGGCCGACCACACCTGGTCCGGGCCGGCGGAGGAGCTGCCCGCTGCCGTGAAGGCGCTGACGGACGGACGGGGGGCGGACGTGGTGTGGGACGGGGTCGGTGGGGAGTCGTCGCGCGCGGCGCTCCGCGCAGCCGCGTTCGGCGCTCGCTGCTGCGTGGTGGGTTGGGCCTCGACCCCCGCGGCCGGGCGGCGCGACGTGCCACCCAACACCGTGCCCACGAACCTCGTGTTGATGAAGTCCCTGGACGTGCTCGGGTGTCCGGCCGTGATCGCCACCACCCGTGACCCGGCGCTCCGTCCGCCGCGACTCGCCGGCGTGCTGGCGCTGGTCGCAGACGGGCTCCGCCCCCGCGTGCACCGGTCGTGGCCGCTGGCCGAGCTGCCGGCGGCCCTCCGCGCCAAGTGGGCCAGCGACGGCGTAGGTGGGCTCGTCGTCCACCCCTGACGGACCGGCTCTCGGGCAGCGGGCAGCGGGCAGCGGGCAGCGGGCAGCGGGCAGCGGGCAGCGGGCAGCGGGCAGCGGGCAGCGGGCAGCGGGAGCGAGAGGCTCGATGCGCCGAGGGGCGGGCCGGAGTCAGGCGCCGAACTCGATCCCCGTCGCGCGCGCGACCTTCACGAGCTCGCCGTCCACGTCGACCGTGCGCAGCTTCGACACCGCCTCGGAGAGGGGCACGCCGTCCACGTGGTCATCGCGAATCCGCACCATCTCGCCCCACCGACCCGCCTGGACCAGCTCTGCCGCGCCGACCCCGAGCCGGGTCGCGAGGATGCGGTCGAACGCGATGGGGGAGCCGCCGCGCTGCAGGTGTCCCAGGACCGTGCACCGCATCTCGGCGTCCACCACCGCCCCGAGGCGGGCCATGGCGAGGTGCGCAGCGCCTCCGGCTGCCGTCAGGGCGCGCTTGCGGTCCCCGAGCGAGAGGTGGGCGAGGTCGGTCGGGACGGCGCCCTCGGCCACGACCACGAGCGTGAACGTGCGGCCCACCGCGCGGCGCGCGAGGATCTTGCTCGCGACGCGGTCCGCGGCCCACGGCAGCTCGGGGAGCAGGATGACGTCGGCCCCTCCGGCGATGCCGGCGTGCAGCGCGATGTGCCCGGTGTCGCGGCCCATCACCTCCAGGAACATCACGCGGTCGTGGGACTCGGCCGTCGTGTGCAGGCGGTCGAGCGCGTCGCGGGCCACCTCCACTGCCGACTGGAACCCGAAGGTCCAGTCCGTCGCCGACAGGTCGTTGTCGATGGTCTTCGGCACGCCGATCATCGGGTACCCGCGGTCGCGCATCAGCCGGAGCGCGATGCCGAGGCTCCCGTCCCCGCCGATCGACACGATGCCCTCGAGGCCTTCGTCGCGCGCCGCGTCCACCAGGAACTGCGACCGGTCCGGCGCTCCGTCCCCGCCGAACGGGTTCCCGCGGTTGGTGGTGCCGAGGACGGTGCCCCCGCGGTGCAACAGCCCCTGACACGACCGCAGGTCGAGGTGTTGCAGGCGCCGCGGGGTCTCGAACAGGCCGTTGAACGCGTCCTCGATGCCCACCACCTCCCACTCGCCCGACCGACAGATCGTCTTCACGAACGCCCGGATCACCGCGTTGAGGCCCGGGGCGTCACCGCCCCCCGTACAGATGCCCACCTTGCGCGCCACGCGACCTCCGAGGCGCATGTTACCCTGACAGCGACGGATCCCTTCCGCCCCCGCCCCCCTCCCGCCCCGGCCTCCCCATGGACTCCCTGTTCCAGGACGCCCTCGTACACCGCGACACCGTGGTGGCAACGCTCGCGTCGGGCAGCCGGGGAAACTGTACCTACATCGGGGACGATCGACGCGGCGTGTTGATCGACTGCGGCCTCTCGACGCGCCAGGTGTTGACCCGCCTCGCTGCCATCGGGCTCGGCGGCGTCACCATCGACGCCGTGCTGCTCACCCACGAACACGCAGACCACGTGGGCGCCGCGCGGGTGCTGGACACGCGGCTGGAGGCCCTGCAGGGGCGGCCCACGCCGTTCTACGCCTCGCGGGGCACGCTCGTGGGGCTCGACGCCCGCTGCCGCCCCCGCGCCGTGCTCGAAGCGCGTTCGGGCCAGCGGTTCCACGTCGGGGGCTTCGTCATCGAGCCCTACACCGTGCCCCACGACACCCGCGACCCGCTCGCGTACCTCGTCGAGCACCGGGGAACGACGGTCGGCGTCATCACCGACCTCGGCCGGTCGACGCGGCTCGTGGAGCGCCAGCTGTCGCGCATGGACGTGGCGGTCCTCGAGTTCAACCACGACGTGGAGATGCTGCTCGACGGCTCGTACCCCTGGAGCCTCAAGCAACGCGTGAAGGGCCCGCACGGTCACCTGTCGAACGAGCAGGCCGCCGAGCTCCTCCGGGTCGGGGCCAGCGACCGGCTCAAGCACGTCGTCCTCGCCCACCTCTCCGAGGAGAACAACCGCGCCGACCTCGCCCTCGAGACGGCAGCGGGCGCGCTGCGCGACGTGGGCCGCGCCGGGGTCCTGGTCTCGGTCGCCGGCCAGGACGTGCCGTTGCCCGCCATCCGGGTCCAGGCGCCGCAGGTGGCGGTGGGCCGGTCGCGCCGGTTGCCCACCCCGTTCCGTCCGCGGGCGCCGGTCCCGGTGACCACCCAGCTCGGCCTGTTCGGCTGACTCCGGCCGCTCGTCGGTGGACTGCGCCTCACCCGGACCGGCTCGCGGGCAGCGGGGGCGGGCAGCGGGCTCGGCGACCTCTCCCTCGCAGTGGGCAACACACCCTCGGACAGTTCACCACAGAGGACAGGAGGTACACCGAGGAGGATCTGCCGATCTGGCGGTTGGATGCCGTGTGTTGCGTGTCGAGGGTGCTTCGCATGGCCTGTCCGGCCGATCCTCGGTGTACCATCGTGTCCTCCGTGGTCGAATCTCCGGTTCCGGCCGGAGCGGGCACGCGGTGCCGCCCCTGCACCGGCCGAGCAGGATCGCGCCGAGACGGACCCTGGGTCTGATCGGAAGCATCCCCCTCCCAACCGACCAGGTCCCGAACCATCCCCCTCCCAACCGACCAACGTCCCGAAACGTGGCCGCGCGCCTTCGAGCCAACGCCGCGTTTCGGACGGCCTGCCCGGAGTGTGGGCCGTTCTGGCGGAGAAGTGGTCGGTTCGATGGGGGATGGTTCGGGACCTGGTCGGTTCGATGGGGGATGGTTGCCGACGGTTCTCGGGGACCGCGACGGGTGTGCGCCGCGGCGTCGGCCGGAGGGGTCGCGCAGAGCAGCGAGGTGTCCCTCGCAGTGGGCCGCCGCACCCTTGGACAGTTCACCACAGAGGACAGGAGGTACACCGAGGAGGATCTGCCGATCTGGCGGTTGGATGCCGTGTGTTGCGTGTCGAGGGTGCAGCGCATGGCTCGTCCGGCCGATCCTCGGTGTACCTTCGTGTCCTCCGTGGTCGAATCTCCGGATCCGGCCGGAGCGGGCACGCGGTGCCGCCCCTGCACCGGCCGCAGCTCAGCGGTCGTCGACGGGCCCGGTGATGGCGAGCTCGGCGTCGTCTGCGAGGGACGCCACGGCCAGGACGAGCTGCTCGAGCGCGTCGGGCTGGAGCGAGATCAGCGGCACGGCCGTGCCCAGCACCCAGTCTTCGAGCTCCGGGTCGATCCACACGCCGAAGAGGGGCCCACCGTGGCGCACCGCGGCCATCGGATCGGTGCCGTCGGCGGGTGCGAACGCGCTCGAGACCACCACCCACGACCCGTCTTCGCCCTCGCGGCGCTCGAGGAACACGAGCTGCGTGCGCTCGGTGTCGTTCCACCCCACGACCGTGGAGATCCAGCCGTCGCCCGCTTCGTTGAGGCCGAACGCGTGTTCGCAGAAGCGCGAGACGTCGGAGAAGACCTCCAGCACCGTGTGCTCCACGAGCTCGGCCTCGCGGCGGGCCGCGTCCAGCATCTGTGGCAGGGCACCTTCCGGCTCGCCTGGGATGCCCCCCAGGGCAACCGCGAGCCGATCGGCCGCGTCCGCGACCTCCAGCAGGACCTCCGCAGCGAGCTCGCGGTAATCCGCAGCGTCCACGGTCAGCGAGGCCGGCAGGTCGTCGTCGTCACCGCCGTCCGTCAGGAACAGGCGGAACCCAGGGAACACGAGCTCCCACTCCCCGGGCTCCCCGTCGACGGAGACCTCGGCGGCACCGAGCTGCCCGAGCACGGGGCCCAGGGCCGTCGTGGTCCAATGGAAGAACGGGAAGTACCAGACCGGCGGTGTGCTGTTCATCCGGTGGGCTATCGCGTGAACAGATCCCCGGTGACGATCGTGTCGGCGCGATCCGCGCCCACCGAGACGAGCTCGATCGGCACCCCGACGAGCTCCTCGAGGCGCTTCACGTAGCGGAGGCAGTTCGCAGGCAGCTCCGAGAGCGCGCGGCACCCCGACAGGGGCTCGGTCCAGCCGGGCAGCGTCTCCCAGCGCGGGACGACGTGGTCGAGCGAGGACGGAAAATCGTCGGCGGCGATGCCTTCGTACCCGACGCAGATCGGGATCTGCGCCTCACCGGACAACACGTCGAGCTTGGTGAGCGCGAGGCGGGTGACGCCGTTGACGCGGACGGCCTGCCGCACGAGCGGGGCGTCGAACCAGCCGCACCGCCGGGCCCGCCCCGTGGTGGCGCCGAACTCCGCGCCCCTGCGCTGGATCTCGGACCCCTTGGGCTCGGCCATCTCGGTGGGGAACACCCCGGAGCCCACGCGCGTGGTGTACGCCTTGGCGATGCCCACCACCTCGCGGATCACGGTGGGACCGACGCCGGAGCCCGCACACGCCGCCCCGGCGACCGTGTTGGAGCTCGTCACGTGGGGGTACGTGCCGTGGTCCACGTCGAGGAACGTGCCCTGCGCCCCCTCGAACAACACGGACCCGCCGCGCCGCAGGATGCGGTGGAGGACCGCCGTGGTGTCGCGCACGTAGTGCCGCAGCCGCTCTCCGACCGCGGCGTAGTCCCGGACGATCTGCTCGCCGTCGAGGGCCTCGCCGCCGTACCACTCCACGATCTCGCGGTTCTTGTGCGGGAGCACGGCCGCCACCCGGGCTGCGAGCCGCGCCGGATCGAGCAGGTCCGTGAGCCACACCCCGCGGCGGCCGACCTTGTCCTCGTAGCAGGGGCCGATGCCGCGGCCCGTGGTGCCGATGCGCTTGTCGCCGAGCGACCGCTCCCGGAGGTGGTCGAGCGAGAGGTGCCAAGGCATGATCACGTGGGCGTGGGCGGAGACGACGAGCTCGTCGGGTCCGAGGGAGCGACCGCGGGCCGCGAGGGCCTCGATCTCCTTGATCAACACGTGCGGATCGACCACGACGCCGTTCCCGATCACGCAGGTGCAGCCCGGCCGCAGGGCCCCCGACGGCAGCAGGTGCAACACGATCTTGACGCCGTCCACGACGAGCGTGTGCCCTGCGTTGTTCCCGCCCTGGTACCGCACGACCGCCGCCACGTGTGGCGACAGGACGTCGACGATCTTGCCCTTCCCCTCGTCGCCCCACTGGGTTCCGACCACCACGACGCCCGACATGTACACTCCCGCCGACCCCCGGACCTAACCCTCGGGTTCGGCGCCGTCGCTCCGCGCGCGCGGATGGGCGTTGCGGTAGGTGTCGAGCAGCGCCTGCACGGACACGTGGGTGTAGCGCTGGGTGGTCGAGAGGCTGGCGTGGCCCAGCAGCTCCTGGATCCCCCGCAGATCGGCGCCGGCGTCGAGCAGGTGGGTGGCGAACGAGTGCCGGAGGGCGTGGGGGTGGAGATCACCGACCCCGGCCGCCCGCCCCACCCGCGTGACCACCCGGCGCACGGTGCGGTCCCCGATGCGGCCGCCGCGGGCATTGAGGAACAGGGGACCGGGCTCGTCGCCGCGCTCCTCCAGCCAGTCGGCGACGGCTGCCGCGGCCACCGCACCCATCGGCACGCGGCGCTCCTTGCCGCCCTTGCCGCGCCGGACCCGCACGAGGCCCGTGTTCAGGTCGACGTCGTCGGGGTCGAGGGCACACAGCTCCCCCACGCGGAGCCCGGCGCCGTACAGCACCTCGAGCAGCGCCCGATCCCGCAGGGGATGCGGCGCCTCCAGCACTTCGTCCGCCTTCGCCACCGACACGAACCGGGGCAGGTGGCGCCCGACCCTGGGGGGCTCGAGCTCCAGCGCGAGGGCCGTCACCGACCGTTCGGTCTCGACGAGCCACCCGGAGTACGTCCGGAGCGCCGCGACGTGGCGCGCGAGCGTGGCCGGCGCCCGACCCCGGCCGACCTCGAACAGGAACGACCGCAGGTCCACCTTTCGCGCGGTGAGCGTGCTCCGGCCTGACTTCTCGAGGTGGCGCGCGAGCAGGGTGAGCGTCTTCGTGTACGCGCGCACGGTGTTGGCCGAGCAGCCGCGCTCCACCCGGAGGAAGTCCAGGAAGCGCGAGATGCGCGCGGCGTCGTCCTCGGTCGCAGCGTCGATCACGCGCCCTCCGACGAGATCGTACCCGAAGCGGAAGTTGGAGGCGGCCAGACGTCCGGCGCCCCGCCACCCCCGATAGCCCGCAGCCAGGGAGGTCCCGTGGAGACCGTGTCGTCGTTCTGGTCAGGCACCTTGCGGCTCACCCGCTCGAAGACCCTCGGCGCCGAGGGCACGGACCTGCAGCTCGAGGAGCTGGCCCGGCGGGCCGGGGGGTGGCGGCAGCTCGTCCGGGCCACGCCGGAGGCTCTGGAGGGGCTCGGCGCCCGCTGGGACGTGATCCACCAGCTGCGCACCGCCCCGCCGCTCGAGACCCGCGGCCGGGCGCTCACCCGGGCCTGCCCGGAGTACCCCGCGGGCCTCACCACCCTCCCCGCCCCTCCGCCCGTGTTGTTCGTCGAAGGTGACGCAGCGGCGCTCGGGCTCCCGGCGGTCGCCATCGTGGGCACCCGCCACCACACCCCGTACGGGGCCTCCGTGGCCCACCGCATCGCCTGGGCGTGCGCGCGGGCTGGGCTCGTCGTCGTGAGCGGGATGGCGCGGGGGATCGACACCCACGCCCACGGAGGCGCCCTCGCGGCCCGGGGTCGCACGGTCGCCGTGCTCGGCCACGGCCTCGCGCACACCGCGCCCGTGAGCAACACGCGCCTGCGCGAACGCATCACCACCGAAGGCGGGCTCCTGGTCACCACCTGGCCCGACGCCGTTCCCCCGTCGAAGCACACCTTCCCCGAACGCAACCGGTGGATCGCAGCGCTGGCGCGGCGGGTCGTCGTGGTCGAGGCACCCGAACACTCGGGGGCGCTGCACACCGCGCGGGCCCTGGCCGAGGAGGGCCGCGAGCAGGATCTGTACGTGGTCCCCGGGCCGCTCGGCGCCGAGACGTGGAAGGGCTCGACCGCGCTGCTGCAGCAGGGGGCCGCTCCGTTCGTCGACATCGACGACTTCGTGCGCGAGCTCGTCGGCGAGACGGGAGGGGCCAGGCACCCCGACTGGCTCTCGGCCCTGTTCCAGGGGGCGCCCCTCCCGGAGGTGGCCGCGCTGCGCCAGGTTTCGGCGGTGGCGCTCCTGCGGGAACTCGGGCGGATGGAGCTAGAGGGCCGCGTGGTGCGGCTCCCCGGCGGACGTTACGCCCCGGCAGGCGCGGACGCGTAGGAGGCTGCGGTGCCGAAGGGGATGGTGGTGCTGACCGGCCGCGCGGCCCGCTGGCTGAAGCTCCTCGAGGACTTCGGGCACCTCACCCCCGAGGCCATGGACCGTCTGTACGTCGGGGTGGCCGAGCTCGCCGTCCACGTGGGCCACCCGCTCGACCAGCCGGTCGATCTCCCGCTGGTGCGGCAGGCGGCGTCGATGTTCCTGGCCCCCCAGGGCGAAGCCCCGCTGCCCCCGCTGCTCGAAGAGGACTGGCCGCTCCTGTTCAGCTGAGCGCCACTCAGGGCGTCGACGGAGGTGCCTCGGTGGGCGACGGCTCGGTGGGCGCCACCACCTCGGGCTCGGGCTCGGGTGCGGTGGGCGGCGCAGGCAACAGCGACTCGACCACCGGGGTCCCCGCAGCGGCCAGGAGCCGGGCCGCAGCGACCGCGTCGTCGCGCTGCGCGAACTGCCCCACGACCACGCGGTACCGGGGGGAGCCCTCCACGAGCTCCGCGCCCACCAACGCGCGGATGCCGGCGGCTCCGAGCTCGGACTGGTGCGCGCGCGCGTCGGCTTCCGACGGGGTGGTGGACAGCACCACCGTCCAGCCAGCACCCGGGAGGACGTCGCCCGTGACCGCGGGAGTCCCGCCCGCCACGAGGGTGGTGGGGCCGGGCACCTCGGCGGCAGCGTCCCCAGCCGGCGGCGACTGCCCACGGAGCGCGTCCGGGAACGTCAACGCGGCGGCCGGACCGCTCGCGTTCCCGTCGATGCGCGCCAGCAGGCGCAACAGCTCGTCTCGCGGGACCTCAGCAGTCAGCGACGGGGTCACGGCGACGGCGGGTGTCGCCCACCGCTTGCCCAGCTGCACGCCCCCGGCGAAGGTGAGAGCGGAGAAAGCGAACGCGAGAGCCACGCCCGCTGCGAGGTGGCTCTTCGAGATCCAGAGGTCGCGCGCGGCGCGGCGCCGGGCGATGTCGGACGCAGGGATCCGCGCCTCCACGCCAGCCCCGCTGCGCTCGTCCGTGCCGGGCACCACCTGTTCAGCCATCGGAGTCCTCCCGATCGGACGGTCTGCCGCGGTTCACCTCCGCCAGCATGCGGTCCTCCCAGCTCTCTGCGGAAGGATGCCACCGGAAGACCTCCAGGTCGATCCTCCCCGCTTCGGCGACGGGGTGTGTGCGCACCAGCTCGGCGCATTTGCCGAGGATTGCTTCGATCGTACGTCGGTCGTTGCCTGCCGTGGTGCAGACGATCTGCCCAGCTTGCGGATCCTCGGACTCTGCGAGCTCGTGCACCGAGACGTCGAACGCGTGGCGCAAGCGGTCCCGGATCGACACCACCACCTGGCGTCGGTCCTTGAGCGACCGTGCGCCCCGGACCCGCAGCTCCGCGACCATCACCCCCACGAACACGCGAGGTGTTGCGTCGCCGCGCATCAGACGACTTGGACCTTCTCTTCGGAGTAGGTCTCGATGATGTCGCCCACCGCGAGCTCCTCGAAGCCGTCGAGGCTCACGCCGCACTCGAAGCCCATGGTGACTTCGCGCACGTCGTCCTTGAAGCGCTTGAGGCCCACGACCTTGCCCTCGTACACCACGTTGCCGTCGCGCGTGACCTTGGCGAAGTGGTTGCGGGCGACCTTGCCGTCCTGCACGTACGAGCCGGCCACGAGACCCGACTTCGAGATGCGGAACAACACGCGCACCTCGACCGTGCCCTGGCGAACGCGCTGGATCACGGGGGCGAGCATGCCCTTCATGCCGCGCTCGACGCGATCGAGGAGGTCGTAGATGACCGAGTAGGACTCGGCTTCCACGCCGAGCTGCGACGCGGCCTGGCGGGCCTTGGCGTCGAGCTTGACGTTGAAGGCTACGAGGTGGGCACCGTTCGACGACGCGAGGTTCACGTCGGACTCGGTGATGTCGCCCACGCCCGAGAGCAGGATGCGCGCTTCGGCGCCGTTGACCACGATCTTCTCGATCGAGGCCTTGATCGCCTGGAGCGAGCCACCCACGTCGGCCTTCAGGATGATCTGGAACTTCTCGCGGGCCTCGGACGAGGCCTGCTCGAACAGGTCTGCCGCCGTCTTCTTGCGGGTGGCCGCCATCAGCAGCTGGCGCTTGTCCTGGGCCCGGTGCTCGGCGAGGGCGCGAGCGTTCTGCTCACTCTTCACGGAGTGGACCGAGTCACCGACCTCGGGGAGCTCGGACAACCCGAACAGCTCGACGGGGGTGGAGGGCGGGGCGTCCTTGAGCTGCGCGCCCGTGTGGTCGACGATGGCGCGGACCTTGCCGTACGCCGAGCCGAGGACGACGTAGTCGCCGCGGTGCAACGTGCCGCGCTGCACGAGGACGGTGGCGACCGCGCCGCGACCGCGCTCCATCTTGGCCTCGAGCACGATGCCTTCGGCGAACCGATCCGGGTTGGCGCGGAGGTCGAGGACCTCGGCCTGCAGCAGGATCGCCTCGAGCAGGCCGTCGATGTTCTCGCCCTTGAGGGCGGAGACGCCGACGTACATGGTCTCGCCGCCCCACTGCTCGGGCATGAGGCCCTGCTCGGAGAGGCGGGTCATGATGGGGTCGAGCGATGCGCCCGGCCGGTCCATCTTGTTGACCGCGACCACGATGGGCACCCCGGCCGCCTTGGCGTGCGAGATGGCCTCGACGGTCTGCGGCTGCACGCCGTCGTCGGCGGCGACCACGAGGACCACGATGTCCGTGACCTGGGCGCCGCGGGCGCGCATGGCGCTGAACGCCTCGTGGCCCGGCGTGTCGATGAACGTGACGGGACCGGACTCGCCGACGACCTGGTAGGCGCCGATGTGCTGGGTGATGCCGCCGGCCTCGCCCTGGGCGACGCGGGCCTTGCGGATGGCGTCGAGGAGGGTGGTCTTGCCGTGGTCGACGTGACCCATGATGGTCACGACGGGCGGACGGGTCTGCTGGGCCTCGACCTCGACCTGCTCACCGACCGACTCGAGGTAGTTCTGCTCCTGGAAGCCGACGTTCTCGACCTCGTACTCGAACTCGGTCGCCACGAGCGACGCGGTGTCGAGGTCGAGCATCTGGTTCACCGACGCCATGACGCCGAGGTCCATGAGCTGGCGGATGACGACCGAGGCCTTGATGCCGAGCTCGTGGGCGAGCTGGCCCACGGAGATGACGTTGTCGACCTTGATCTTGCGCTTCTGCGCCTTGGGACCGGGCGAAGCCGCCTTCTGGCCGGACACCTTGCGGCGCTTGAGGCGGCCGGGGCGCTCGAACACCCGGGCGGACTCGGCAGGGCCGCGACGGCGGCGGGCGTCACCACCACCCGGGCCGCTCGGCGGAGCGCCCGGAGCGGGGCGGTCACCGAAGGCGGGGCGGTCTGGCGTGGCACCCGCCTGTTCGGGCCGGCGGCGAGAGGTCGGGCCGCTCGGGACGGGGCGGCGGTCCTGGCGCTCGGCCTCCTGGCGGCGGCGGAAGGCGGCCGGGTTCGTGGGGTCGTAGCCCGGAGGGGGCATGACCACGGCCTTCCCGAGACCAGCGTACCGGGGCGGCTCGGCGTGGTTGATCGGGGTCGGCTGCTCGCGCGGCTCGGTGGGGCGCGAGACGCCGCGCTGCGGCGGGGCCTGAACGGCTGCGGCCGGCCTGGCGACCTCGGGCCTCGGGGCCTCGGGCGTGGCGCCCACGGCGACGGGCGCGGCGACCGGCGCCTCGACCGCGGCGACCGTCGGGGCAGGGGCGGACTCGACCACCGGGCTGGGCTTGCCGGACTCGGCCGGCTTCGACTCGGCCTGCGCAGGCTCAGCAGTGGGCGCACGCGCCACGACAGGCTGGGGTGCGGGCGTCGACGCCTGCTGGGGCGCCGGCGTCGGCTCGGGAGCGGCGACGGGCGCCGTCGCGACGGGACCGGGAGCGACGGGGGGCTCGACCGGCGCCTGGGCCGCTGCGGCCGCCTGCGTCCCGGCTGCCTGCGTCCCTGCTGCCTGCGTCCCTGCTGCCTGCGTCCCAGCTGCCTGCGTCCCTGCTGCCTGCGTCCCGGCTGCCTGCGTCCCAGCTGGCTGCGTCCCAGCTGCCTGGGCGGCCGCGGGCGCCGGCTCTGGCCGGACCTCCGGAGCGCTCACCCGACGGATGGGCGCGGGCTCGTCGAGCGCCACGCGCCGCCGGACGACCGTCGGAGCGGGCGCGGGCTCCGGCTCTCCGTCTGCCCTCCGACGCCGGACGACACGCTGTCCCAGCCGGGTCTGCACCGCCGGCTCGGCCGGGGCGGTGCTCCGCGGGACGCCCGGCTCGTCCTCTCGCTTCGCAGGGCGGAGCGGGTCCGAGGGGGCGCGGGTGAGGCGTTCGAGAAGGTCCTTCTTCGACATGAAACGTTCAGCTCCGACCGGAGGCGGAAGCCTCAGGACACGATGCCATTCGGACCAGTTGGGAGACAGGTGTTTCCAGAGGGACAACCACCAGGAGGTGATCGGCTACGTGGGACACCCGTCGACAACGTCCGCCAGGGCGCAAGGGCTAACCCAGGCGCGTCCACCGGCGCAACTGCCGCCGGAGGTGGACGGTGCAGGCCACGTCACGGACCCCGATCACCGCGAGCGTTCCCTGGCCGACCCGTCGGCCCAGCGCCTCGCGATCGAGCGGGAGCGCCCAGGTGGGGATCGTCTCGCTGCGAACGCTCGCAACGGTCCGCTCCGAGGCGTCCGACGCCGTCAGCAGACCGACGATCGCCCCCGAGCGGGCCGCCGCCTCGACCGCGTCGTGGCCGAACACGAGCCCGCCCCCCGCTGCGGCGAGGGACAGCCCATCC
>JBIKWC010000136.1:0-18095 GCA_044356535.1 Myxococcota bacterium
CCTGGACCCCCCGCGTACCGAAGCTGGTCGAACCTGGGTCAATAGATCACCAGGTCGGGCGAGCGGAGCATCACCGCGACCACCGCCATCCAGGCCTGGTCGGCGCGACCGGTGAGGGCGAACGCGTCGTCCCACAACGCGAGGAGCGCGTCCACCTCAGGGTCCCCGGGCTCGACCACCCGGGTGTGGACCCGCACGAACAGGCCGCGCACCAGCTCGCGCCGCTCCTCCTCCGTGCCGGCGTTCGCGGGGTCGAGCTCCCGGAACAAGGCCCGCTCTCCCCTGCCGGACTCGGCGGCGACGACGTGGGCCGCTGCGGACTCGGCGAGCCGGTCCTGCACCAGCGCGGCCGTGGTCGACGGGGTCCCGAGGGGCGTGGTGACCGTGGCCCCATCCGCGCCGCCCGCGAGGGTGAGGAAGCCGTCGACCTCGGTCGTGAGCGCGTCGCGTCCGCCGCCCGCCTCGAGGGTCCAGCGGTAGGACGTGAGCGCCTCCACCATGGACGCGACCAGCGTGGGCCCGGCGAGCTTTGGGGTCGCGGCCCACGCCGGATCGTCGAGGACGGCCTGCCACGCCGCCCGCACGGTGCCGCCCCCGGCGCGGAACGTGGGCATCAGCGGGTCCGGGTCCGCGAGGTCCTCCCCCACCAGGAACCGATACGCGTGCCGAACGGCGCACGGCGCGAAGCGGTCGTCGGCGACGATGGCGGCGGGCAGCGTCCCGAGGCCGGCCGACGGTCGCCCGAACCAGGCGGGTGGGATCCCCGTGCGGTCGACCCAGTCGCGCTCGCGCTCGGGGTGGTACCGGACGGTGTCGGACAGGTGGTAGCCGTCGTCGTAGAAGTACCAGAACCCGTAGAGGTTGCTGGCGATGGGGTCGAGCGAGCGGTGGCAGGCCACGCAGCCCGGGTTCGTCGCGATGGCGTTCTCGACCGCGTCCTCGTCCAAGAGGTCGATCGACGGATCGAACGGCACGTCGGCCTGGAGGAAGTCGCTGCACGCGAACACCCGCGAGACCTGGTTGGCGCGGCGCCGGTTCACGTTCGCGTCAGTGGTGGTGTACCGCCACCACAAGCCGTTGGTCGACAACACGCCCGCAGCCGGCCGGTGGTCGGTGTACCGGGCCACGCGCCACCCGCGTTCGCCGGGCGGGTAGTCGGTCGGGTAGTGGGCGGCGAGGGCGTCGTCGATCATGGTCCAGTCGGTGGTGACCAGCGCCGAGTACGGCAGGTCGAGCGCCGCGATCCGGCCGACCAGCCGCGGCGCCTCCTGGCCGATGGCGTCGAGGAAGCGCTGCGGGTCGTCGATGGCCTCGCGCTCGAACAACAGGAAGGACTCGGACCTCGTGCCCAACACGTCGAGGTACTGGGCGGTGACGCGCTCCTCCCACCGGGGGTCGTGGAACCAGGCGGCCACGAAGCCGTCGAGCGCCTCGGCGTCGGCGAGCACCGCAGCCACCTCCTCCTCGGAGGGCCGGACGCCCCGGAGATCGAGGCTCGCGCGGGCCAGCAGCGCCACCACCTCCTGCGCGGGGAGTGGCTCTTCGGCGGTGCAGGCGAGCAGCGCGAGGATCATGGCGCCGTCCACGCGGTGAAGTCGGCGCAGGCCTCCCCGACCACCACCCCCCGGTTCGCGACCCGACCGCAGCCGTCACACCCGGCCCCATCCTCCTCGAACGTCACGTCGAACCACTCGCCCCCGGCCACCCGGACCGAGATCGTGCCGGCGGGCTCGGTGCAGCCGTCGCCGTCGTCGAAGGTGACGTCCACGAACTCGACGGTGTCCGCGGGGCCCTCGAACCCCGACACGCCGCCGTCGAGCCGCCACACGTGGGCCCCACCCGGCCGCTCGCGCACCACGGTGATGCCGGGGACGAGCCGCCGCGCGATCCATCCGCCGGGGACCGCCTCGCCGGACCAGTCGAATGCCCCGTCGAGCACGGTGCGGACCTTGCCTTCGCTCCCGCGCCCGAACGTGGTGGACGCGAACTCGCCGGTCGAGCTGAGCGTGGGGCCGTCGGGCAGGGCGATGGCGCCGTACAGGTAGACGCCGGCGTACACGTAGCCGCCGCCGTAGTCGGCGCCGTACTCGTACGAGTAGCCGGAGAACACGGTGCCGGACTCGGCCTCGCACTGGGCGTACCAGTATTCGTAGCCTGCGTACGGGTACGAGGCGGGGCAGGTGGGGTCCCCCTCGGCCCGGAGCGCGCGGTAGATCGCGATCGCCTCCTCCGCCTCGAGCGACGGGACCACGGCGACGGCCTCGGCGAGCCCGGCCTCCACCTCGTCGCGGTCGAACGCCGGCGGGGTCGTGGCCGGGGTCTCGAAGTAGGGCTCGGACGGGAGCGGTGCTCCGCGGTCGTCCCGACAGCTCGCCAGCAAGAACACCATGGGCCCATGCTACCCGGACCGCTCGCGTTCGGGTCCACCGCCCTGGAGGCGTGGCTCGGATCCGGCCGCGTATGCCTCACGGGTCGTGGGGCTGACGGTGGGAGACACGGGGACTGGAGTGACCTCTTCGGAGCTACTTTTTCTGCGGGACGCAGAGGTTCGCAGAGGACGTCGCAGAGGTTCTCAGAGCGCGTGGGTCCGAGGGGTCATGGACCGCCGTGGTTGGGCGGGGATCGTGTTCCGCTGGGCCCTTCTCCTGGAGACGAGACCTCACTCGGCGCACCTCTGCGACGTCCTCTGCGGACCTCTGCGTCCCGCCAGAAACCAGGCCGGATCCCCCGCGGTCTTGAGGGTGCCGAGCGCATCCCAGGGCCTGGCCGATCGTCCGCTCAGACCTGGACCACCTCGACATGGAGCCCGGCGCACGCCGCGAGCTGTGCCAGGTCACCGGGGTCCGAGGTGAACAGTGCGTCCCCGTCTCTTCCCCATCGTAGGCCTCTTCGTCTCGCACGAAACCGCGGACGCCCATGTCTTCTGGTTCATCGAGGGTTGGTACAACACCCGCCGCCTTCACAGCGCGCTGGGGATGCGCTCGCCGGTGGAGTTCGAACGCGACGAGTCGCGGCCCACAGCCGTCCGCAGCCGTCCACAGGGCGCCAGTCTCCCCCCTGGACCCCCCTCGGCCCTCCCCGAGGCCGGAGTGCGGGGCGACTCGGCTCACGATAACACTTGACACATGCTGTCCACGGAAACGGGGCAACCCCACTGGATGGTCCCTCCACACAGCAACGTGATTGCCAGCACGATACGCGCGACCGGGGAGCACGATGAGTGAGTATCGGCGAATCTCTCCTGAGGATTGGGTGGCTACGCTGCGCGCAGCCGGTCTCTCGACCGGGCTGATCGAGCTCCTCAAGGAGCCGCCCGACGCGTTGAGCGATTGGTTCTCCGTTGGTGAGCTGGCCGAGGAAGACGGCGCCGTGACGATCGCTCACCCGCTCGACCATCACAACCAGGCCTACGTCGACGCGGGGAGGGTCTACGTCGCCTACGACGGCGACCCCGATCGGGCCTCGGAAGACGATGTTTGGGAATTGTTGTTTGGGCACCTCTTGGACGCGACCGCCGAGGGGTATGAGGATGAGAAGGATGAGGAGATGACGGCTGCGGTCGCCGCGTTGCGTCTCGTCGCGCCGAAGTCCTGGCTGGACAGGCCTCGCGGGGCTCGTGGCGCCCGGCCCATGTCCGAGCGGGAGAGGGTTCGCCAGGAGGTGCTGGGACCCAACCCCACCCCGCGTCGCATCGAGGTTGTCGACCACGGCGGGATCTTGGTGACGAGCCCCAAGAATCCGAAAGAGGCCCACGTCCTCCGGGGGCTGTTGCTCGGAAGCCCCGCGACGGATCTGCTGGTGTTCGACGACCGCGGGGAGGCCAACAGGCCCGCGGATGGCGTGTTCGGCGTCATGGGATTCGCCGCAGCCGTCACCGGAGAGGGGACCGAAGGCGGGTTCGTCATCCGCGGACTGCCGAAGAAGTCCGCGTTGTTTCTTGCCGGGTTGCGGGAGGGCGACACGATCTGGCGCGTCGACAACCGATCTGTCCAATCCGGGGAGGACGTCCGACTGGCAGCGCGGGCCGGCCTGATCGAGAACGAGGTGGCGACGTTCCATTGCTTGACGAAACCGATCCTCAACGAACGCGTCCGTTACACCCTGGCGCTCAAGGTCGTCGCACGCCCGGGTAGGAGCGTGATCGACCTGGGCGCGTTCGGGGAAGCGACACCCACGATCGCTCCCCCCGCCGCCGAGCCGACCGTCACCCGCGCAGAGGGGCCTGGGCCTCGAGACACGACGCCGCGCCGGGGCGCGATGCTGATGACGACGCAAAGCGTGGGCCGGATTCTCACACACGACCAGCCGACGCCGGCCCCGGTCGGCCCTGCGGCAGCAGACGATCGGCGGATCCGGTCGAAAGCGGAGCGGAGCGGGCTCCGACCGGCGGGCTCCGTCCTGGACCTGGTCCAGGGCCGATTCCGCCTGGACGTCCATCGCTACGAGGGCGCGACGGACGGGCGCGCCTTTGCGCTGCTGTTGACGAGTGGGATGTCGGCCCTTCCGATGACCGTGCCTTCTTCGGTCGTGGCACCGCACGCCGAGCTGTGCCTGATGCTTCCGTCGGATTGGCCCGTTCTATCCCAGGAATCTCTCCGGGACCCTCACGCGTCCTGGCCGCTCGCGGCCCTCTGCACGATCGCTCGGCTTCCCCACGTCTACGGGACGTGGTTGTCGATGGGTCACTCCATCCCGAACGGCGAGCCCCCGACCTGCTACGTCGACCGGCGTCCGTTCTGCGCTGCCGTTCTCGTGGCACCCCTCCTTGACATCGGCCCGATTATGGGTTCGGTACCCGGGGAACCGAGCATCCACGTCTATCAGGTTCTGTTCCTCACCCAGCCCGAGCTTCAGTACAAGCTCGATCACGGTTGGCAGGCGCTGCTCGACCGGATGGAGGGAGCGTTCGACCACCCACACGACATGTTCTCGTTGAGTCGAGGATCCGTCGTGTAGACTGGGCGAGGGGCCAGCGCCTCTTCGCTGCCGCCGTCCGGGACGAGCTTGACCGCGACGGCGTGGCGGAACTCCTGCGGCCCGACCAGTCGCGCCTCCCAGACCTCGCCCGTGCCGCCCCGCCGGCGCCCGATCCGCGTCCCTGGTTGCATCCAGGCTGATCCTACGCCCACGGCTCGCCCCTGTAGGTTCGGGTGACCCCGATCGACCCCAGGGGCGGCCCGTGCGATCTGTGGCGCCTGGAGTGTCCCATGCGAAAGGTGAAGCCCGAGGAGGCCGCCGGTCTGCTGCGGGAGTGGGAGGCGTCCGGTGAGCCCATGTCGAGTTGGTGCGCAGTGCGCGGGCTCAACTGGCTACTCGCTGTCGGCGTTCAAGGGGGGGGAGTCGGAGCGCTCCTCGCCAGACGCCTCGACGACACCGCCGAAGCCCCCGGAGCCTGCCGAACGGCGCCCGATCGAGAAGCCGGGCGGAGTGCCTCGCCGGAGTGCGCTTCCCGAGGGGCTGCCTCGGGACATCGACACGCGCGGGTGGAGCGGTCGCCCTGCCCCATCGCCCACCCCTCCCCTGCGTCCCGCAGAAACCAGCCCGCGGCCACGACCACCGCGAGACACCAGGTTCAGCGCGCGTCGAGGAAGTGATCCAGCACCGGCCCCACCCGCGAAGCCCAGGCCAGCTCGTTGTGCTCGGCACCCGGCTCCCACCAGTGGAACAACGTGTCGTCGAACGTGAACCCGTTCGCCCCGAGCGCATCGGCGAACTGGCGGGTCTCGCAGTAGTTGTCGGAGGCGTCGGGGTCGTCCTCGGAGAATCCGTCGCCGTCGGGGTCCGAGCACCGGCCGTCCCCGCCCGGGTCCCCGCCGCTGTCCACGTACACCACCAGGTCCGACGGCGGCGCGGCCAGCCAGCGCTCCTCGATCGTCTCCTCCGAGCGGCCGAACCGGCCCCACCCGAGCGTCCCGCTGAGCGACGCCACGAACTGGTAGCGACCGGGACGATCCTGGGCGATCACCAGGCTGATCAGCCCGCCGAGCGACGAGCCCATCACGCCGGAGATCACCGGGTCTCCGTACACGCGCTCCACGTGGGGCCGCACCACGTCGTCCACGTAGGCGGCGTACGCGTCGCCGTTCCCGCCCATCGGGGACCCGTAGCCGATGTCGTCGGGCACGTGCGTGTAGTCGTCGAACCGGTCCGCCGTGTTGTCGATGCCCACCACGATCATCGGCTCGCGCGCGCCGAGCGCCGCCTCCAGCTGCCACCCGCCCCAGATCGCGTTCGGGTCGAACAGGTTCTGGCCGTCGTGGGCGTAGAGGATCGGGAACGGACCCGGGCCGGGCGGCACGTGGATGCGCAGCTCGCGGGGGCCAACGGAATCGCCCCCGAGCCCCGGCCAGCGGTCCAGCCGGGCGAAGTCCGTCGGCGCAGCCACGTACGAGAGCTCGCCGTACGCGTCGTAGGTGTAGGAGCGCGCGAGGGGATCGGCCTTCCAGTCGGCGCCGTCGGTGAACTTGTACCCGGTCCCCTCGGGGTCGGGGCCCACGTCGACCTTCGCCCACCGGAAGCCGTCGCCAGCGGTCATGGGGGTGCCGGACCACCCGTCGAAGTCACCGGCGACGTTCCAGGCGTGCCCGTCGTCCGCCACCACGAACCAGGCCTCGGTCCCGTCGCGCACGGGCCAGCCCCCGCTCCACGCCACGTCGTACAGGACCTCCTCGAGCGTCGCCGTGCCGTCGACGAGGGCCTGCACCAGCGCAGCGTCGGTGGCGCTGGTCGTGACGGTGTCGGTGTCGGTGCCCGTGCCGGTGTCGGTGGTGGAGCCCGAGTGGGGGGTGGGCTCGGAGGTGGCGCCGGGGTCCTTCGCGGGGGTGCAGGCGAACAACACGAACCACATGGGAGCTCCGGCGCGAGGTGGCGTCCGTAACTCGAGCCAGCGTTACGTGTCGACGTCCCGTCGCTCCAGGTACGATGCCCCCGGGGGCGGTTTGCCGCGGGTGCTGCTGGCGTGGGAGCTCGGCGACAACCTGGGGCACGTCGCCCCGCTGGCGCCCGTGGCCCGCCGGTTCCGGGCGGCGGGGTGGGAGGTCCACGCGGCCGTGCAGCGGCTCGACGTGGTCGGCACCTTCCTCTCCGGGGTGGTCGACCGGTGGCACCAGGCGCCGCGGTGGCCGTACGAGCCCGCTCGCGGCCTGGCTCCCCTCACCTACGCCGACCTCCTGCGCCCGTTCGGTTGGTCCCGGCCAGAGGATCTGGCGCTGCTCCTCGGCGCGTGGCGCTCCCTGCTCGATGCCGTCGCGCCCGACGTGCTCGTCGCCGACTCCGCGCCGACCGCGCTCCTCGCTGCGCGCGGCCGGGACGTGGGTCGGATCCTGTTCTCCAACGGCTACTCCCAGCCGCCGCGCCAGGAGCCCCTCCCGGCGCTGCGGTGGTGGGCGCCGCCACCCGCCACCGAGCTCCGCGCGCGCGAGGCCAGCGTGGTCGACGTGGCGCAGCAGGCCACCGGCGACGCCACGTTCACCTGCCTCGCCGACCTCTTCGCGGACAGCGCGCGCCTGTGCCAGGGGACCCCCACCACCGACGCCTACGGCCCGGTGCGTCCCGCGGCCGACGTCACCTGGCTCGGTCCGTCAGCGGCCGTGGAGGAAGGGGAGCCCGCGCGCTGGCCGGAGGGCGAGGGCCCCCGGGTGTTCGCGTACCTCGCCGGGAACCACCCCTCGCTGCCCCGGATGCTCACCGCGCTCGAGCGCAGCGGCGCTCGCGCCCTCGTGTACGTGCGGGGCCTCCCCGCCGGGCTCCGGCGCCACCACACCGGGCTGCGGTTCGCGGATGGCCCCGTGCGGATGGGGGACCTCCAGCAGCAAGCAGACGCGGCGGTGTGCCACTCGGCGGCCGGGACCGGCGCGGCGTTCGCGGCGGCCGGGGTCCCCGTGTTGGTGTTGCCGACGCAGCTCGAGCAGGAGATGACGGCCAGAGCGGCCTCGGCGCGCGGCGGGGTGCTCGTGGTGCGCCCCACCCCCGACGCGTCGTTCCCCGACGCCCTGGGATCGCTCCTGGAGCCG
Source organism: Myxococcota bacterium (assembly GCA_044356535.1). Lineage (GTDB taxonomy): Bacteria > Myxococcota_A > UBA796 > UBA796 > JACKER01. The sequence continues at coordinate 8,013 of JBIKWC010000136.1, forward strand.
GGGCTCCGGGAGACCGCGCGACAGGTAGCGGCGGCAGGCGCCTGGCGGGGCCCGGGAGCGGACGAGGTCGTCCTCCGCGCCGCCGAAGACCTCCGGCGGCGTTGACCGCGGCCGGTGCGAGCGGCTATCCCGCGGTGATGCACGCCCCGTCCGACACGTTGCAACACCACAACCAGCTCACCCACCGCGCCCTGCTGCGGTTGCTGGAGCGCCTCACCGCCCACGCCACGGCCCGGGACCTCCCCCAGCCCCTGCTCCGCCAGGGCGTGGACGCCGCCGTCACCGCGCTGCGGGCGCACCACCAGGGCGAGGACGAGGTGCTGGTGCCGTTCCTCCGCAGCCGACCGTCGACGACCGCGGCGCTCACGGCAGTGCACTCGGACCACGAGCGGGTGGCGGCCTCCCTCGCGCGCCTGGAGCGCACGCCCTTCGCGGAGCTCGACGACAGCCTCTCCGACGTGACGCGCACGTTCGCCGACCACGCCACACGCGAGGAGGAGCTCCTGGCTGCGGTCGACTGGACCCAGCCCGCGCCCGACGAGGTCCGCGCCGTCGGGAAGGCCCTCTCGGACCACGCGCGCCGGCACCTCCGCCCCACCGCGGTCCAGCTGCCCCTCCTGCTGTTCAACCTCGATCCCGACGAGCGCCGGGCCTTCACCGACCGGATGCCGGCGTTCGTGTCGCGGGCCCTGGTGCCGTGGTTGTTCCGCCCTGCCTGGCGCAAGCTCCGACCGTTCCTGACCCACGCTCCGCCGCGCGCCCTCGGCAGGACCTGACGCCGAGCGGGTGCAGGTCCTCCCAGGTTCCGATAGGATGGGGTCGCTTCGCGAGGGGATCGGGCAATGCGGATGGTGGTCGGACTGGACCTGCGGGCGCTCGAGCACGAGTGGCTCATCGAGCGCTCGACGGCGTATGCGCGCCGCGCCAACGCCAGGATCGACCTCGTGTATTGCGCGGAGACCGCCGAGCCGGAGCTCGTCGCGCGGCTGGAGGCGCTCCTGGCCACCATCCCCGAAGAGCAGCGCGGGCGCGCCGTGGTCGACCCGCACTCCCCGGCCGAGGGCCTGGTGGAGCTGTCGCGCGCCGCCGACATGCTGGTCGTCGGCTCGCGGGAGCCGCTGGCGATCGACCGCATCCTGCGTGGCCCGATGGCGGCGCGGGTCCTGCGCCACGCGTTCTGCCCGGTCCTCGTGCCCCGCGGCGAACGCGTCCCGAGCGCCAGCCCCCGGATGCTCGTCGGCGTCGACGTCGAGGGCCCGGCGCCCACGTCGGTGTTGCGCTGGGCCGACCGCTGGGCCGAGCACCTCCATGGCACGGTCAACGTGGTGTACGCAGCGCAGGCGCACCGCGGCGACTTCGCGTCCACCCGCGACCAGATCACCGCGAAGCTGCAGGCGATGCTCGAGGCCCACATCCGCCCCGAGCACCGCGGCGCGGCCGTCGTCCGGCGCGGAGACCCCGAAGAGGTCCTCGTCCAGACGAGCGCCGAATACGACCTCTTGCTGGTGGGCAACCGGGACCGCGAGGGCCTCGCGCGCCTCGTGTTGGGCGCCGTGGCCGGGACCATCGTGCGCCGCGCCCAGTGCGACGTGATCTCGTTCCCCACGGCGACGGCCGCCGCGCCCGCCTGATCTCGAGCCCTCAGCTCCAGCGCAGGACGGGCTTCGTGTAGCGGGCCATCACGTCCTCGAACGAGGCGCGGTCGAACGTGGACGCGTCGACGATCGTCTCGCGGCCCTCGGCCAGGATCACCTTCCAGACCGCGTCCTGGATGCCGTTCTGGGTGTTCTCGAGGAGCGAGCGCGTGACCTCCCAGGTGCCGAACAGGCGCCGGCCGACCACGCCGTGCAGCGTCTGGCCGTTCATGATCACGCGGTGGAAGTCCTGGATCGTGGTGTCGCCGTTCTTGAGTCCGAACAGGACCACGTGACCGCCGCGGCGGACGATGGACAACGCGTTGTTCACCGAGGAGGGGTGGCCGGCCATCTCCATCGCCACGTCCACGCCCACGCCGTCGGTGACGTCGAGGATCTGCTGGCGGAGCGACGGGTCGGCGGCGAACCCCTCGGTGCTCGCGGGCGTCAACACGTGGTCGCAGCCGAGCTGCAGCGCCTGCTCGCGGTGGCGGGCCGACGGCTCGATCCCGATGACCTTGCCGGCGCCCATGCCGCGGGCGATCAACACCGCGAACAGCCCGATCGTGCCCGTCCCCAGGATCGCGACGGTCCGACCGCGGAGATCCGTGACCTGGCACGCGTGCACCGCGTTCCCGAACGGCTCCTGCACGGCCGCGACCTCGGGCCGGATGCGGGTGAGGTCGGTGGGCCAGAGGGCCTTCGCCGGGATCTTCACGTACTCCGCGAAGCACCCGTCCATCGAGACCCCGAGGATCCGGTCGTTCGCGCACACGTGGAACTCGCCGAGCCGGCACTGGTAGCAGGTCCCGCACACCACGTGGGACTCGGTCGAGACCATGTCCCCGGGCTTGTAGCCGTACTTGGACGCGACCTTCGAGCCGACCTCGACGATCTCGCCCAGGAACTCGTGCCCAAACACCCTGCGGGTCTGGCCTTCGGCGACGAGCGAGCCCTGGACCATGTCGCCCATGGCCTTGCGCCACCACATGCCGCGGTCCGTGCCGCAGAACCCGGCGAACCGCACGCGGGCGATCACGCAGGACTGATCGGCGCCGTCTCCCAGCGTGGGCACCTCGACGCGATCGAGCACCATCCCCGTGGATCCGTTCCAGGACTCCCGAGCCGAGTCGAACGTCAGCGCCCGCATCGTCGCCATCACCCACCCTCCGCGCGGCGCTCCGTAACCCCGACGCGGTACGATGCGGGCCCCCACACCCCGGACCCGGATGGACGGACCGATCCGAGACGCGGACGAGCGACTTCGAAAGGGCGACCCCACCGGTGCGCTCGGGTTGATCCGCTCGGCGCGCGAGCAGGGGGCCTCCGGTCCGTGGCTCGACCTGCTCGAGGCGCGCGCCACCTTCGGCTCCGGGCGGCACCGCGACGCGCTCCGGCTCGTCTCGACCGCGACCGCCTCCCCCCTCCCCGAGGTGCGCGCCAGCGCCACGTTGTGGTGGGGGCGGATCCTGGCCGCCGACGGAGATGCCGCCGGCGCGCGGGTCCACGTGGTGGACGCGCTGAAGGTGGAGGGCGGCCTGTCCGCCGACGAAGCGCTCCGGGCGGAGGCAGACCTGGCCGAGCTCGACGCCCGCCTGGGGGACAGCGACGCCGAGCGGCGCATGTTCGACGCGGCCCGCGAGCTGGACGAGGGCGGAGACCCGGTGAGCGCCGCGCAGATCCTGTTGCGCCTCGCCGACCGGTGCCTCGCGCGGAGCGCCCCGGCCGACGCCGACCGGATGTTGTCGGCTGCGGAGGATCGGGTCGCGCCCACCGACGAGCCCGGCCTGCTGGTCCCCGTGTGGGAGCGGAGGGCCGAGGTCGCGATCGCGCTGCGGGAGCCCGCGCGAGCCCTGTTGCTCGCCCGCCGGGCCATCGCCCGCTCCCCGGGAGACGATCCGGCGGTGCGGTCGCGCCTGTGGGGCCTCGTGGGGCGCGCGCACGCCGTCAACGGGGACCTCGAGGGCGCCCTGATGGCCCACCGCCGCAGCGCGGAGGTCGCGCTCCAGGGTGGGGGACGCGGCGCTGGCCCCCGCCTCGACGAGGTCGCCACCCTCCTGGCCCTCGGCAGGCGCACCGAGGCCTCCGAGCGCCTCACCTCGCTCGCGAGCGCCGTCGGGCACGACCCCCTGGACGCGGTCCACAGCGCCCTCTGCATCGTGGCCGCGGACGGCCGGTTGTCGGTCGGGGACTTCTCCGAACACGTCCGCCGCATCCTGCGGTGGGCAGCGCACCCGGACGGACGCACCCCGCGCCTCCTCGCAGCGCTGGACATCGCCGCCGAGCGGTGCTCCGACCAGGTCCGCGACGGGCGCGCGGGAGGGAGGGCGCTCGCGCGGGCGGTCCGGCTCCGGGCCCTGGTGCTGGACCTGTCGGTGGCCCTCCAGCAGAGCGCCGAGGCCGTGCGTCAGGGCCGCCTGCTGCAGGATCTCGGCGGATTCGGCGCGCCCGTTCCAGCCGGCCCGTTCGATCTGCTCCGCAAGGTCGGCTGGGGCTCCGTCGGCGACGTGTGGCGCGGCCGGCACCACGAGCGCCGCGTAGCGGTGGCGGTCAAGGTCCTGTCGCGCCGCCACGAGAACCCCCGGATGGCCAAGCTGTTCCTCACCGAGGTCCGGGCGATGGCCACCCTCGACCACCCCAACATCGTCCGCGTCCTCGGGACCGGAACCCTCGGCTCCGAGGCCGAGGCCGTCTCCCACGGGGAGCTGCGCGGGGGAAACCCCTGGTTCGCCATGGAGCTCGCCGACGGCGGCACCCTCGACGGCGTCCGCGGACGGCTCCCCTGGTCCGGGGTCCGCGCCATCGTCAACTCGCTCCTCGACGCCCTGGCGCACGCCCACGCGCGGGGCGTGGTGCACCTCGACCTCAAGTGCTCGAACGCGCTCCTGCGGCGCGAGGAGGGGCGTCAGCTCGTGATGTTGTCCGACTTCGGGCTCGCCAAGCTCGTCCACGCCGACGTGGCCCGCGGCGTGGTCGTCGGGACCCCCACCACGATGGCCCCCGAGCAGTTCCGCGGGGAGACTCGTGACTACGGCCCGTGGACCGATCTGTACGCGCTCGGCGCGGTGACGGTCGAGCTCCTGACGGGGCGACCGGTGTACGACGTGGGCGACGACCTCGAGGCGCAGCGGGAGGCGCACCTCCGGACCCCCTGGCCCGGTCTCCCGCCTGCCGCGGTGGCGCCGCCGGGGCTCGACGAGTGGCTGCGAACCCTCCTCGCCAAGGACCCGGCCGACCGGTTCCAGCGCGCAGCCGACGCCGCCTGGGCGCTGGCCCGCCTCCCCGACGTGCCGGACCCTGCGCCCGGGATGGCCCTGGGGGACCCGTTCCCCGACCCGTTCCGTCCCCGCACGTTCACGTTGTCGCGCCACACGGTCGAGGAGGAGAGCCAACCCGAGTTCGAGAGCGGACCGGTGGGCGCAGAGCGATCGCGGGCCGCCCACCGGCCCCCGGTCCCGGCCGACTGGCGCCCCGTCGTGGACCGCAGCCCGGCGCGCGACTTCGTCGACATCGCGCCCACCCTGTTCGGGCTCGCCCGCATCCCGTTCGTCGGCCGCGAAGCCGAGCGCGACCAGCTGTGGTCGCACCTGCGCCAGGTGGCCCACGGCGCAGGGCCGCGGTTCGTGGAGCTGTGTGGCCCCCCGGGCACCGGGCGCACCGCGCTCGCCCGCTGGCTCTGCGAGCGGGCGCACGAGCTCGGCGTGGCGACGGTGCTCGATGCCGCCGGGGGGCCGGACGGGTTGCGCGGGCTCCGGGCGCTGGTGGAGCGCCACCTGCGGCTCGTCGGGCTCGAGGTGCACGCCGCCGAAGCCCGGGCCGCCGAGGCCCTCCCCGGGCTCGCGTGGGGCGCAGGGGATCTGGCCACGCTCGTGGTGGAGCACGGCCTCGCGCAGCCGGTGGCCGATCAGGTCGCCGCCGTCGCCGCCATGGTGTCGCAGCTCGCAGCCGGGCGCCCGGTGATCCTGCGGATGGACGGCGACGCAGACGCCGACGACGCAGAGCGCGTGCTGCGCCTGATGCTCGCAGAGAGCGGCGCGCCGCTGCTGGTGTTGACCGAGGTGTCGGTGCCGTCCGGGGCCTCCGACCTCGCGCTGCAGCTCGGACCCCTCACCGACGAGGCAGCCGACGCCCTCCTCGACGCCCTCCTGCCGCTGGCGCTCCCCGTCCGCCGCGCGGTCCGGCGCGTGGCCGGCGGTCAACCCGACCTGTTGATCGCGGTGATGGGGGACCTCCTGGCCACCGAGGCGCTCCTGCGCGGCCCCCACAGCTGGGAGCTGCGGTCGTCCGAGCGTGTGCGCCTGCCCCCCCGGATCAGCGCCGAGTGGACCCCGCGCGTCACCGAGCGGTTGCTGGCGGCCGAGGCCGGACCGAGGACCGCGTTGTGCGCCGTGGCGCTGCTGGGCGAGCAGCTCACGCCGCCCCGGCTCGCGGCCGTCCTCGACGCAGCGGGAACCGACGCCACCGCGTTGTCCACCGCGTTCTCGGAGCTGCTGCCGGCCGGGTTCCCGACGCCCCCCGCCCGCCTGCACCCGGCGGTCCGGGACCTCGTGCTCGAGCTGTTCGTCGACCTCATGGCGGCCGAGGCGGCGGTCGCGGCGGTCGAGCTGCACCCCGAGGGCTGCGAGGTGCTCCTGGCCAGCCTCCTCGTGCGCGCCGGCCGCATGTTCGAGGCCCCCCCGGCGCTGCTGGCCGCCGCCGAACAGGTGCTGCAGGAGGGCGACCCCGAGGAGGCGCTCGTATTGCTCGACCGCCGGGCCGAGATCCTGCGCGGGCTGGGGCGGGACACGACCGGCGCCGAGCTGGTTCCGGACGCGCTCCTGCGGGCCCGCATCGCCCACGAGAAGGGACAGCCCGACGCACCGACCCTGCTGGCCATCGCCGCAGCGCTCGCCGAACGGCACGAGCTGTGGGGGGCGCTCGGGCAGGCGTCGCTGTGGAAGGCCGAGGTCCTCGCCGCCAGTGGGGCAGAGCCCAACCGCGTGCGCCAGGAGCTCCGCCGCGCGATGGACGCGTTCGCGGCGGGTGGAGACCTGGAGGGCACGGCGCGCGCTCTGCAGGGGGCGGGTGACCAGGCACGCAGGACCGGTGAGCTCGAGACGGCCCGCACGCTGCTCGAGCGCGCGCTCAAGCGCCTCGGGACGGAGGGGACGGGGGCCGCGCGGGCCGACATCCACGCCTCCCTCGCGACCGTCGCCCGGCTGCTCGACGAGCTCGACGCAGCGAGCGCGCACCTCGCGGCGGCAGCGCCGGACCTGGCTTCGGCGCCGGCCTCCGTCCGGACCGCGGTGCTGGTGGCGGAAGCCGACGTCGCGCGGGATCGCGGGGACCCGCAGCGGGCCGAGGCTCTGTACCGCGACGCCCTCGCGCTCGTCCCCTGGCACGACGTGGCCCGCGTGCGCGACGTGCAGGTGAAGCGCGCCGTCGCCGCGCTGGCGGCAGGGCGGCTCAACGAGGCGCGCAGGCTGCTCGACGGGTTGCCGGCCACCCCGCTCGGTCGCCTCTGCCAGCTCGTGCTGGCGGCCCGCGCCGACCAGAACAGCTGGGACGTCGCCTGGGCGGGGGTGCAGGACCTGCTGGCGTCCGCCGATCGCGACATCGCGTGGCTGCTCGACCTCGCGGGGAGGCGCGCGGCAGGCGACGGGCGCCCCGATCGCGCCGGACCACCGTTCGCTGCCGCGATCGCGACCTATCGGCGACGCGGGCTGGAGTGGCTCGCCGACGAGTGCGACCGGCGGGCAGCGGCGCTGGAGCGACCGTCGACGTGACCGCCCCTTGGTCGGGGCGCCGCGCCGGATTACCCCGGGCACGTCGTGGGGGTCGGGTTGAACCGCATCTGGGAACGCATCGAGGAGCTGGTCGCGGGGATCGAACCTGCCGGGTTGGCCGCTCCAGCTTCGCCGGAGGCGCTCGCCGCCCTCGAGGTCCCGGCCGCCTGGCACGGGTTGTGGGGCCGCCACGACGGGCAGACGAACAACATCGGCAACGTCTTCCTCTCGTACTGGTTCCTGCCGCTGCAGGGCGCGGTGGACTCCACGGAGTCCGATCGCGAACAGGTTCCCGACGGCTACCTGCCGATCGCCAAGGACTTCAGCGGCGGCTACCTCGTGGTGGACACGTCCACCGGCCTCGTCCAGGAGCTCACCGACGACGGCGAGACCGTCATCGTCGCCAAGTCGCCCGAGGAGTTCCTGCAGCGCGTGTTGTCCCACCTGCAGCAGGCCCCCCCGCGGCGCTGGGTGCCGGGTGAGGCCGGCCGCACAGTCCCTGAAGGCCACCGCACGGTCACGCTCTCCGATCTCGTGGACTGGGCCATCGGCGAGTCACGCGACCTGCCAGAGGGGCTCGTCGCGGTCCGCGTGCGCAGCCCCGATCCCGCGCCGTTCCCGCAACACGGCACCCGCCTCGACTTCGTGGTCGATCACCCCGAGAACCCCGGGGCCCTGGGCCAGCTGCTCACCGCCCGCCTCGCCGTCCCCACCGCACCCGAGGGCTCGGGCTCGGACGCGTCCGCCGGCATCGTGTCCCACGGCGGCCGCCATTGGATCGAAGCGACCGGCCCCATGCCGCGCACGGCGGTGCTGCACCTCGACCTCGACCTCGCTGCCCCGGTCGTCGGGCCCCGCCCGCTCCACCACGCCCGGTCCCCGCGGCCCTCACTGGAGCGCGCCAATGCCCGCCTCCTCCTGGGGGATCCGTCGGGCGCCCTGGCCGACCTCGAGCAGTGTGTCCCCACCGACGCCGCCCTCGCCGCCGAGTGCGCCCTGGCAGCGGGGGACCAGGCCACCGCCCGCCGCTTCGCCGAGACGTTGCCCCGCGGCCACGAGCTGCGCCTGCGCGTCTTCGCCGAGAGCGACCCGGCGCGCGCGCTGGTGGACGCCGACCACCGCGTGAAGGAGCGCCCGAACGACGCCGTCGCCCACGTGTGGCGCGCGGACCTGCACGAGCGCCTGGGGGACTTCGCGGCCGCCGCCACCGACACCGAGGCCGCGATCTCGCTGCTCGGGCTGTCGTCCCAGGAGCACGTCCCCGGGCTGCGCGCCGCCCTCCGGCGCCGCCGGGCCCGGATCGCCGCGCCGAAGCTCGACGCCCCGATCCTCGAGGACTCGACCGAGGACTTCGTGATCGGCGACCTCGTTCCGGTGGAGCCCGTCGGGTCGGAGTGGTCGGCGCGGGTCCACGTCACCCCCGAGGAGGCGTCCGCCGGGCGGCTCGTCGAGTTCCTGTTCCCGGACGGCGAACGCGGGGCGGTGCGCCTCCCGCGGGGCGCTGGGCACGGCGTCCGCGCCACCGTGCGCGTCGGCGACGGGCAGCCCGTGCGGCTCGAGATCTTCGTGGACCTCCCCCCGGCGTGGCGCTCCGACGGCGACAACCCGTCGCTCACGTTCGAGCGGTGGGACGTGCTCGCGGCCGTCCCGCGCTGGAAGCCGCGCGTCCGGATCGCCGGCCTCGACGGCGCCCTGCACACGCTCGACTGGCCGCAGGGCGAGATCGAGGTGGTGGTCCCGGGCGCGGGACTGGCGCGAGCGGACGGCACCCGCGGCCAGCTCCGGGTCAGCGTCCGGCGCTGAAGCCGGGTATCCTCCGTCCGGGAGACCAGGACATGTGGCTCGCCGCGACCCTCGCCTGCACCCCCGCGCTCGACGTGAAGACGTACGGCACGGGCGACACCGGGTCGACCGACGACACGGACGACACCGAGCCACCCACCACCACGACCACCACCACCACCACACCGCCCGGTGACGATGGTCCGCGCGGCTTCGTCGGGTCCCCCTGCGACCGCGACCGCGACTGCGACTACGACGGCGGCACCTGCCTGCGCGACGACGAGGGGTTCCCCCGCGGCACCTGCAGCGCCGCCTGCGAGCAGTTCTGCGACGACGCCGAGGGCTTCCCCACCACGTTCTGCGCGGAGATCGGGGCGCTGCCGTCGGACGTCGCGGACCTCGGCGACGGCGCGTGCCTGTCGCGCTGCAACTTCGGCGTCCACCCGGGCACCGGCTGCCGCCCGGACTACGGGTGCGTCGAAGTCGCCCGCGCCAACGACGACGACAGCACCTGGGTCTGCCTGCCCGGCGCTGGGTCCGACCTGCCCGACTGCCTCGACGACCTCGCCGCCCGCGGGGTCCCCTTCGAGCCCACCGTCCTGGCTGACGAGCACCCGGCCGACGACCCCTCGCTCACGTGCCACGTCGAGGACCCGGTGCGCATGTTCTCCGGGTACGAAGGCATCGACCTCACGTACGCCGACGGGGACGGGCCCGAGTCCGTGGTGGGCGCCTGCACCCTCGCCCACGCGCTCGCCGACACCCTCGAAGGCCTTGCCCCCGAGGGGGTGGTACGCGTCCGGCACCTCGGCACCTACAACTGCCGCACCATCGCCGGGTCCGCGTCCCTGTCGCGCCACGGGTATGGCGACGCCATCGACGTGTCGGGCTTCGACTTCGAC
>JBIKWC010000412.1:0-5147 GCA_044356535.1 Myxococcota bacterium
CCACGGGCAAGCTGGCCGAGGCGATCGTCGCGCAGTTCGGTTCGTTCGAGGCGTTCAAGACGGCGTTCGCCAACGAGTCCGTCAACCACTTCGCCAGCGGCTGGGGCTGGCTCGTGAAGGACGCCAACGGCGCCCTCCGCATCACCTCCACCCACGACGCCGACACGCCGCTCGTGCACGGGCACACCCCGCTGCTCACCCTCGACGTGTGGGAGCACGCCTACTACATCGACCACCGGAACTCCCGCCCGAACTTCGTCGAAGCCTTCTGGAAGCTCGTGAACTGGGACTTCGTCGCGAAGAACTACGGCGGATGACGACACCGGAGGGCGAGGTCGATCCCCGCGTGCCCCTGGGCGCGGTGGGCGTCGCCCTCCTGTCGTTGGCGGTGTTGTTCGCGCGGGACCCGTTCCGCGTGGAGCGCTGGTTCGTCGAGGCAGCAGGGCCGCGCCTCACCGCCCTCGTGGCCGCTCCGATCGCGCGCGCGCCGTTCTCCGTGGCCGAGTGGGTCGAGGCGCTCGCGATCCTCGTCGCGCTGGCGTGGGCCACGACGGTCGCCGCGACCTGGTGGCGCTCCCGGGGAGCCCGGTGGGCGGTCGTCCGCACCGCGGGCGCTACGGCAGTCGCGACGCTGGCCTGGGTGGGCGTCGCGTTCTATGCGTCCTGGGGCCTGTCGTACGCGCGCCCGGCGGCGGATGTCCGGATGGGGTTCCGCGCGTACGGCGACCGGCCGCGGGAGATCACCACCGACGAGCTCGTCCTGCTCGCCGAGGACTACATCGACCGCACCAACCGCCTGTACCTCGAGCTGCACGGCGGCTGGCCCGACGGCCTCACCCCCACCACCCCGCCGCACGACTGGCTGGCGCTCGATGCTGCCGTCGACGAGGGGTGGGCGCAGATGGCCGGCGAGCTCTCCCTGCACCCCTCCGCCGCGAGCCCCCGGGGCCCGTCGAAGCCGCTCGCCAGCTCGCGACTGTTCTCGTGGCTCGGCATCGGCGGCTTCTACTTCCCGTTCACCGGAGAGGCGAACCTCAACGCGCTGGCCCCCGCGTGGGGCATCCCCTCCACCATGGCGCACGAGAAGGCCCACCAGCGCTTCGTCGCCAGCGAAGACGAGGCGAACTACTTCGGCTGGCTCGCCACCGTGTACGCGAGCGACCCCTGGGTCCGGTACAGCGGGTGGATGTTCGCGCACCGGCAGGTGTTGTTCGCGCTCGAAGACCGCGACCCCCGCACGTTCCACTGGCTCGTCCGGCGGCGGCTCCCCGGCGTCCAGCGCGACGTGATCGCGTCCCGCCGGTACTGGGCCGGGTACGACGGGCCCCTCGAGCGCGTCAGCGATCGCGTGAACGACACCTACCTCAAGCTGAACGCCGTCCGCGGCGGGACCCGCAGCTACTCCGCCGCGCTCGTCCTCATCGCCGCGCACGCCCGGCAGCACCCGCTACCGTGAGGCGGGGCGGACCGCGCGCGGGGAGTGGCCACGCGAACGCCCCGTACGTATACTGCCGGCCGTGAGCGACCTCCACTCCGACACGCCCGATCCCCTCGTCGGGCAGCTGTTCGACAACCGCTACCGGGTCCTCCGACGGATCGGGGCGGGCGGCATGGGCGCCGTCTACGAGGCCACCCAGGTGGCCATGAACCGCCCCGTGGCGCTCAAGGTGCTCCTCCCCGGCCAGCACCGGGAAGAGGTCGTCAAGCGCTTCAAGCGCGAGATGGACACGAGCTCGAAGCTCGCGCACCCGAACATCGTGCGGGTGTACGACTGGGGCAGCGCGCCCGACGGCTCGTTCTTCCTCGCCATGGAGCTCCTGCACGGCGAGTCCCTGAAGGCCCGGCTCGCCCGCGGACCCCTCCCCGTCGACACCGCGATGAGCATCGCCCTGCAGATGCTCCGCGCCCTCACCGCCGCCCACGCAGAGAACATCGTCCACCGGGACCTCAAGCCCGAGAACGTGATGTTGTGCACGGTCCACGGCGAGAAGGACCAGGTGCGGGTGCTCGACTTCGGCATCGCGATCTTCGGTCCCGGCTCGGACGAGCCCTCCGCGCGGATCACCGCCACCGGGATGCTCGTGGGCACCCCCACGTACATCTCCCCCGAACAGATCGGCGGCGAGAACCTCGACGGCCGCTCGGACCTGTACTCGTTCGGGGTCGTGTTGTTCGAGATGCTCGTGGGGCGTGTCCCGTTCGAGGACAAGGACCGCCCGCTGCGCGTGCTGCAGCTCCACATGACCGAGACGCCCAGGGCCGTGTCCATGGCGGCGCAGCAGCCGATCGCCGACTGGATCGACCGCCTCGTCGCGCGGTTGCTGGCGAAGTACCAGGACGACCGCCCCGCGAACGCCCAGGCCGTGCTGGACGAGATCCTCACGCACCACAACCCCGAGCCCACGTCGCGGTCGACCGCGCCGCCCACGCTCGAGCGCCCGCTGCCGCCGATCACGCAGCCCCCTGGCGCCATGGGGGCCGCCATCCCGCCCCAGCCGCCAGTGGTGCAGGCGGGCGCCCCGCCGTGGATGATCGGCGCCATCATCCTGGTCGTCGGGGTGTTGTTCGGGCTGATCGGCCTCGTGCTCGGCAAGGCGTTCTGATGGCCGAGCTCCTCGACCTCGGCGCCATCCGGGAGCGCGTGCGCTCGGCGCGCACCATCGCCGTGCTCGGGGCGAACGTCGACCCCTCCCGCCCTGCCCACTACGTTCCAGCCGCCCTCCACGCCGCGGGGCTCACGGTGTTGCCGGTCAACGCGCGGTTCGCCGGCCAGACGCTGTTCGGCCGGGTGATCGTGCCCCGCCTCTCCGATCTGGCCGTCGAGGTCGACATCGTCGACGTGTTCCGGGTCCCGCAGATGCTCGCCAGCCACCTCGCGGAGATCGCGGCGATGTCGCCCCGCCCGCGCCTCGTGTGGCTCCAGTCGGGCATCCGCAGCGACGCGTTCGTCCACGATCTGGCCGGTCTGGGCATCGACGCCGTGCAGGACCGCTGCCTGATGGTCGACCACCGCGCCTTCGGCACCGCACCCTCGGCCCCCGGCACCCGCTGACGCCAGCGCCCCGTTACGGCGTGCCATCCGAAGCGGAGTGGTTCGTGGCGTCTCTCGCGTGGCTCGTCCTGTCCGGTTGTACCCACCCCGCCGCACCTCCGGCGGCCAGCGCCCCGCCCGCGTGGCTGGGGCAGCGCACCGGGGTGGGCCAGCTCCCCGCCGTCGTGGCCGTCGTCAACGGAGAGCCCGTCACGGGCGAGCAGCTCGAGGCGTTCGCGACCTCCGAGCTCCTCCAGGCCGAGGCCGCGCTGGCCGACGCGCGGTCCGATGCCCTGGATCAGCTGATCGTGCAGACGCTCGTGCACCAGCAAGCCGCCGCTGCGGGGCTCGACGACGAGGCCTGGCTCCTGAAGGCGTCCGCCAGCCAGAACACCCCGGTCACCGACGCCGAGGTCGAGCAGTTCTACCAGGACAACGCCGACCAGATCGCGCAGCCGCTCCCGGAGGTGCGGGACTCCCTCCGCGGGTACCTGCAGGACCAGCGCACCTCCCAGGCCGTGGGGATGCTGGTCTCCGGGCTGCGGCGCACCGCCAGGGTCGAGAACCACCTGCCGCGGTTCCGGGTCGCCGTGGACGGGAGCGGGCCGCGGGTCGGCTCGGCGTCCGCGCCCGTGCAGATCGTGGAGTTCAGCGACTTCCAGTGCCCGTACTGCGCCAAGGCCAGCGAGGTGATGAAGGAGGTGGTGGCGGCCTACGGGGACCGCGTGAGCCTCACCTACCGGCACTTCCCGCTCGACTTCCACGACCAGGCACACCGCGCGGCGGAAGCAGCGGAGTGCGCAGAGGAACAGGGCCGGTTCTGGCCGTTCCACGACGCGTTGTTCGCGGACCGGGCGTCCTGGGCAGGCGGGGACTTCAGCAGCGTCGCCGACCGGTCGCGCACCGAGCTGCGGGACCTCACCGCGTGCCTCGAGTCCGGCCGCCACCGCGCCACGGTCGACGCCGACCTGGAGGCGGGGCGCCGCGTCGGGGCCACCGGCACGCCCGCCTTCTTCGTGAACGGCATCGTCATCGGCGGCGCGCAGCCCTTCGAGGCGTTCGCCGAGATCATCGACGCCGAGCTCGCGGGGCGCTGACCCGGGGCCCGGGGACCCCCGTCGGACAGTACCGGGTTGCCCGCCGGGGTGTGTCGGGGCACGTTGGGGGCGTCCGGAGGTCGTCCTTGTCGCGATTCGTGCTCGCCGCCGCGGGGCTCTCGGCCGCCCTCCTCGCCTCGCTCACCTGGGTCGCCTGCACCGGCGAGACCACGGTCCCCCCGCCGGTTCCCCGCCCGGCGCAGTCCGCGTCGCAGACCATCGGGCGCGCCGCTGCAGCGAACGACACCTTCACGCTCACGAACGCGTCCGTACCTGGCTTTCCGGACTACCGCGCCGCGGGCAACCCCGTGCTCCGGCTCGATCTGCTCCCCGGGCGGGTGTCGCTCCCCAAGGTCTCGCTCCCCGAGGCGCTGGCCGAGCTCGACGAGACCTTCGCGCTCGAGCACCGCGAGATGCCGAACCCCAAGAAGGCGCCGCGCAAGCTCAAGATCCTCGTCGCCCCGCTCCCGTTCGCCATCGAGTCCGACGAGCAGAGCTTCCGCCCCGAGGGCATGTCGGTGAGCGTCGACGGGAAGCCCGTCCCGTTCGGGAGAGGCCCGGCCCCCAAGGCCGAGGGCCCCACGTGGCGCATTGCGCAGAACGGCAAGCAGGTGGTGTTGTCGTACCCGACGATGCCGCCCGAGGGCTCGGTGACCGTCCGCTGGCCCCGCATCCGCGAGGCCCTCGATCGCCACGACCCCGAGCGGTTCGGCGAGGACCGGACGGCCGACGAGTTCGTGCAGACCTCGGTCACCGTGGGCGGCGACACCCGCAACGGCCTGTCGTTCGTGGCGCCCACGACGATGGAGTGGGACCTCTCCCTGCCCGCCCAACAGCCCGTGTTCACCGGGTTCGTCGGGCTCGAGGCCGCGCCCGTCGACCAGCCCGCCTCGGACGGCGCGGCGATGGTGTTGTCGGTCGTCGCCGACGGCGTCGCGACCGAGGTCGATCGCCGCTGGGTGTCCGAGGTCGCCGCCGCCGAGGAGTGGCGCGTGGACCTGTCGCGGTGGGCGGGCCAG
>JBIKWC010000012.1:0-68362 GCA_044356535.1 Myxococcota bacterium
GCGCCCACCGGGTAGTCGACGGGGTAGATCTGGGCCAGCACCTCGTCGGCCATGGTCCAGTCGGCGAGCACGAGCTGGTCGTACGGCTCGTCGTGGTCCGCGAGCCACGCGAGGACCTGGAGGGGCTCCTCGGCCACGCTCCCCTGCAGGGTGTCCTCGTGGAATCCGGTCTGGTTCGAGACCCCCGTGAAGTCCACGAAGAAGGTCCCGTTGCGCGAGTTGTAGACTTCGGACCACAGGTCGGCCACCCGCTGGCCGAACCGCGGATCCGCGAGCCACGCCTCGACCACGGCGTCGTACGTGCTGGGGTCGGCCTCGAACGCGTCGAGCTCGGCAGCGGTGGGCCGGATGCCGCGCAGATCGAGGCTCAGCCTCGTCAGGAGCTCGGCATCGCCGATCCGCCGTTCGCCGGGGTCGGTGGAGAAGGTCCCCGTGACGAGGGGATCCGTCGGGTGGGTCTGCGAGACCGGCGACGATTCGCGACAGGCCAGCGCCAGGAAGGAGACCCACATCAGCGGTCTCCCGCGCTGACGAACGGGGTGCGGAGCGCGGTGAAGTCGAGACACACCGGCGCGATGGTGGTGCCGTCGGCGCGGACGAGATCGGCGCACCCGTCGCACGCCTCGCTCGAGAAGACGAGCGGCCACCGGCGTCCGTCCCGGTCACGCACCTCGATGGTGCCGTCGGGCTCGAGGTCGCACGCGCCGTCCACCCCGGTGAGCCAGCTGAGCTCGACGAACGACACCGTCTCGAACGGTGCGCCGACAGGTACCCCCGAGATCGAGCCGTCGACCACCGTGGCGCTCGCGTCCGAAGTGTCGGACCACAGCTGGGTTTTCCGCATCCACACGAGGTGTTGCGCATCCACCCATGGGGCACCGGTCGGAGACGACGACGTACACCCACCTTCCACCGTGTGGTGGCGGACCCGCAGGCCGCGATCTTCACCCTCGAGCGACCACCCCTGGCCCACGAACGCCCAGGCCTCGCCGTCGTACGACACCTGCGCCTCTCCGTCGAGGCCCACGCCCCGCGCGGTGCCGCTGTACGTCGGAGTGGGGGTCCAGCCGGGAGCGACGGTCGGGCCGAACCGATCGAGGATCGGTTCCCGCAGCCGCTGGTCGACCAGCCAGGCGAGCTCCGTCCAGCGGATGAGCGCGCCCGAGTAGGTGGACCCGCGCGGCGACTTGCAGTCGTCGCCCCACTCCCAGGGGTCACCCTCCTGGAAGTAGCGTGGGCACGAGCTCTGCTCGGCGCGGTCCAGGCGATCGTAGGTCGAGGAGCACTCCTTCATCGACAGCCCGGACACGAAGTCCACGGCCCAGGCCGCCGCCGCAGTGGCGGGGATGGGATCGGCGTCCGGGGGGGCCGGTTCTGGCTCCGCCGTGTGGCCCGGCGCGGCGGTGTGGCCGGTCGACGTTGCAGACTCGGGCTCCCGCGGCGCGGAGTCTCCACTGCCCGTACAGGCCAGCCACGCGTACAACATGGGGGAGTTTATCCCGCAGCAACGCGCCCGACAACGCACGCAGCGTGTCCCGCACCGGCGTTCGGGGTCGGATACACTGCGGCGCGATGGAGGTACGGGTGGTCGCGTGGGCGTGGACCGCATGGCTCGCGTGTGACGGGGGCGGGCCACCCGACCCGGTGCACTCGGCCGTGGCCGACCACACGGGCACCACGGTGACGTCCGTCGGCTTCTGTGGGGTCCGCGGGGTGTTCCGGGCCGAGTGTGTGCGGTGTCACGACGCCGAGGGGCGCCAGGGGGGGCTCGACCTCGCCTCCGACCCGTACGCGGCGCTGGTGGGGGTCACGAGCGCCACGTACGACGAGGTCCTCGTCACTCCCGGCGACCCCGCGGCGTCGCTGTTGCTGCGGAAGATGGAGGGGCTCCAGGCGGTGGCGGAGGGCGGGGTCATGCCCCCGGGCGGCCGACTCGACCCGGCGGTCGAGGTGGTGCGGGCCTGGATCACCGACGGCGCCACGGCGTCCTGCGACGAGCCGACCACCACCACCCCCACGTCGACGACCCACCACCCCGCCGGCTACGCCGACCCGGGCATCCACGGTATCGCGACCAAGTTCCAGCAGGACCCGGACTGCCGCGCCTGCCACGGAGCCGACCTGTCGGGCGGAGACTCGGGGGTGTCCTGCGACAGCTGCCACCGAACCGGCTGGCGTGCCGACTGCACCTACTGCCACGGCGGGACGAGCTCTACCTCGGGGGCGCCACCCGAGGACCTCGACGACAACGCCGACCGGTCCACCACGACCTTCCCGCCCCACGACGTACACGAGGCCGGCGAGCGGTCTCCCGCCTACCGCTGCGAACAGTGCCACCCCACCACCACCGGGCTGTTCGACGGCGGCCACGTGTTCGACGACCCCACGCCCGGCGAAGCCGAGGTCGAGCTGCCGAACGGGGTGTGGGAGGGCCGCACCTGCAGCGACACGTGGTGCCACGGGAATGGTCGCGCGCCTGGCGGGGCGGTGTCTTCCGGGGCGGGCGCGAGGACCTGTGGCTCCTGCCACGCCGGTGGCCTGGGGACCGAGGTCCCCTTCACGTCGATGAGCGGAGCCCACGTCCAGCACCTCACCGCCCTCGTGGCGTGTGATCAGTGCCACCCCACCGTGTCGGGGTCGGACACGATCACCGCGCCCGGGCTGCACGTCCAAGGGGTCGTCGACCTCGCGTTCCCGGCGCTCCTGGTGCGCGACGAGGCCGCCGGCTCGTGTACGGGCTCGTGCCACGGACACGTCCACCTCGCTGCGCCCTGGTGACTGGCGCTCAGAGCGAGTCGAGCAGGAACCGGCACTCCTCTTCGGCCGAGT
Organism: Myxococcota bacterium; assembly: GCA_044356535.1. Taxonomy (GTDB): domain Bacteria; phylum Myxococcota_A; class UBA796; order UBA796; genus JACKER01. The sequence continues at coordinate 2,830 of JBIKWC010000012.1, forward strand.
AGGCCGAGAAGCGATGGGTGGCCCACAACACCCGCATGCGCGTCTCGGCCAGGAGCACGCCTTCGAACGTGGAGTTCGCGCCGTACAGGTTGATCGCCTGCTCGATGTTCTGGTCGGCGACCAGCCGCGCCCCGTTCGCGTCGACCATGCCGACCGCCACGAGGTCGTCCACCGCGAGCTGCGCCTGCTCGAGATCCCAGAAGCCGTTGCGGAGGAACGCCTCGGCGACCGCGAGCCGCTCCGGCTGCTCGACGATCTCCGCCCGGATGCCGGCGTCCTGCAGGTCGCGCACGATCGGGTCGGGGAACTGGCCGGGATCGTTGACCGGCTGGAACAACATCGTGGGCACCGGCCCGGCGACGTTCTGGTACGCGCCGCTGTGCACGAAGCTCGCGATGATGGGCCAACCCTCGTCCGACGCGATCGCCGCCATCGCCATCGACATGATCGCCCCGTCCGAGAACCCGATGGTGGCGAGGGGCAGCGACTCCGGCAGCCCGTTGTCGGCGCGGACCTTGGCGAGGAGGCGCTCGATCCGGGCAGCGTCCTCGTTCCGCGCGAGGTCGCGCGTGATGTCCCACGAGTCGCCTGCGCCGGGCAACGTGCGCTGCGTCGCGACCACGCCGAAGCCTTCGGTGTGCAGCATCGAGAACAGCGCGGCCTGCTCGACCTGGGCCACCTCGTCGCTCGTCGCGCCCCCGTGGAAGTAGACCATCAGGCCGCGGGGGCGTTCGGGGAGCCACACGTAGGTCTCGAAGCCCTCGAACGTGCTCACCACGTCCGCGTCCGGCAGGGGACCGGAGTTCGGGGCATCGGGCCCGATCGACACGCAGGCGTTGGGCCAGGGAGCGTCGTCGTCGTCGTCGCCCACCGTGTCGTCGTCGTCGCCCACCGTGTCGTCATCGTCGCCGACGGCGTCACCTTCGCCGCCTTTGCACGCCACCGCCGCCAGCAGGAACCACCACCACCGCATGCGACCCCCGGTGCAAGCCTAACCACCCCGGAGGCGCCCAGGGTGCCGACCCGACACCCCGTGCTACGATGAAAGTTGATGCGGGGAAGCCGGCGATGCAGCGGGGCCACGGAGGAAGAGCGATTCTACCTGTGCTCCACGTGCTGCTGTCGTCGGGCTGTGTGTGGATCACCCAACAGGATGTCCGGGACCGCGACGCGAAGCTGAACCCGCCTGCGCCGCCGGCGCCTGCGCAGCCCGGTTCGGCGGTGATCCGCGTGCTCGACGAGCGCGGCGTCCTGGTCCCCGCTGCCCTGGTCTCGCTGACCGGGTCTGGGCCGTCGGTGGTCGGCCGGACCGATGTCGTCGGCACGACCCGGTTCACGGACCTCGCGCCGGGGTGGTGGACCGTGTCGGTGAACGCGGCGGGTCGTCCTCCGGGGGGCGCAGCGCTCGAGATCGCCGACGATCAATCCCGGGTCGTGCAGGTCCGGCTCGCCCGCACCCGCGTGGGCACGGTGCACCGTCCGGCCACCGGGGGCGCGATCACGAGGGACGGGGAGTTCGCGCTGGTGTTCGACGACGGCGCTTTCGAGGGCGCGCCGAACCAGCCGCTCGCCCTGGAGTATGCCTGGGCGGAGCCCGGTGGAGGGACAGCGCCCGCCCCGTGGGCCCTGTCCGAGGCGCGTCCGACGCCGGTCGAGCTCGTCGCCGCGGCGTGGATCGGGACGAGCAGCGCTGGTCGGGAGATGACCGGGTCTGGGGTGCTGCGGATCCCCGCGCCGCCCGGTGATCCGCTGCGACAGCTCACCGCACCGACGATGTACCACTTCGACGCCTCCACCGGCCTGTGGCGGAGCGAAGGGGAGGCGACGCTCGAGGACTGGTGGCTCTCGGGCCCGTTCACGGCGCCTGGGTGGTGGGCCATCGGCAGCAGCGGAGACACGCTCGGGTGCCTGCAGGGCGAGGTGACGGCCGACGGCGCCCCCGTCGCCGGCGCGCTGGTCGAGGTGCACGTCCCCGGCCGCCCTGCCCACCTGACGAGCTGGGCCGACGGGGCTGGCCGATACTGCGCAGCGACGGAGCCCGGCGCCGTCGCGCAGGTGGAGGTGTTGGGCGAGAGCGCAGACGGGAGCAAACGGTACGAGGGGGCTGCCCCGTTGCCGCTCGCCACCAGCATCGCGGTCTGCGGAGGTTCCTGCGGCGGCGTGGACCCGATCGCGCTCGCTCGAACCGAGGACGTCGACGGCGATGGCTCGTTCGGGGGCGTGTGGGGCGACTGCGCGGACCGCGACCCCGACCGGTCGCCCGCGGCCATCGACTTCCCGGGGGACACCATCGACCAGAACTGCGACGGGGCAGACGGGGTCGATGCGGATCGCGACGGGAAGAACCAGAACCCGGACGAGGACTGCGACGACGCCGATCCCAGCTCGTACAAGGGCGCCGTCGAGGTGTGTGACGGCGTCGACAACGACTGCGACGACTATCGCGACAACGGGGTCCCAGGCTCGATCACGCTCGGTGGGGGGCAGTGCCGCGAGTGTGACGCGCAGGTCGTGATCGACCTCGGCCCCAAGCTGTACTGGTCGTTCCGCGAGCTGGGCGAAACCACCCCCGACAGCAGCGGCTACGGCTTCGACGGAATCACCTCCGGGCTCACCACCTCGCTGCACGGCGTCTCGGAGGAGACCGGGAGCGCGCCCTGGTTCTCTGGGACCCGCGACACCTGGGTGGGGCTCGAGACGTTCGGGGAGATGGGGACCTACGAGTGGACGGTGTCTGCGTTCCTCCGGCCCTCCCTCACGCGCCGCACCTGGTTCTCGTACGCGCTGCCCGCGCCCACGGAGGACCTCGAGGACTGCCTCGGGAACACGGTGCAGCTGGCGATCAACCCGAACGGTGAGCTGCGCGTGTCGATCCGGGACGTGCTCGCCAGGGTCACCGACCCACCCACGCGGATGGACGCCTGGCAACACGTCGCCGTGACCTGGCGCAGCGATGCCACTGTCCAGGTCTACGTCAACGGGGTCGTCACCAGCACTGTCCTCGAGTACGACACGGAAGACGGTAGCACCGGGGGTACCTGCGAGTTCGACGAGTCGGTTCCGGTCGGTCCCTTCCTGACGACCGTGGACCCCGGGGGCTCCGTGTTCGTCGGCCAGGACCAGGATCGGGTGTTCCGCGCTGGCGTCGACGACGCGGGGGCCGACACGAGCCAGGCCTTCCAGGGGTTGATCGACGAGATCGCCGTGTTCGATCGCGTGTTGTCGAGCGACGAGATCGAGCTGATGTACCGAGCCGTCACGTGTGGGGAGGGCCTCGCTTGCGACGGCGTCGACCAGGACGGCGACGGGCTCGTCGACGAACACCTGCTCGGTACGGACGGCGGGGCCTGTGCTGCCCCCAGCTGCGACGCCATCCTCGAGAACGACGCCTGGGCGGGTGACGGCCGCTATTGGGTCTCGTTCGAGGAGGACGTCTTCTACACGCGGTGCCTGCTCGACGGTGCCGCGTGCGAGTGCCAGATCTGCGGGGACGGGCGCATCCAGCCGCCGAGCGAATCGTGCGAGGACCCCTCCGGCCTCGACCCCACCTGCCGGAGCTGCACGATCGAGACCGGCGTCGCGCCGACCGACTGCGAAGCGGTGCTCCTCGCGGGTCACGCGGACGACGCCACGTACTGGGTGACCCTTCCGAGCATGGGCGTCCCGCTCCCGATGCGGTGCGATCAGACCCAGGATGGAGGAGGCTGGAGCCTGGTGTACGAGCTCGACACCCAGACCGGCGCCCTGTTCTACGACCCCGATGACGCCGCGCACACCACCAGCACGGGTTCGGGCCTCGACTGGCGGGGTGCGAACTCCGGTGCGCCGTTCGCGGGCGCGTACTCCCTGCTGGGCCTGCTGGACGACTTCTCCGGGCCGTGTGGGTTCGACTTCCGCCTCGTGTACCCGGACGACGACGGCAAGGCCTACGTCTGGCGGCAGGCCTGGAACCCGACCCGCCCCACCCCCGCGCCGCAGCCGCCGATCGAGTGGATCGGCGAGGACGTGCCCACCCGCCAGCCGTTCGACGGGCTCCACCGCAGCCTCGACACGGTGATCTCCATCAACGACGCCGATGGGTACTACTACACGACCCTGATGAACTCGGGCTTCACGCGGCAGCGGCCGGAGGTCGGCGTGCCGTGGTACGCGGTGGGCCTGTACGGGCGCGGCGCCCAGTTCGACACGGCCTGGCCCATCCCCGCGAGCACGGACGTCTCGCCCGACGGCACGGTGCGCCGCAACCAGCTCTGGGTCCGCGCGTGCCGCTGATCTCCGCCCTGGGCCTCGCGGCGCTGGCGTGTGAAGGCTCGCTGCCCGCCTCCACCCTCGACGCCGCGTTCGGCGAGGCCGTCGACGCGTGGACCGGTTTCGACCTGCCTGGGCTGCAGCAGGCCGCAGGCGACCTCGACGCCGAGCTCCCGTGTGTGCGCGAGGTCCTGGGACCCTCCCACGTCGCGTCGTACTGGCGGGTCCAGGCGCTGGCCGGGTTCGCTCGCGGCGACCTCGAAGGGACCGAGCTCGCGCTGGCGCGCGCCCGCCAGGTCCAGCCCAGCTACGTGCTCCCCACGAGCCTCGTCCCCACCGAGCACCCGCTCCGCCTGATGTGGGACTCCGCCGCCACGGCGCCGGTTTCCGCCCCGCGCCGGCTCGAGCCGCCCGTCGACGGCTGGCTCCACGTGGACGGCCGACGCGCCTCCGAAGCGCCGGACCAGGCACCGTACCTGTTCCAGTGGCTCGACGGCGGAGGTGTTGTGGGGTCGACGGCCCGGGTCCCGGCTGGCCAGACGCCGGTCTACCCCCTCCCGGAGCACCACTCGCGGACCCTGGCACTCGCCGGCGCCGTCACCGCCGCCGTCGCAGGTGGCGCGTTCGGTGGCGCTGCGGCCTTGCGGGACCACTACCGCACCGCCCCCGCCACAGCGGGGCCGCTCACCGGCGTGCGCGACGCGAACCGCGTGCTGGTCGGCGGCGGAGCGGCGCTCGGGGCCCTCGCGGCGGGCTTCGGGATCGGAGCGCTCGTCGTCGGGGAGTGGTGACTCAGCGCGCGAGCGCGACGTCGAGCAGGCCCGGGGGCAGCGACTCGTCGCCGAAGTGGTCGATCACCGCCCCGTCTGGCCGCCGCAGCCCCGTGGCCGTGAGGAGGGTGGCGAGGAGGTGGTGGTGGGACACCCCCCCCGCGTCGACGAACTCGCCGTTGCGCAGGGTGCCGTCCCCCCGACCGGCGATGACCCAGGGCAGGTTCACCGTCTCGTGCAAGAACCCGTTGCCGAGCTCGCTCACGAAGCAGACGACCGAGCGCTCGAGGAGCCCGCGCTCCTCCAGGCGATCCAGGAGGTACGCGAACAGCTGCAGGTGCAGGCGGTCGATCTGGTGGTGCCGCAAGCCGTCGCCGGGCATCGTGCGGTGCGAGATCGCGTGGTACGACTCGAACCGCTCGCCGTCGACCGTGTACCGCGTGATGTCGGTGCGGTCGCCGATCTGCAGGGTGGCGGCGCGCACGAGGTCGCACTCGAGGGCCAGCGCGAGCACGTCGCAGTGCAACCGGGCGACGGCGAGCCGGTGCTCGTCCAGTCGCGACAGGCCCGACAGCCCCGCCACCGCGTCCTCCTGTTCGGCCGACAACCGCTGACAGAGCACCTCGAAGTCCCACACCGAGTCTGCGTGGCTCTCGAGGCGCTGGCGGTCCTCGGTCGACAGCTGGGGGCCGGTCAACAGGCGCTGGAGCTGCTCGGTGACGAGCGCGTCGAGCGACGTGCGGCGATCCTCCGACAGGCCTCCGCCGGTGAGGCGGCGGTACACCGCCCACGGGTCGTCCTCGGCGGCGCGGAGGTCGTCCGGGCCCCGGTACGACAGGACCTCCTCGCCGAACCCCGACCGGCGGCCGGTGTACAGCGTCAGGGGCTCGCCGCGGTTCACCTCGGGGAAGCCGCGGGCAACGTAGTTGTCGAGCGACTCGCCCCGCGCCCAGGTCATGACCTGGCCCCCGACCGGATCCCCCGGGGGACGCGCGGTGAGGAGCTGGTTGCCCGCCTGCACGTGCGCTTCGGCCTGGGCCGGAAACACGGCGTCGGTGCCGCGCACGAGGAGCAGGCGCGAGGTGTGCGCCACGAGCTCCGACACGGCTCCCATCCCGAGGCGGAGCGGATCGAGCGGACCCACGAACGGCGGCCAGAAGCGCTCCGAGAGGGGAGGCTCGAACGACAGGCGCTGAGATACCCCGTTCGCGACGCGCACCACCACGAGTGGGTGCGGCTCGGGCGGGGGCACCGCGCCGCGCGCCGACGACAGGAACGGCAGCGGAAACAACACCCCGCCGAGGCCCCGCAGGAACTGACGTCGGCTCGTCACCCGGAGTACCTCCTGCGCTCGCTTCCCGCGCCCCGCCTAGCGTATGCTGGGTCAACCTCATGCAGCAAGCCTTCTGGTTGCTCCTCGCCGGGTGGGTGGCGTGCGAGCGGGCCGACACCCCACCCAGGCCCCCGCCTCCCGCCGTGACCCCGTCGGGTCCCTCCGTGGCCCGGCTGTCGCACGGCGAGTGGGAGAACGCTGTCCAGGACGCGCTCGGGCTCGCAGCGCCCACCGGGCTCGGCGCGCACTTCCTGGTGGATGCGCAGACCGAGGGGTTCGACAACGAAGCCCAGCACCTCCGGGTGGATCCCGTCTTGTGGGCGCAGTACCTCGCAGCGGCGACCGCGGTCGCCGACCTGGTGGTGCAGGATCCCGCGCTCCTCGAGCGCGTCACCGGGGGGGATCCCCCGGAGGAGTGGATCCCGCGGTTCGGCGAACGCGTCCACCGGCACCCGCTCGGCCGGGACGACGTGGACCTCTACCTCCGGGCCTACGCGGAGGGCGAGCTGCTCGCTCCGGGCGGCTCCGAAGAGGGCGTCCGCCAGGTCCTGTCCCTGATGTTCCAGTCCCCCTGGTTCGTGTACCGGCTCGAGCGTACGGGGGTGGGGGGCTCGCCGCTCGGGGAGCTCGACGGGTGGGACAGCGCGAGCCGCCTGTCCTTCGCGTTGTGGAACACCGCCCCCGACGACGCGCTCCTGGCGGCCGCCCGCGCGGGTGACCGGTTCGACGCCGCGACCCTCGCGTTCCAGGCGGAGCGGCTGCTCGCCGCACCCAGAGCGCGGGAGACGGTCGTCGACCTGCACCGCCAGCTGCTCCTCACGGACGCGTACTCGAACATCTCCCCCCACCCATCCCTGTTCGCCGGGTTCGACGAGGTCACCGTCGACGCGATGCGCACCGAGGTCGACCGGTTCGTGGAGAACGTGGTGTTCAGCGAAGGCTCGCTGCGCGACCTCCTCCTCGAGTCGCGGCGCACCTTCGTCAACGCCGACCTCGCCGCGATCTACGGCGTCAGCGGCGTACCCAGGGACGCCTGGGCCCAGCCGGTCGACCTCGACCCCGCCACCCGGGGCGGCGTCACCACGCTCGCGGGCTTCCTGGCGCTCACCTCGACCGCCGTCTCCGACCACCCGATCGTGCGGGGCGTGGCCGTCCACCACGCCTGGACCTGCGTCTCGTTGCCCGCTCCCCCCCCGGGCGCCACCCCGGTCCCGCCGCCGACGGGCGCGATGACCACCCGGGAGCGCATCGAGGCCCACACCGGCGACGGCACCTGCGGCGAGGTGTGCCACTCGACCCTCATCAACCCGATCGGCTACGCCTACGGGCATTACGGCGGCGTCGGCGAGTGGCGCGAGACCGAGGTCGGGCTGCCGATCGACGCGAGCGCGGCCTACTCGTTCTCGACCGGCCGGCGGTCGTTCGACGGGGCCCTCGAGCTCCTGGCGATCCTGCTCGAGCAACCCGACGTTCACGAGTGCTACGTGAGCCACCTGTTCGCGTACGTGTACGGTCGCCAGCCCTCCGCGGCCGACGAGGCGCTCGTGAAGGCCCTCGCGGCACGCTCCCTGAAGGAGGACCGCCCGATCCGCGCGCTGCTCGCGGACCTGGTGACGGACCCCGGCTTCCTCGACCGGTGATCAGCGGGCGGTGAGGTGCGCGATCGCCCCACCGCCGCGCGCCTCACTGGCAGCTGTAGATGATCAGGTTGTTGGCGCCGGCGATCACGTCGACGCTACCGACCGAGCCCGTCCCGATGGCGGTGACGCAGGTCTCGCCGGCCGGGGTGGTAACGGTGATGTTGGCGGTGCCCGGGTCCACGTTGCCGAACACGACGTTCTGGCCGCCGGCCGGGATGGTGGCGCCCTGGCTGTACTTCAGCACGGTGGACGGGTCGGTGACCGCGACCCCCGTGTTGGCGGCGTCGATCGCCACGGTGGCGCCCACGAGGCCCAGGCCGTAGCTCGCGTCGAGGACGGACACGGTGAGGAGCCCCTTCGCCGGATCCGGGCGGCCGAGGTCCATCGCGATGCTCAGCGCGGCGACCGCGGCCGGTGTCGCGAGCTGGTTCGAGATGGTCCAGGTGCTGTCCGTCCCGGTCGTCATCGTCACCCACTGCGTCTGGTGGTCGACCTCGACGCAGGCGAAGTGCAGGCTCGGGAGGTTCGCGTCCGCAGTGATCACCATCGAGCCCGCAGCGTCGGACGTGAAGTCGGTGCCGTCGACGTTGCACACGACCCCGGGGAGCGGTTCGTCGCCGAGCGCGTCCACGAAGCTCATCAGGAACGAGACCGGCCCGGGCGGCGTGTCGGTGTCGGTGTCGGTGTCGGTGTCGGAGTCGGTGTCGGTGTCGGTGTCGGAGTCGGTGTCCGTGTCCGTGTCCGCCTCGCCGGTCGTCGTGTCCTTCGTTTCGTCGTCACCAGAACAAGCGCCGACGAACGCGAGCGCCAGCGGGAACCACATGGTCTTCATCGTACCTCCAGTCGGCGGAGCATAGCCCACCGGTGTTTCCTTCGTGGTGCGGTACAGTCCTCGCGGAGGCGAGGATGATCGCGGCGCTCGCGTGGTGGGGTCCCGGGTGCAGGCAGGAGCCCTCGAACCCGCCCGACCCGGAACCTACTGGCTCCCCGGAGCACTCCTCGGGTGCTGGACACACGTCGTCGCCCACCGTTCCGACCGCTGCCCTGGTGTTCGAAGGCGCTCCACCCACGAACCTGATCGTGTTGTCCGTCGACACGATGCGCCGTGACCACCTGTCCCGGTACGACCCCCTCGGACGGGATCTCACCCCGTTCCTGGCTGCTCGCATGGCGGAGGGCGTTGCCGTCGACGACTGGATGCACTGCGCGAACTGGACCATCGCGTCGAGCACGTGCCTGGCGGCGGGCCGCTCGGCGATCGACCTGGCGGCCGAGGTCGACATGGTGCCCGTCCTGCCGTGGAACCTGCTCGTGCCGCGGTCGGTTCCTCCCCACGTCGATCTCGCGAGCACGCTGACGGCGGCGGGCTTCGACACGCGGCTGTACACGGCGAACAGCTGGTTCGGCCCGGCCGAGGGCGCGGTCCCGGGGTTCACCCGCGTCGACGACCCTGGCCACGTCGACACGTCCACCCTCGCGTTCCGCGCGCTGGCGGACCTGGCCGACCACCCACCCACCACGCCGTTCTACGTCCACCTGCACTCGTTCGAGCCACACGACCCGTACGCGCCACCCGAGCGTTTGCGTGATCCCACGCTCCCGCCGCCTCCGGTGCCGATCGACACGTCCGGTCAGCAGCGCGCTGCGGCCGAGGCGTGGGACGCCTTCGACGCCGCCGAGCAGAGTGCCCTGCTCGCGAACCTCCGCGACCGCTACCAGGGGGACGTTCGCTGGTACGACGAGCAGCTGGCGGCGCTCTGGGGTCGCCTCGACGACGCCGACCTGCTGGACGACGCGCTGGTGGTGTTCCACTCGGATCACGGCGAAGGTTTCCACGACGACCACGCGTACTTCGGTCACGGCGGCACCCTGTACGCCGAGGAGAACGCGGGGTTCGTGGCCTTCTGGGCCCGCAACCTCGTCCCTGGGGCCACGGCGACCCCCGCGGTCGGGGCCGATCTCGCGCCATCCATCCTCACCGCCCTCGGGCAGGCCGTGCCCGCCGCCATGACCGGCGTTCCGCTCGGCACCGCGCCCGTCGATCGCGTCCGCACCGCGTTCACCGCCGGCCGCCTCGGCCCGATCGGCGCCGCCCGCAAGCGCCAGGACCTGATGATGTTCCGGTGGCTGGTGACCGACGAGCCCGTGCTGCGCTGCGACCTCGCCGCAGATCCGGGCTGCCGCACGAACCTCTACCGCCCCGACGCCGTGCAGCCGATCGATCGGGAGCTGTGGGCCGCGCTCGAGGCCGAGGCGCGCGCAGTCGCCGATGTCGTGCGGCGCGACGACCCGCGCCACCCGGAGCCCCCGTGGCCGCCGGAGCTCGTGTCCGCGCCGTGAGCTCGGTCGATGAAGGGAGCTCAGTCCCCGAAGGCGCCGGCGAGCGCCTCGAGCCGGTCCGCCACCGCCGGGCACGAGCGCGCGTTCGGGAGCAGCGCGCACCCCTCGTAGCGCTGGGCCCGGTACGAACCGTGTGACGGGAGCGGGAAGCGCATCCGGGACGCCACCCGCCCGCTGGCCCGGTCGACCTCGGTGATCCGCACCCCAGCGGTCTCGCAGCCGTTCGTGGCCTGGGTCACCAGGAGCCGCCCGTTCCCGAGGTCGTCGATGTCGCCGACGAAGGGCTCGTACCAGCCGGGCTCCGTCCAGTTCCAGGTCCGTTGCGCGGTGAGCGTGTCCGGGTCGATTCGCCACTCGGACGCTCGGCTCTCCTGGCGGACCTGGCCGTTGTCGTACACGAGGAAGCGGTCGCCGCGGACCTCGAGGCCGTGGGTACACTGCGGCAGCTCGGAGTCGGGAAGCGGCGCGCCGCCCTCGTCGAGCACGGTCCAGCCGAGGCCTTCGCCGAGCTGCCAGAGGAGGGCACCGTCATCGGCGTCGATCGCCACCAGGCGGCGCAGGAAGCACAGGCTCGCGTACAACTCCGGGCCCCTGGGACCCTCGGTGAGGTCGACCCAGTTCGCGTGGTACGGGTCGACGTCCGCCGGGACGAGCCGCCCCTCGCGCAACAGGCCCTCGTCGACGTAGCGCTGGCTGTCGACCTGGAAGAGGACGCTGTCGTCGGCAGGGTCGTGGACCCGGATCCCGAACCCGTCCCACTGCCGGTTCCCCGCCCGGTTGGGCACGACCTGCAGGGTCAGGACCCGGTCGGGGTCGAGCCGCTTGGCGTCGTGGCTGAACTCGTTCCCCTCCCAGGGCGGGAGCATCGCGGCGTAGACCTCGCCCCGCAGCGGATCGAGCTCGCGGTAGTTCCCGGCGGGGTCGCCGCCCCCGCCCCACCCGACGAGGCCCGTCGACGGATCGAGCAGCACCTCGACGTCGGTGTAGACCCCCGGCGGCAGGGGCCACCACCACCGCGGGCGGCCCTCGGCGTCCCACAGGCCCAGCCACACGGAGCTCTGGAACTGGCGGCACCCCTCGACGAGCCAGGGCGCGAGCGTCCAGTAGCCGGTGGCGCCGAGCGTGGGATCGACCTCCACCGTCAACGTGGGGAGCGGGGTGGCCGCGGGCTGCGGGAGGAACGCGACGTCCGACGAGGCCACGCCCCCCGACCCGCAGGGCGCGGCGGCGCGGCAGGTGTAGGGCACGCCGGGCAGCAGTCCGCCCAGCCGGAGCTCGTGGGTCGTCGCTGCGGTGGGGTCCTCTGCGAGCACGACCTCACCCGGGTCGTCGTCCGCGACGCAGCGGGCCGCCACGCCGCCCGCGACCGAGGTGGTCACCGTCAACACCACCTGGTTCGCGACCACGCCCGGCGCCGCAGCCACCGAGACCGCTTCGCTGCAGGCTGTTCCCCCCGAGTGGCCCGTGGCGTCCGCGGTGCTGTCCGGCGGGCCATCGCCGGTCGTGCGATCGTCGGCGTCGGGTCCGGCGCAGGACCACCACGGCAGCCACAACACGAGCATGCGTCCTCCCTAGCCCGTCCTGGCGGTGCGCGACCCCGTTCGTTGATACGGACCGGCGGAGGAGGCCCGATGTGGTGGCTCGCCGGGGCGCTCGCCCACGCGCAGACGACGGACCAGTCGGAGCACTCGCTGTACTACCTCGAGCGGCGCGCGTGTATCGACGACACCGGGCCCGCTCCCGTGTACTCGCCCCTCACGCCCCAGTATTGCGAACACGACTCGGACTGCGCGGCGCCCGCCACGTGCCTGCACCGCAGCCGGATCGATGGCGCCCAGGCGTTCTACCCGCCGCTCGCCCACCCGCCGGCCCCGAGCGGCGGGATCGGCGCGTCGATCACCCGCTACATCCCCCTGTGTGAAGACGGGTCGGGGGATCACGAGTGGTCGGTCTCCGGCGGGGCGCTCGGGCGCGCGCCCACCTGCCTGTCCGAGGACTACATCCGGTGTGCGGACGGGACCCGCCCGCGGATGCACCTGTCGCGGGGCACCACGGGGAACTGGCTCGTGTTCGCCGGCGCCGGCGGCTACACCACGAGCCCGGGAATGGCGCTCGTGGGCACGCTCTGGGAGTCGGTGATGCTCGTCGACCGCGGCGCGTACGGCGCTCCGGTGCAACCCGTGCTCCGCCGCCGCGAGGACGGCATCTTCGCAGCCGGGGCCACCAACCCGTTCTCCGCGTGGAACCGCGTGGACGTCGAGAAGTGCACGCCGGACGGGTGGAGCGGCAACGCCGACGTCGAGGGCCTCACCGACTACACGAACGACGGCTACACGGAGACCTCGTACGAGGCGTACTGCTACGACGTCGACGGGGACGGGGAGGGGACCTGCGCCGACGACGACGTGTTGCGCGGGGCCTGCCCTTGTTTCGGGGAGAGCCTCGCCCCCCCGCCGTCGCCGAACCACGAGTACTCCGTGTACTTCCACGGCCGGCGGATCCTGCGTTCGGCGCTGGCCGACCTCGCTTCCGGTCCGGTCGCGTACACGAGCTACCCGCTGGTGGACGACGGGACGGGGCAGGCCCGGGTCCAGGCCGGTGACGTCTCGTTCCCCGCCCCCACGCTCGCGTCGCGGATGGTGTTCGCCTGTCACTCGCTCGGCTGCGTGTTCCTCGAATCCGGCGGGATCGACGAAGTGGACGCCGGGATCGACGCAGCGCTCGGGGGCGATGTCGACGTCCGGGTGATCCTCCAGAGCCGCTTCGCGCACGGCCTGCACACCGAGGCCTCGATCTCCGAATGGGATGGCACCGACGCCGACGGCGACGGGTTCCCCGACGCGCCAGGGGTCATCGACGACGCCATCAGCGTGTACGACGAGGTCGTCGATCCGGTCTCCATCACGGGGCAGCCGGTGAGCGACTCCGCGATCCGGCCCGGCGGGCTCCTCACCCGGGGGCTCGAAGACTTCTACCAGCCGGAACCCGGGTATCCGCCGCCTGGCGACGCCACGTGCCTCGCCCACCACTGTCCGGGCACCACGGACTGGAGCGCGGACCTGGCGTGCTCGCCGTGTCGCGACCCGCACCACGTGCTCCTGAACCACTTGCAGACGCCGTTCCTGTTGTTGTCGTCGCAGCTCGACGACCAGCTCTCGATGCAGTGTACCGACGCCGCGGATCGGGCGGTGGCCTGCGACTGGCGAGGCGTGCTGACCGACGTCGACGTGGTGGACTCCCACTACCGGCAGGGCATCCGCAAGGTGCTCGCCGACCTGTACCGCTACGGCGCGACCGAACGCTGCGAGGCAGCGAGCGGCCCCGCTCCGTACGACCGCATGATGATCCTGTCGCCCGACTGGACCCGGCACCTGAACCTGCTCGAGGTCCCCAGCGCGGGGTACACGCTCGACCTCGGGGGCCCCACGCCCCGCGCCAGCCTCGCGCAGGCAGCCTGGCGCTTCGTCACCGCCCCGCGCACCGCCACCACCAAGGTGTTGTGCCTCGAGGAGCGGACCGCAGGAGAGAACGCGGCCACCTTCGGGGCGGGCGCCGTTCCCGTCTGCGACTGACGGCGCTCGCCCGACGGCCTCAGCGCCGGACCCGGAACTCCGGGTCGGTCACGAAGGCCACGACGAGGTCGCGCATGGACGCCTCGGACTCCCACGACGCCGCGGTGGCGTCGTCGACGCGCTGCTCGTCGGCGCGCCCCGTGGGGTACCGGCCGTGGAGGTACTGGAACCAGCGCTTCGCGTAGCACTGGTGGGCCTCGAGCGAGGTCGACAACACCTCGGCGAGCTCGACGGCACCGTCGAACGACCGCTCCCCGTCGACGAACTGGTACGAGCCCGTGGTGTCGATCGGCATGCCGAACTCGAGGTCTCGCCACGATCCGGTCGCGTCGTAGTGGCCGTACGCGAACCCGACGGGGTTGATCATCGTCGAGTGGCAGGCAGCGCCGCAGGTGCCATCCCCCGTGTGGGCGTCCACCCGCTCGCGGGTGGTGAGGTCGCCTTCGGGCAGCGGCACGGGCGTGGCCCCGGGCGGCGGCGTGGGCAGGTCGACGCACATCACGACGTGGTTCACGAACACGCCGCGCATGATCGGGTTGTCGGTGATCTCGTCCGCGTTGAGCGCCAGGAATCCGGGCATCGTGAGCAGGCCCGCGCGCTCGGTGGGATCGAGATCGACGGGCGCGTCCACGGCGCCGGCCGGCACGTTCACGCCGTAGATCCGGGCGACGTGTTCGTCGACGAACGTGTGCCGGGACGTGAGCAGCTCCCGGACGCCGCCGCCCGTCTGGTACACGTGGTCGACGAAGGCGTCGACCTCGCGCTGCATGCCCACCACCGTCGCGTCGTCGAACCACGGGAACGTGACCGCGTCCGGGGCGATGTTCGTGTAGCTGTCGATGTGGAGCCACTGGCGGTGGAAGTCGGCCACCGTGTCGCGGGCGCGCGGGTCGTCCAGCATGCGCTCGACCTGGGCCCGGAGCGGACCGTCTTCGGTGAGATCGCCGCGCCCGGCCGCCTCCCACAGCTCGTCGTCGGGGGCGGTGTTCCACAAGGCGTACGACAGCCGGGCCGCGAGGTCGTACCCGTCGAGCAGGACGGAGCCGTCTGCTTCCGCCACCGACTCCTGCTCGATCCGGTACAGGAAGTGCGGAGACTGGAAGAAGAGGGACAGGACCGCCCGCGCGCCGTCGTCTTCGGCGACGCCGGTCGTTCCGAGGTCCACGCCCTGCTGCCACACGTCGAGGTAGAACGCGACCTGCGCCTCGGTGAGAGGGCGGCGGTGGACGCGGGCCCCGAACCGGGGAATCCAGACCTCGGGCGGCTCGCCGCCGAGCACCGTTCCGCGCACGCCCGGATCCGAGAGGACGAGGTCGGTCACGGCGCCGGCGGCCCCGAGGTACTGCTGCCACAACACCGGAGACACGGAGAGGCTCGCGGCGTTGTCGAACGTGCTGCCGGAGGCGTCCCCCAGGAAGTGTTCGCCGAAGCCCGGCGGCTCCTCGAGGCCGAGCAGGTCGCGCACGGTGTACGCCCACTGGCGGTGCGACAGCCGCGCCAGGCGGTGCCCCGTGCCGGCGACGCTGGTGGTCGTGGGCGTGGTGGTGGTGGGGGCGTCCGGTGGCGCCGGATCGCGATCGCACGAGAGGGCGACGATCAGCAGCACCTGTACTCCCTGCGGGAGGTTATCATCCCGCGATGAAAACGACGACCCGGCGGCAGGTTCTTCGTGGGCTCGGCGGAGCGCTCCTCCCGCTGCCGTTCCTGCCCTCCCTGGCGCGGGCCAGCGCGGTCCCATCGCCCGAGCCGCACCCCCTGGTGGTGTTCCGGGTGGCCAACGGGGTGGCGCAGGCCATGCCGGGGCCCGTTCCGGAGTCGGACAAGTTCTGGCCGAGCCGCGAGGGGCCGCTGAGCAGCGCTTCCCTCGAGGCAGACGCGCGCAACCGGTCGACCTCCGAGCTCGCGGCCCACGCCGAGCGGCTGCTGATGGTCAACGGCGCCTACGCCGCGTTCCCGTCGCAGGCCGAGCTGCACGCGGGCGGAGGCAACCAGCTCCTCACCGCCATGCCTCCCGGCCCGCCCACGAACTCGATCATGACCTTCGCCCAGGGCGAGTCGATCGACAACTTCGTGGCCCGGATGAACCCGGACGTGAACCGCGGCGAGCCGCTCACCTTGTTCACCGGCCGCCGGTCGGGCTTCGGCGACGAGATCCTGTCCTATCGCGGCGCGAACGACCTCCGCGCCGCCGAAGACGACCCCTGGTCCGTCTACCTGCGGCTCACCGGGGGCAACATCCCCGAGCGGGAGCGGCGCTCGGTGAACGACCTCGTGCTCGAGCAGCTCCGCGACCTCCTCGGCACGGGGCAGCTCAGCGCCGACGACCGCATGAAGCTCGAGCTCCACACCGAGAGCGTGTGGGACTTCGAGGCGTTGTGCAGCCGCCTCGCCACCGAGTCCGAGCTCGCGCTGGAGGACCTCTCCGGCCTGAGCCGCCTCGACGACTACCGCATCCCCTTCGCCCGGATGCACGCGGACGTGCTGGCGCTCGCGTTGTCGTGCGATCTCGCCCGCGCCGCGACGCTGCAGGTGGGCGACCGCACCGACCTCACCCAGTACACCATCCGCGGCGAGAAGTTCGCGAGCTACCACGCGATCTCGCACCGCCAGGCCCCGGACGACGCGGTCCGGCACGCGCTCATCGACCGGCTGCACCTGCAGACGTTCGGGTACCTGCTCGAGCAGCTCTCGGCCCGCGGTGTGCTCGACCGGTCCGTGGTGTGTTTCGTGAGCGAGCTCGGTCACGGCGTCACCCACACGTACCACCGGCAGCCCTGGATCATCGCGGGTCAGGGCGACGGCACGCTGCGCACGGGCGCGTACCTGAAGCTGCCGGAGTTCACGCACAACCAGCTGCTGAACACGCTGATCACCGCGACCGGTCTGCGGACCCCGGAGGGTGGCGCGATCACCGACTTCGGAGATCCCTCGCTCGAGCCCGGGCTCGTCGACGAGCTCGTGGCCGTTCCGGTCTGAGGGGGGGTCGATGGGCAACCGGGTCGCTGTCGCCCTCGCGCTCGCTGCGTGTGGTGCCGAACCCCTCGACGCTCCCCCCGCTGCGCCTCCGGCGAAGTCGGCGCGGGTGCTTCCGAGCGGGACCCCGGGCAACGTGCTGGTCATCCTGCTCGACGACCTGAGCGCGCAGCACCTCGAGGCGTACCTGGAGGTGCCCGGGCAGCCGCACACCCCCACGGTCTCGGCGCTGGCGGACGCGGGCGTCACCTTCCTGAACGGGTACTCGTTCCCCACCTGCACGCCGGCCCGCGGCGCCCTGCTGACGGGCCGCTACCCTGCGCGCTACGGCCTCGGCAACCCGCTGCGCAACGACGACCCGCAACGCAGCCTCCCCCTCGCCGAGGTCACGCTCCCGGAAGCGCTCCGCCACTCTCCCTACGGGTACACGAGCGCGCTCCTCGGCAAGTGGCACCTGAACGCCCTGAACGCCCCAGCGTCCGCGTTCGGGCCGGTCGATCAGGGGTTCGACTTCGCGTCGGGCACGATCTCGAACCCCCAGAACTCGGTCACGGAGACGCCGGACCTGGACTACTTCCACTGGGAACGGATCACGAACGGCCGGCCCGAGATCGTCGACGGGTACCTGACGACCGCCACGGCCGACGACGTCGTCCACCGCGCCCGCCAGCTGCCCGAGCCCTGGTTCCTGCTCGCCGCCTTCAACGCGCCGCACGAGCCGTACCACGTGCCCCCTGCGCACCTCGTCCACACGCAGCCCACCTATCCCTGCGAGGACGCGCCCGCTCAGTGCTTCACGGCGATGGTCGAGGCCGCCGACACCGAGATCGGGCGCATGTTGTCCGAGATCGATCCCGACGTGCTCGCGCGGACGACCATCGTGCTCACGGCCGACAACGGTGCCCCCGCCCACGTGATGCGCCCACCGTTCGACCCCGCGCGCTCCAAGGGGACCCTGTACGACGGAGGGGTCCGGGTCCCGTTCATCGTCGCCGGGCCCTGGGTCACGCAGCGCGGTGCGCGCTCGGAGGCGCTCGTCAGCGTGGTGGACCTGTTCGCCACGCTCACCGAGCTCACCGAGGTTCCGCCGCTCACCGCGTGGGACGGCGGGCCGCTCGAGACCGACTCCGTGAGCTTCCTGCACCTGATCGGCGACCCTGGCGCGGCCGCGCTGCCCCCGCGGGACCGGTTCGTGTACGCAGAAGGGTTCCGCGACCTGGGAGCTCCGCCGTACATCTACCACCAACGGATGGTCCGGACGCCGACGGCGAAGCTGATCCGGGACGGCGGCGTCGACCTGCAGTTCGCCTACGAGGGCTCCCGCGAGGGAGACGACTGGATGGTCGGGGGCGCGCCGCCCAAAGCGGTGTCGGCCGACACCATGGTGCTCACGAACCTCATGGAGATCGTCGAGACCGAGCTCACCTACGAGGGGCCCTGAATGCGCGCGGCCTGGCTCGTCGCCGCGCTGTGGTTGGCGGGGTGTGGTCCCGACGCCGACGGGGACGGGTTCCGCGCGAGCCGGGACTGTGACGACGCGGCCGCGGGGGTCCACCCCGGAGCGGGGGAGTCCTGCGACGGCGTCGACAACGACTGCGACGGCGCCCCGGGCCCCGACGAGCAGGATGGGGACGGCGACGGATGGGTCACCTGCGCCGTCGTGCCCGGCGGCTGGCTGGGTAGCGCTGCGGTGGTGGGCGGAGAGGACTGCGACGACGCCGACGCCGAGCGCTTCCCCGGGGCTCCCGAGCGGTGCAACGGCGTGTCGGACGCCTGCCTGGCGGCGCTGCCGGCGGAGGAGCAGGACGGCGACGGCGACGGCTTCGCGGCGTGTCTGCGGGGCCGGTGGCTCGGCGCCGACGGCGTGCGCCCGGGAGACTGCGCGGACGCCGACCCCGGCCGCCACCCTGGCGCCGTCGAGGTCTGTGACGGCGCGGACGACGACTGCGACGGGAGCCTGTCCCCCGGTGAGCTCGACGCCGACGGCGACGGGTACGTGGGGTGTACGCCGGAGGTCCCCTGGCTCGGGGCGCCCACGGGCTACGGCGACTGCGACGACGCGGTGGCCTGGGTGTCCCCCGGGGCGCTCGAGGTCTGCGACGGGCGCGACGACGACTGTGACGGCGTGCTCGGCGCAGGTGAGCGCGATGCCGATCGGGACGGCGTCGTGGTGTGCGAGGTCACGGCGGACGCGGAGGTCCGGGGGGGCGACTGCGACGACACGCGGCCCGAGACCCTGCCTGGTGCTCCGGAGGCGTGCGACGGGCTCGACAACGACTGTGATGGGGCCACCTGGGCGCTCGAGCGGGACCAGGACAGAGACGGCTACGTTCCCTGCGGCATCGTCACCTCCTGGAGCGGAGACGGTGACGTCCGCGGCGGCGGGGACTGCGACGACGCCCTCGCCGCGCGGTGGCCGGGGGCGCCCGAGCGGCTGGACGGCGTCGACACCGATTGCGACGGGTTGCTGTTGCCGAGCGAACGCGACGACGACGGTGACGGGTACGTGGAGGCCACGACGGACGAGGGCTGGGTCGGTCCTCCCGGCAGCGGTGGCGACTGCGACGACGCCGACCCCACCATCTCGCCGGGGGCGACCGAGGGCTGCGACGGCGTCGATCAGACCTGCGACGGCCGGTTGGGCCTCGACGAGTCGGACCGGGACGGTGACGGCTGGATCGGCTGCACCTACGACCCTGCCGTGTGGCGGGGCCCGTTCACGCCCGTCGGTGGCGGCGACTGCGACGACGGCATCGCCCGGGTCTTCCCCGGCGCGCAGGAGGTGTGCGACCTGCTGGACGGCGACTGCGACGGCCTCGCCGACGACGAGGACCCCGACCTCGACCCCACCACGCTGCGTACCTTCTATCGGGACGACGACCACGACGACTTCGGCGTCGACCACGACACGGTGGCGGCCTGCCGCCTGCCCGAGGGCTACGCCGCCATGGGCCTCGACTGCGACGACGCCGCCCGGCACGTGCACCCCCTGTCGCGCGAGGAGTGCAACGGGATCGACGACGACTGCGACGACCTCGTCGACGACGACGACGACAACCTCGTGGTGCAGCTCGTGCTCGACTGGTACCAGGACGCCGACGGTGACGGGGCAGGGGACCCGAGCGTGGCCCTGGCGCAGTGTGCCCCGCCCGCGGGCGCGTGGGTCGCCGACGGCACCGACTGCGACGACGCCGATCCGGGCGTGTTCCCCGGGGCGCCCGAGCTCTGCAACGGGATCGACGACGACTGCGACCGCCACCCCGACCAGCCCGCGACCGGGGGGGCTGCCTCCGAGCTCGGCTGCGACCTGTGTACGGGGCCCGCCGACTTCGACGTGGCCAACCTCCTCCAGGAGCGGTGGAACCCCTGCGTGCTCGATCCGGCCGCAGAGTCGCTCTGCTACGACGGCGTCACGAGGGTGGACACCCACACCGACGGGGAGCGGCTGCACCGGGTGGCGCTCCGCACCGACGCGACCGCGTGGCGCCCCGAGCTGTTCTTGTTCATCCCTCCCAGCAAGGGAGCCTTCAACACCGAGTTCCTGCAGATCGTCGCCCACGCTGGCTACCACGCCGTCCTGGTGTCGTCGGCCACCGATTCGGCCCTGGCCGATGCCTGTGAAGGGGTCGAACAGGGCTGCGCGACCCCGTTCCTCGAGGAGGTCCACCTGGGGATCGACAGCTCCCCGCTCATCGAGATCGGACCCGCCGACGGCATCGAGAACCGGCTGAAGGTGCTGCTCGAGCACCTCGTGGCCGTGCACCCCGACCAGGGGTGGGACGCGTACGTCCAGGGCGGCGCCGTCGCCTGGGACCGCGTGATCGTGGGCGGGTGGAGCAAGAGCGCGCTCCACGCCGTGTACGTGTCGGCCCAGGCGCCGGTGGCGGGGCTGGTGTTGTTGTCGTCCCCGAACGAGCCCATCGGGTACCCGGTGCAGACCCCGGAGTGTCGGAGGTTCGCGCTGTACCACGACCGCGAGCCGGAGGTTCCGGTGGACGAGTTCGAGTCCGGCTTCCGCTCGATCGGGATGGATGGTGCCACGCAGGTGCTGGACGATCTGGCCTATCCGTGGGTCGACGACCCCCAGATCTTCACGACGCGCACGTACGAGTACGACCGCTCCGACTGTACGCCGCACAAGTCGATCGTGTACGACGACTGCCTCCACACCGAGGCGGTGTTGCAGTCGTACCTCGACCTGTTCTGTCACGTGGGCGAGGTCGACCCGGCCACCTGTCCCTGATCGCGCCCGATCCGGCGGTTGCCCCTCGCACGCGCGGCACGCTACCACTGGGGTGGCGAGGCACGAATGCGGTTGGGATCCTGCTGGTGGTTGGTCCTCGGGTCGGGTTGCGCGGGCGACGACGACAAGGGGCCGTCCGGGGAAGCGGACACCGACACCGACACCGACACCGACGCGGACACCGACACCGACACCGACGCGGACACCGACACCGACACCGAGCCCCAGCTGACGGTGGTGTGTTCGGCGGTCGACAACCCGCTCCGGGCGTCCTGCGTGGTCACGGCCGACCCGCCGGCGGCGGTGGACCTGCGGTGGGTGCGCGAGGACGGCGTCGGCCCGACGCGGGGCCTCTCGGATGCGACCGCTGCCCCCTCCCACGAGCTCGGCGTCCTCTACCTCGCCCCCGATACGCCGTACGTGATCACGGCTTCGCTGCCCGGCGCGCCCGGGGTGGAGGCCTCGACCACGTTCACCAGCGGGACGCCGCCCACCGAGGTGGGCTCCTGGCTCACCGTCACGGGGGCGTCGAGCGTGGGCCTCGTCGGGTCCACGAACCTGTGCAGCGTCGAGAGCGCGTTCGCCGTGGCCTTCGACACCGAGACCGGCGCCCTCGTGTGGTACCAGGACATCGACCCGACCGGCACCTTCGACGTGCTGAACATGATCCGGTTCACGGACCGGGGCACGGTGGTCGGCGAGACGGGCGACACGCTGGCCGAAGTCGACCTGCACGGCACGGATGTGGCGCGGTTCCCCACCGACCAGTACCCGGGGCCCTGGGGCCTGCACCACGACGTGTTCGACGCAGCGGGGCAGTACTACTCGCTGTTCCAGGACACCCGGGGCGACCTCACCCTCGACCCCGTCGTGGTCCTCGACGGGACGGGCACCGAGGTGTACCGCTGGGACCCGCGGGACCACCTGGTCGTCCCGCCCACCGCCGAGGGCGACTTCCTGCACACCAACACCGTGTTCGTGGCGGCCGACGGCGACCTGCTGCTGTCGTGGCTCGAGCAGCGCACGGTCGCGCGGGTGGAGGGAGATCCCCTCGATCCGGCGTTCGGGGAGGTCCTCTGGAAGATGACCGGCACCGGCCTCGAGGAGGTCCTCGGCAACGACTTCACGATCGACTGGTCGGACGTGCCGGAGCCGCACTTCTTCGCCCGGCAACACAACGTCTCGATCCGGCGCGACGGCCGCCTGATGTTGCTCGACAACCTGAACGGGCGCGGGCTCGTGCTCACGTTCGACGAATCGGCGCTCACGGCACACGTCGACACCGTCTACCCGCTCGCGGACTCCACCTGCCCGGCCCAGGGCACGACCGCGGAGACGGAGGCCGGCGACGTGTTCGTCGCGTGTGTCGAGGGTTCGCTGCGCGAGTACGACGCCGCCACGGCCACGCTGCGTTGGGAGGGGACGGGCGGCTGCCGGAACGGGCGGGACGCCCGCGGAGTGCGCTGGGCCCCGCTCGAGGGCGGCTGGGACCTCCGCCTCCCGTAGGGACGCTACCCGGCAGGCGGCGCTTCGTCCAGGGCGGTGCGGAGCGCGCGTCGGGCGATGCGACTCACCCCGACGGAGGCCACCAGCGCGGTGACCACGCCCGCAGCCACGCCCCAGGGCGGCAGGGTGGGGCGCTGGGTGGAGAAGTCGGTGAACGAGTCGACGGCGGCCCCGGTGAGAACGAACAACACCACGGGGAACAGGTGGCCCACGGCGGTGGCCGCGACGAAGTGCGGCAGCGGGATCCGGGTGGCGCCGAGGGGCATGTGCAGGGCGTTGAACGGCGCCAGGGGCGACAGGCGGAGCCAGAACACGAGCCACGCGCCCTCGCGGGCGATCCCGCGGGAGATGGCGTCCAGGCGAGGGTTCGCGGCGATGCGACGCTCGACCCAGGGCCGGAACAACGTGCGTCCGAGCACGAACGACAACGTGGCGGACAACACCCCGAGCACCCATGCGACGGGCAACCCGAGCCATGGCCCGTACTGGAAGCCGGCGGCGGCTTCGAGGATCCCGGCGGGCACCAGGACGAGGGTGGCGACGACGTAGAAGCCGCCGAACACGGCGTGCCCGAGCGGGCCGAGGGTCTCGATCCACCGGAGCGCGTCCATCACGTGGGGCGTGGCCAACAGGGCGCCGATGAGCAGCGCCAGCAGGGCAAGGACAGGGACGGCACGTCGGACCACGCTGGCTCCTATCGCGCGGACCCTTGGTGTGTGCTCGGGATCCGCCGGAGCACGGGGGACGGGTACGCCGCTCCGGTGGCCAGCGCGGTGGCGGTGGGGCGCCTGTCCTGTTTCCACAGCGGGTGCTGCGGGGGCATCCCGACCGACCTCGCCTGGGGCCTGGACCTGGGCGACGGGGTGCCGCGCCACCCGACCCAGCTCTACGAAGCTGCGTTCCACGCCGTCGCAGCAGGCCTGTTGCTGGTGGCGGGGCGCCGTGGTGGCCGACCGGGCTGTTCCAGCTCTACCTCTTCGGCTACGCGGCGTTCCGGTTCGCCACCGAGCCGCTCCGCGGGGAGCCGACGTACGCGGCGCTGACGCTCTACCAGTGGGCGGCCCTCGGGATCGCGGCGGCGATGGTCGGGGTGCTGTCGAGGCGGGTGCCGGTCGCGTCCACCGCGGTCGGCTGAACCGCTCACCGCGCCGAGCGGTCGAACGCGAACGTCCCGAACGGCACGAGCCCCGCCACCACCGCCAGCACCGTCCGGGCGCCGGTCCACCCGAGCGCCTGCCGCGTGGTCGGCAGCGCCGCCAGGTACACGAGGAACAACGTGCCGTGGACCCAGCCGAGCGCGCCGGTGCCGCCGTCGAGCGTGTAGCCGGTGAGCCGCCGCAGCGGGACGTTCACCACGACCAGCGCGAGCAGCGACGCGCCTTCTGCCCACGCCACCGCGCGGAACGCGGCGCGGACGCGGTCGGTGTACCGGGGATCCACCTCGTCGTCGGGGGAGGGCAGGGCGGCGACGAGGCCCACCCCGAGCGCCGCCGCGCCCACCGCCGCCAGCGTTGCAACGGGCGCGGGGCTGTCCCGCGTGACCATCACCGCCGTGGCGACCCCCAGCGCCGCAGGGCCCAGCGCCCGCGCGCCGAACGAGGGCGAGGCCCGGGCCGCCAGCAGCGCGCCCAACACCGCCGCGACGCCCACCAGCAGGCCGAGGGCCGCGAACGGCTCGGCGAGCGAGCGGCCCGACGACTTCAACAACAGGAACCCCGCCAGCGACACGGCCACCAGGCCCGGCGTGGCGAGCCCGAACGCCGCGCGCGCCCGCTCGGACTGGCGCGGAGACGCCGCAGCGCCCACGATCCCCGCCGCGAACAGGGCGACCGCGAGGAACTTGAGCAGCCGGAGCGCGACCCAGGCGCTCACGGCCGGCCCCGGAGTACACCCCAGCCATACCAGGCCGAGAACCACGCGTCCCACCCCAGCACCCACCGCTGCCCCGCCCGCGTCCTCCGCGCCATCCGCCCCTCCCCGGCCCCATGTCACTCGGGCGCGTGGCGGCGGCATGAAGCCCACCGTGAAGAACCGTGAAGGGTTCGCCACACCGACCTCAAGCGCGTCCGGGGATGACCGACGGTGCAAGGGAGGGGGCGCCATGGGGTCGTCGAGGTGGGTGACCGGGGTCGGGCTGGCGGCGGGGGGCGTGCTCCTGGGGAACTACCTCGAGGGCGGCCACCTCACGGCGTTCGTGCACCCGTTCACGGCGCTGATGGTCGCGGGGCCGACGCTCGCTGCGCCGCTGGTGGTCGCCGGACCGCTCGGTGTCGGGCGCGCCGTGCGGACCTTGCTCGCCGGTCGCCCCGGGGACGATCTGCCCGCCGCGTCCGCGGTGTTCCTGGCCGGCGCCCACGGCGCAGGCGCCAGCGGGGTCCTCGGCCTGGTGTTGGGGCTCATCCAGGTGATGAACAACCTCGACGATCCCAGCGCCCTCGGACCCGGGATCGCGGTGGCGCTGGTCGCCCCGGTGTACGGGGTCGCGCTCGCCGGGAGCGCGGTGGCCGCGGCACTGCAGCTCGCGCGGCGGTCGGGGCCTGCGTTGCCCGGACCCACCGCGACGCTTCCCGTCCGCTCCTCCACCCGCGCCGCCACCGTCGGTGCGGGCACCGCCCTCGCCCTCGCTGCCACGCTCGTCGGCAACTATGCCCAGGGTGGGCACCTCAGCTCGTTGACACAGCCTACGGCCGCGTTGGTGGTGTTCGGGCCGGTGGTGGGCGCGGCGGTCGCCACCAGCGGCGTCCGGGGCACCCTGGCAGCGGTGACCGCGCTGGTGACGCCGTCGGGGCCCGAGGCGCTCACGGCGGCGTCGGCGACCTGGCTCGCGGGCGCTGCCGGGGCCGCCGCTGGCGGGACGCTCGCGTGGCTGGTGGGACTGGTCCACGCCATGAACAACCTGCACGACCCCTCGGCGCTGGGGCCCGGGATCGCCGTCGCGTTCGTGGGCGTGATCTACGGCGTGACCGCCACGACTGGTGCCGCCGTGTTCGCGACCGCGCTCGCCCGCCGGGTCTCGGGCGCTGCTGCGGAGGCCGTGGCCGGCGTCTCGTTGCCGTTCGCGCTGGCGGCCAGCGGGGTCTCCTCGCTGACGCTGTTGTCGGGGTTCCTCACGGTGCTGTACGCCAGCGCGTTCCGGTAGACCGCGATCCTGTCAAGCCCGCCCCGCCGGGCCCGATGGGAGAGCGAGGAGGTCCCCGTGCACGCCGTCGCTGCCCGCACCCGCGTCGCGCCCACCGGCCGGGAGCGGCTGTTCGCGAAGGACGAGGTCATCGTGAGCAAGACCGACCTCACCGGGAAGATCACCTACGCGAACCGCGTGTTCGTCCGGGTCTCCGGGTACAGCGAGGAGGAGCTGCTCGGCACGCCGCACAGCCTCATCCGGCACCCCGACATGCCGCGGTGCGTGTTCAAGCTCCTGTGGGACACCCTCGGGTCGGGGCGGGAGATCTTCGCGTACGTGGTGAACCTCTCGCAGAACGGCGACCACTACTGGGTCCTCGCGCACGTCACGCCCACGTTCGATCGGCGGGGGCAGATCACCGACTACCACAGCAACCGGCGGGTGCCGGCGCGGCGCGCCGTGGACGCGATCCGGCCAGTGTACGCGTCGCTGCTCGAAGAGGAGCGCCGCCACCCGAACCGCGCGGAGGGCCTCGCGGCGTCCACGGCCGCGCTGGACGCCACGCTCGCGCGCGCGGGCCTGACGTACGAGCAGTTCGTGTTCTCGCTCGGTGGGGCCGACCGATGAGCGTCACCAGCTGGTTCGCAGGACCCCAGCCGGCTGGGCTCGACGCGGCGGAGCGCGAGGAGCTCCTCGCCTACCGCAAGTGGTCCGCGGAGGTGCAGCGGGTGTGTGCGACCGCCGCGCGCGGCGACCTCGAGGCTCGCGTGCTCCGGGCCGGCGACAACCCCATGGCCGAGACGTGCCACGCCCTCAACGACCTCCTGGATCTCGTGGACGCCTTCGTCCGCGAAGCCGGGGCCACCCTGCAGGCGGCCGCCGAGGGCCGGTTCGAGCGCAAGGTGCTGCTCACCGGCCTCCTGGGCTCGTTCGAGCGGGGCGCGGCGAGCCTGAACCGCGGCTCCGACACCATCGCCGAGCGGGCGCGGGCGGTGGAAGCCGCTGCGACCCAGCGGGCCGAGCTCTCGGACGCCCTCGAGACCTCCATCGGCTCGGCCGTCGACACCATCGTGGCCTCCGCGCACCACCTGCAGGACACCGTGTCGCAGGTCAGCCGCGTGACCGTCGAGGCCACCGACCAGATGGAGACCACCCGCCGCAGCGTCGACGAGCTGTCGCTGGCGTCGCAGACCATCGACGGCATCGTCACGACCATCCAGCGCGTCGCGAGCCAGACGAACCTGCTCGCGCTCAACGCCGCCATCGAGGCCGCTCGCGCCGGGGAGCGGGGCCGGGGCTTCGCCGTCGTCGCCGCCGAGGTGAAGACCCTCGCCCAGAAGACCACCAGCTCCACCCAGGAGATCGCTGCCCAGATCGGCCGGATCCAGGCGTCCGTCGCGACCGTCACCGAGGCCATCCGCCAGATCGCGGCCACGCTCGACCACATGACGCGCCAGGTCACCGGCGAAGGGGAGGGTGGCGGGCTCGCCACCGCCGCGTCGCACCTCGAGGAGCTCGGGGAACACCTGCACACCGAGGTGGCGCGCACGATCGCGGCGGTCAGGGACGCTTGACCCGCTCCGTCCGGCGCCCGCGGAGCCACGGCAGGAGCGGGAGGGCTGTCCCTTCTCCCAGCCGAACCCACACGGGCGGGTGACGGCCCGCTCCCTACCCGGCGAGCTCCTCCGTGGGAGGTGGACCGTCGCGCCCGGCAGCACCCCGGGCGCCGTCTCGTCCGCTCGTGCCGGCGCGACCCTGCCTGCCGCTCGTCCAGGCGCTCCCGCCCATTCCGGCGCTGCCGCCCGACCAGCCCGAGCCTGCATCGCCGCTGCGCCCACCGCGGTTGTGGAGCAGGATCGCCGACCGGAACGGGGCTGCATCCGCGTGCACCACGAGGTGGATGCGTCCGCCGTCGCCGCCGTCCGCGCCATCGCCGCCGTTCCCGCCGTCGCCGCCGTTCCCGCCGTCGCCCCCTGTCCCGCGGTACCGGGCCGAGCCGCCGGGGTTGCTGCCTCGCCCCCCGCCCCCGCCGTCCCCGCCGCGCGCACCGCGACCGCCTGCTCCGCCGGGGCCCCCGGCCGCCGAGACCCGGACCGTGCCGCCGCGAGCAGCGTCCACCCGCCACCGCCGTTCCCCGATGGACACAGACAACAGGCCGTCCTCCACCGTCGCCGACACCAGCAGGTCGGGGCCGTGGGCTCCACGTCCTCCGCGCCCACCGTCCTGTCCCCGTTGCCCGTCGCGTCCGGGCCCGCCGTCTCCGTCGTCGTCGTCGCGGCCCCGTTCGCCCGCCCGCCCGTCGTCGCCCATCCGTCCGGGGGCACCCGCCACGCCGTCGAAGTCGGCCACCGCCGCCACCGCGAACGACACGGGGAGGTGGAGGGACCCGGTGGCGTCCGGCGCGAGCGGGCTCGTGACCTCCACGACCACCTCGCGCCCGACGGGGTGGGCGGCCACCTGCAGCACGCCGTCGCGCGCGCTGCCGTCGACCACGTGGACGGCGAGCTCCGCCCACGGGGCAGGCCGCTCCCGTGCGTCGGCGTCGAACGCCATCACCTCCAACGGCAGCCGCGCCCCCGGCACCGCTGCGCCGCTGACCCGAACCGCGAACCGGACGACGCCCTTGCCCGCCAGCGACCGCTCGGCAGCCTCGTCGCGGGCACGTTGCTCGGCCAGCGCTGCGGCCGCGCCGACGCGCGCCTCGAGGTCCGTCCGCCCGAGCTGGGACGCCCGGGCAGCGAGGTCCGCCGCGACGCCGAGCTGGCCGGCGCCGAGCTGCGTGTCGACCCTCGCCTCCACCCCCTCCAGGAACGCCCCGACCGGACCCTCCACGCGGCGGAGTGCCGCACCCACGCGCGTGAGCAGGGTCTCCCACTCGCTCGCCACCTGCCCGAGCCCGGGGCCGCGGTCGCCGGTGAAGCCACCCAGGTCGGCGTAGCGTGCCACCAGTTCGGGCCACCCACGCACCACCTCGAGGTAGCGGCCGAGGTGCTCCGGTCGGGTCCGCTCCGGGTCGCGCACCGCAAGCACGGTGTCCTCGGCGGCCAGGAGCCACGCCCGGGCGCTCGCGAAGCGCGGGTCGCCGACGAGCGCCGCCACCACTGCGCGCCGGGCCTCCCACGCCCGCTCCGCTGTCGTCGTGAAGGAGGACACCTCGAGGATCGCGGCCCGTGCGGCCACGGCGCGGGCCAGCAGCCCGGCGACGACGTCGTTGTCTGCGGGGAGCCCACGGAGCCCGCGCTCGACCAGCTCGAGCTCGCGCTGCGCCTGCTGGAGCTCGCGGCCCTCCAGCTTGCGGTCCACCGCCGGCCCGTGGGCGGCCGCCACCACTTCGAGCCCGCCGAGCGCGCGGTCCGCCTGGTCCAAGCCGCGCACGCCATCGGTCGGGAGGCCCGAGCGTGCACCTGGCGAGCCGTGGGCGTCGACCAGGCCCTCCAGGCGTCGACGCAGCTCGCGGAGGGACTCGGCCACGGCGTGCGCTCCGGGGTGTGCAGCGAGCGCCGCCAGGTCCAGCTCTTCCTGGTCGAGCTTCGCTCGCCAGACCACGCCGGCCCGATCCGAGTAGCGCTCCGCGCAGATCTCCCGCTCCAGGCGCTGCGCGTCCCGCGTTGCGCGCTCGAGCCCACGCTCCAGGTCCCGCTCCTTCCGCATCGCTGCCTCCTGGCCTCGCAGGTGACCCGGGCGGGAGCGCGCGGCTGCGGCTTGTTACCTGCCGTTGCCGCCGGAGCCGTCCTGCCGACACCACCGACCGAAGCGCCCCCCGACCCCCGCCGCGCTGCGACCTTCCTGCTCGCCGCCGAGGTGGCCGTTCGCGGTTCGCAGTCGCTCGAGTTTGCCGGCCAGGCCGTACTGGTCACCGTGTTCGTGGACGCCGGGCTCGTTGCGCTGGTGGGTGGCCTCGCAGTGATCACGCTCGCAGGGTTGGTGGTGCGCACCCTCGCGCGGGCGTGGGCGCTGGGTCCCGGACTCCGCCACGCCCAGGGCCCAGGGCTGGCGGTGGCCGTCGCGGTGGCGCTCGGCGTGAGCGTGCTGGGGTGGGTGGTCGGGCTGGCGGCGCAGTTCGCGTGGTCCCAGGCCGTGGGTCGGATGCAGGCCGTGTCGATCTCGGACTTCTTCCAGGCCCAGACCGCGATCCGCACCGCGTCGTCGATCGTCGAGTGGGTGGTGCTGGCGGGGCTCCTCGCCTACGGCCTGCTCAGCACGCGGGCCCGCCCACCCGGTGAGGAGCAGGGGGTGCGGGCGGCGTGAGTGGCGTAACGTGGCGGGGTGGAGCTCCCCATCCCGACGCCACCCCCGACCGAACCGCCCGCTGGTGACCCCCGCCGCGCCGCGATCTTTCTGCTCGCCACGGAGGTGGTGGTCCAAACCTCCCATGCGCTGGATATCGCCGTCCAGTCCAAGCTGGTCTCGCTCTTCATGGAACTCCGGAATGCGCAGATGGCGGGTGTCCTTGCCGTGGTGTCGTTGGCGGCGGTGGGGGTGCGCACCGTGGCGCGGGCCTGGGCGCTCGGTCCCGGACTCCGCCACGCCCAGGGCCCGGGGCTGGCGGTGGCGGTGGCGGTAGCGGTGGGCGCGAGCGCGGTGGGGTGGGTGCTCGGCGTGGTGTTGCAGTTCGGACGCAACGGCTCCTCGATGGTCTTGACGGAGATCCGACTCCTCTCGTCGGTCGTCGAGTGGGCGGTGCTGGCGGGCCTCCTCGCGTACGGCCTGCTCGGCACCGGGTTCCGCCTCCGGGGCCGCGCCGGCCGGTAGCTGGCCCACAGGGCCGCGATATCCGGCGCCATGGACTGGAACGACGTTCGGTACTTCCTCGCCCTCGCCCGACTCGGCTCCGTGCGCGCGGCCGGGAAGCACCTGCGGGTCAGCCACTCCACGGTCGCCCGGCGGCTCGAGGCCCTCGAAGCCCAGCTCGACACCCGGTTGTTCGACCGCAGCCCCGACGGGTACGTGCTCACCTCCGCGGGCCGCGAGATGCTCCGGAGCGCGGAGATCGTCGAGGCGCGGATGGCCGACCTCGAGCGGGCGGTCGCGCGCCAGGACGAGCGGCTCGCCGGCGTCGTCACGGTCACCTGCGGAGACAACTTCGTCGCCCGGCTGCTCCTCCGTGTGCTCGCGACCCTGTGCGCCACCCACCCCGCCCTCGAGCTGCGCTTCACGACCGACCCCCGCCCATTCGACCTCTCCCGGCGCGAGGCCGACGTAGCGGTCCGCGCGCTGCAGACCCACACGAGCCCGCCCGAGGCCCTCCTCGGCACCCGCGTCGCGCCCGTGGTCCTCGGCAGCTACGTGGCGGTCGCTCACGCCGCACGCCTCGACCCGGAGCGCGGAGGTGGTGCTGCGCGCTGGCTCGGATTCGAGGATCGCGCGATCATGCAGCAGCTGGTTGCTTCGTCCAGCTATCCGGACCTGCCGCCCTGGGGCACCTTCGACTCGCTCGAGGCCGTCGTGGAGGCAGCGCGGGTCGGGCTCGGGGTCGCGATGCTCCCGGTCTACGTCGGGGACGCGGATCCGGGGCTGCAACGCCTCGAGCGCGCCGATCTGCGGCACGTCGCCGACCTGTGGCTCCTGTCCCACCCCGATCTGCGGCACACCGCGAGGATCCGGGTCACGCGGGAGCTGGTCGCCGGGGTGTTCCGCGACCACGCCGGCGCGTTCCGGGGGCAGCCAGGGGTGGTTTGATTCTGCACCGGGCGGTCCCGATTTCGCGCCAGCCCCGGCCCGGTCGACAGGGCTACCGGAGGGGCATGACCGAGGGTGTGCCCGTGACCGCCGACCCGACCTTCTGGAACAAGATCGCCGAGGACTACGCCCGCAAGCCGGTCGAGGATCCGGCGGCGTTCGAGCGCAAGATCGAGGTGATGAAGTCCCACCTGGCCCCGACCCACACCGCGCTCGACATCGGCTGTGGCACCGGGTCGTTGGCGCTGCGGCTCGCGCCGTTCGCCGCGCAGGTCCACGGGCTCGACGTGTCGCCCGCCATGGTCGCGATCGCGCGGCGGAAGGCCGCAGCGGCGGGCACGCAGAACGTCACGTTCCACGCGGGCGCGTTCGACGCGGGCTTCACGGCGCTGCCCCAGGGGGTCGACCTGCTGTGTGCCTGCAGCCTGCTGCACCTCGTGGACGATCGCGCTGCGGTGCTCGCGCAGGCGCTGCGGCTCCTGGTGCCCGGGGGGACCTTCGTGGCGTCCACGGTTTGCCTGGGAGAGTCCTGGGTCCCCTGGGCCCCGCTCCTCACGGCGGCGCGCTGGGCGGGGAAGGCGCCGCCCGTGTGGATCCTGTCGAAGCAGCAGCTGGCCGACGAGGTCCGTCGGGCCGGGTTCGTGGACCTCTCGTTCCCCGACGTGGGCGCCGCTGCGCAGATCTCGTTCCTGGTGGCGAAGCGGCCGCTCACCACGTGAGGAGCAGCGACCACAGGACCGCGGTGGCTGCGCCGAGCGGCGTCCCGAGGCCCACCATCGCGCGCGCCAGCGGGGGCTCGAGCCCGCGGTCTGCGGCGAGGATGCCTGCGGTGATCATCGGCGGCATGGACGCCTCGAGCAGCGTGGTCTGCAGCGGCAGCTGGAGGGGCACCCCGACCAGCGTGTAGAGGGCACCGAGCGCGAGCGGCGCGAGGACGAGCTTGGTGCCGAGGCCCACTGCCAGGGGCGCGCCCAGCGCCGGGACCCGCTCGAGCCGGAAGCCCACGGACAGCAGCGCCATCGGGGTGAGGAGTCCGCCCAGCCGCTCGAGCGCAGCATCGACGGGGGGCAGCGAGACGTCACGTCGCGGAGCGTCTGGCGCAGGTCCAGCAGCATCTGCGGGAGGGGGTACTCGCTGTGGGGCTTGGGGAGCACCGCGACCGCGCCGGCCCGCAGCGCCTCCAGGACGAAGCGGGGGCTGCGGCGGACCTTGCTGGACACCATCACCACGCGGGTCGGCCGGATGCGCATCAGGCGCTGAAGGAACGTCAGGCCGTCCATCCCCGGCATCTCGACGTCGAGCGTGAGCACGTCCGGCTGCAGCCGCTCCACCAGCTCCCACGCCTCCAGCGGGTTCTCTGCCACCCCGACCACCTCGAGCGCCGGGTCCTCGCCGATCGCCTTGACCAGCGCGTGGCGGACCACCGGCGAGTCGTCGACGACGACCACGCGAACCCTCACGCCGCACCCGGGAGCAGCGCGAACCACAGACAGATCGGGCCGCTCTCGGTGTCGAAGGCCAACGCGGTGCCGCGGGGTGCACCACCCGCGACGGGAGGGCACAGCTCGAGCTCGGGCCCCGACCCGAGGGTGCGCGCCACCAGCGCACCGGCCACGATGTTGAGCGCCTCCGAGGTGGCGAGGTCGCGGTCGGCGTCCGTCACGTCGGAGAGCTCGCACCCGAGCATCTGCGAGGCCAGCAGGCGCGCCGCCCCGTACGAGGCGCTCATCCCGACCTCGGCGGGCGGACCCCCGCGGATGTCCATGGTGAAGCTCGGTCCGTCCGGCGGGCCCGCCGCGCCTTCGGTGAGGAACACGAACAGGCCGGACTCCAGGACCTCGTAGGCGGTCTCGCGCAGCGCGTCCGCCGGGCTCATCGGGCACCGACCGGCGCGTCGTCCCAGGCGTGTGGCACGACCTCGCGCAACACGGCCAGCAGCTTCTCCGGGTCCAGGGGCTTGCGGATGAAGGCGGCAGCGCCTGCCTCCAGCACCCGCGCCCGGCGGGTCTCGGAGTGGTCGGAGCTGATGAACACCACGACCGGGTCGTGCAGGTTCGGATCGCGCTTCACGGATGCCAACACGGCGACGCCGCCCATCCGGGGCATGTGCAGATCGCACAACACCAGCCCGAACTTGTGGCGCTGCAGGCACTCGATCGCCTCGAGCCCGTCGCCGGCCTCTTCGATGTGGCCGCAGGGGATGTTGGCGATGGCGAGCATGCGGCGCTGGGCGCGGCGAGTGATCGGCGAGTCGTCGACCAGGAGGATGTCGATCATGGGGGGGCTCCAGTCACAAGAGGGTGGAACGGGTGCCGCTGTCGACGGTGACCCGTCCGGTCCCGAGATCGAGGCGGGCGGTGCGGGGCGCCGTCCCGCCGAGGTCGTGGGCGGCGAGCGTGATCCCGAAGTGCCAGAGGAACTGTTTGAGGGCGGCGATGTTGCGGGCGCCGATCCGGAACAGGGTCGAGTCCTGGTTCATGGTGGCCCCGCCGCACGCCACCACGCGAAGCCGCAGCGCAGTGGCCTTGTCGGGCGCCACGCCCTTGATGAGCATCGGAAGGCCGGTGTCGGCGAACTTGCAGGGTTCGACCGGACCCTCGCTCTTGGGCAACATGTAGTGCAAGCAGCCCGCGCGCTGGGTGGCGGGGTCCCACGCGAACACACCCACACACGAGCCGAGCGCGTGGGTCACCACCGTGCGCGTCGGAGGCCGCGCGAACTGCAGGTCGCCGATCCCGATCACCACCTCGGCGCGGGCCAGGAGCGCGACGCTCATGGAGCGGCCGGCATGCGGTACACGGAAGGCTGGTCGATCACCAGATGGGCACCCAACCCCATGACGCTCTCGCTGTGGCCGACCAGGAGGAGCCCGCCGGGGCGGAGGATGCGCTCGACGTCGAGGACGAGCCGCTTTCGCGTCGGGGGATCGAGGTAGATCATGACGTTTCGGCACATCACCACGTCCAGGGGTCCCTGCATCGGGAACGGTGGCTTCGCGAGGTTCAACGTGGTGTAGCGGACGAGTCGCCGGATGTGCTCGCGCACGCGGAAGCCGTCGGGCACCGGCTCGAAGGAGGTCTCGCGCACGTTCGTCGGCACCTGCGCCACGAGCCCCGCCGGGTAGACGGCACGGTGCGCGGCGTGGAGCGACTTCGCGTCGATGTCCGTGGCCAGGATCTTCAGGTCGAGCGCGTGTTTCTCGACCAGCGGCGCCACCACCATGGCCATCGTCCAGGGCTCCTGGCCCGTGGACGCCGCCGCGCACCACAGACGGAACCGCCGCTGGCCCTCCCGGACCCAGGTCTGCAGCTGCTCCACCAGGATGGGGAAGTGGGTGCGTTCGCGGAAGAAGCTCGTGGTGTGGGTGGTGATCACGCTGACGAACTGCGGAACCTCCTCGGGGTGGGTGTCCAGGTGGTCGATGTACGCTTCGAAGTCGGGGAGCTCCAGGACCCGGAGGCGCTTCTGCACCCGGGACGCGATGAGGGCGGTCTTGTCGGGACCGAGCACGATCCCGGTCTGCTCGAGCGTGACCTCGCGGAGACGGCGCTCCACGCGGCGCGAGAGCTGTCCCTGCGCCACAGCGACGGCAGGGGCGCCCACGGTCAGAAGCCCTCGAACGCGGCGTCGTCTTCCCCGGGGTACAGCTCGTCCATCCCACCGCCGCCGCCGGCCGCGAGCCGCAGGGGCGCGCGCATGGACGGGCGTGGACCGCTGCGGGACGGCGCCTCGGGCGGGGCCTCCGCGGCAGGCTGCGCGCCTCCGGTGGCGCCGAGCAGACGGAACCGGCGGACGCTGGACGCCATCTCCCGGGAGCGCTCCGCGAGCTCGCCCGAAGCCGACGAGGACTCCTCGGCGCTGGCGGCGGAGCTCTGGACCGCCTGGTCCATCATCGTGACTGCGCGGGTGACCTCCTCGATGCCGCGGGTCTGCTCGTCGCTGGCGGAGCTGATCTCGCCCACGATCCGCGTCACCTGGTCCACCGACGACACGATCTCGCCGAAGTGGTTCTTGACGCGCATCGACAGGCCCTGGCCGGCCACGGCGAGCGTGACGCTGTGCTGGATGAGCTCCTCGGTGCGCTGCGCGGCCTCCTTGCTGCGCTGGGCGAGGTTGCGGACCTCCTCGGCCACCACCGCGAAGCCGCGGCCGGCCTCCCCGGCGCGCGCCGCTTCGACCGCGGCGTTGAGGGCGAGCAGGTTCGTCTGGAACGCGATCTGGTTGATGTTCTTGATGATCTCGGCCGTGTTGGTCGCCGAGGCCCGGATCTGGTCCATCGACGCGACCATCTCCTGGACTGCGGGAGCTGCGCGCCCCGCACGTCGAGCACCAGGGGTCCCCCCGCGAACCGGTGCAGGTCCTCCGAGCGCGGCCGGAGCGACTCGAGGATCGACAGGGTCGGCAGCACGTACCTGCGCCCACCCACCGTGAGCAACATGCCGTCGATGATCGCCAGCGTGAGCGGCAACACCAGCCGGAAGGTGGTGCCTTTCCCGAGCTGCGTGGAGATCTGGATCCGGCCCCGCAGGTCCTCCACGGTCCGCTTCACCACGTCCATCCCGACCCCGCGCCCCGAGAGCTCGGTGACCTTCTCGGCCGTCGAGAAGCCCGGCGCGAAGATGAGGTCGTACACGTCGCGATCGGTCAAGGTCGCGGTGGGGGAGACGAGGCCCTTGGCGACCGCCTTGGCCAGGATCGCGTCGCGGTCGAGGCCCTTGCCGTCGTCGGACAGCTCGATCAGGATGTTCCCTCCTTCGTGGAAGGCGCGCAGCCGCAGCGTGGCCTGGTCGGGCTTCCCCGCGGCCCGCCGAACGGCGACCGGTTCCACCCCGTGGTCCACCGCGTTGCGCATCATGTGGACCAGCGGGTCTCCGAGGCGCTCGGCGAGGCTCCGGTCCATCTCCGCGTCCTGACCGGACAGCTCGAGGTGCACCGGCTTGGCGGAACGCCGCGACAGGTCGCGCACGAGCCGGCTCATCTTCTGGAACACGCCGCGGAGCGGCACCATGCGGAGCGCGAGGCCCTGGCGCTGCAGATCCCGGACGATCTTCGACATCTGGGCCAGCTGGTGGCGGGTGCGCTGCGAGGTCTCCCCGCCGCTCGAGCTGCTCACCATCGCCTCGACGATCACGAGCTCGCCGATGGTCTCCACCAGGTTGTCCACCCGCGCGAGATCGACCTTGATGGTCTCGCGGAGGAGCGTGAGCCCGGTGGGCTCGGGCGCTTCCGGTTCGGCCCCGGGCTCCGGGAGCTAGGACGCAGGCGCGAGCGCGGGGGCGGGGGCCCCTGTCCGAGCGGCGACGAGGCCGTCCAGGAGCGGCGCGTACCCGTCGAGGGCAGGCAGCTCGGTGCCTTCGTCGATCGCCACGCGTGCGGCGCCCAGGATCCGGCGCACCATCACGGTCGTGCGCAAGAGCAGGTCGATCCGGTGCTGGTCGAGGGTCGCCGGGTTCTCCCGGGCCAGATCGAGCAACGTCTCCGCGGCGTGGGCGACCACGCCGATGGAGCCCATGTCCAGGAATCCGGCGAGCCCCTTGATCGTGTGGAAGATGCGGAACAGCGCGTCCACGGTGGACGGGTCGACCGCTGCCCCCTCCAGCGACATCAACAGCTCGTCTGCCTGGAGCAGGGACTCCTGGGACTCGTCGTGGAACTCGCCGAACAGCGCCACCACCTCGGGGTCGGAGGGGAGAGCTCCGGCCGCGGCCGGACCGACGGGCGCGAGTCCCGGCGCGGGTGGGTCTGCCGGTCGGAGGCGGGCGAGCAACGCCGGGTACCCGGGTGGCTCGCCCTCGCCGCGCACCAGAGCGGGGACGGCGGTGAGGACCCAGTCCTTGACGGCGAACACGTCGTCCACCACGGCCGAGAGGTCCTTGAGGCCATCGAGGTGGTCCTCGAGCGCGTGGTACAGCTCCTCCAACCGGGTGAAGCCCACGGTCCCGGCCTCGCCCTTGAGG
Organism: Myxococcota bacterium; assembly: GCA_044356535.1. Taxonomy (GTDB): domain Bacteria; phylum Myxococcota_A; class UBA796; order UBA796; genus JACKER01. Next base: position 40,212 of record JBIKWC010000012.1, read on the forward strand.
GTGTGGAGGACGCGGGCGATGCGCTTGCGGTCGGACTCCCCGATCCTGCCGCCGAGGAACACCTCCTCCACCTCGGACAGGCCGGAGCGCTGGGCCTCGTGGAACTCGGCGAGCATGGCCGCGTCCACCCAGGCCGGAACGGCCAGCGCAGTGGGAGGTGTGGCGGACGCGAGCGCCCCCGCGAGCATCGCGACGGCGGACAGGTCCCCCTCGAGCTGCGCGATCAGGATCTCGCGGCTGACACCCTCGTCAGCGGCCTGCAGGGTCGCGACGATGCCGTCCGTGACGGCGTCCAGGTCGCTGGACCCGGACGGGAGCGCGCTCCGGAGCGCGGCGGCCAGGCTTCGGAGGTCGTCGAGGGACGCGCCCGGCAGGGCCCGGGTGAGCCGCCCGAGGGCTTCATGGAGTCGATCTGGGGTCACCGGTTCACCCGTCACGACAGGGTGGTGAGGAACTTCTGGTGGGCCTCTTCGAGCCGCGTCGGGGCGATCAGGCCGAGCTCGTGCACGATCTCGAGGGTGCCGGGGGTCTCCTCGCGCTGGCGCTCGAGCAGCAGGCGCAGCTGCTCCTCGGTCAGCAGACCCTCCCGGACGGCGAGCTGGCCGAGCGGAGCGCCGGACTCGAGCTGGTGCTTGAGCAGCCCGGTGAGCTGGGTCATCCCCAGGAGGCGCTGCTTGATGATCAGGCGGCCGAGGGGTGGGGTGCGGCGGGACTGCTGGCGCAGGACGGTGAGGCACGCGTCCGCGGTCAACAGGCCCTCTTCGAACAGGAAGATGCAGAAGCGCATGGCGTCCTTCGACGAGTGTGGTTGTTCCCGTTCGGACCTGCGGCGTCCGGCTTGAGGAGCGCAGACCACCCTTCAGGTCGGAGCGATCGGTCCGAAGAGGGTGCAGGAGGGTTCGATGAACCTGATGCTCGTCGACGACAGCCGCGTGATGCGGCAGCTGGTCCGCCGGACCCTGCGCCAGGCCGGCTACCAGCCCGACGTGGTCACCGAGTGCGAGAACGGGCAGGAGGCGCTCGCGAAGGTAGATTCGGTCAAGCCCGACCTCGTGCTCTCCGACTGGAACATGCCGATCATGACGGGGATCGACATGTTGGCGGCGTTGCGCACCAAGGGCGATCGGACCCCGGTGGGCTTCATCACGTCGGAGTCCACCCCGGCCATGAAGGCGCGCGCGCAAGGGGGCGGCGCCCTGTTCGTCCTCACCAAGCCCTTCGACGCGGGAACCTTGCGCGACGTGATGTCCGCGGCGGGGATCCGGCCGAACAGCGCCCTCGGGAACCTCACGGCCGTGACGCCCCAGGCCTCGGTGGTGATGAAGTTCGGCGAGAAGGGCCTCTCCAAGATCTTCACCGAGCTGATCAACACCCAGGTGCAGGTGGTGCCCGGTCCCCGGGTGGTCGCCGCGGCGGGCCCGGTGGTCTCGCTGGCCTGGATCGACGACACGGACGTGCTCCGGTACGCCGGGCTGTGCGAGCTCCCCCTCGCGGGCATGCTCGGCGCGGTGATGGGCCTCCGGCCGCCCGCGGTCGTCGCCGAGATCATCCGCACGAAGAAGCTCGATCCGGCGATGTTCCCGGACACGCGCGAGGTGTTCAACGTGCTGTCGCGGTCGTTCAATGACGCGAACTCGGTACACGTGCGCCTGCAGGGCCTGACCTTCCCGCCGGAAGCGGTGCTGCCGGCGGTGTCGAAGCTCGACGCCGCCCCGGGTTCGCGGCTCGACTACACCGTGACGGTGCAGGGGATGGGCAGCGGCAAGCTGTCGCTCCTGTCGACGAACCCGGGCGAGTTCATCCTGCAGCCCAAGCCCTGAGCTACCCCCACGCGTGTCGGACCTGGTGTGCCTCGAGCGGCGAGGGGAACTCCCACCGCCGCACGAGCGCGTCGATCACGGCCTCGGGGACGCGGGCCTCCCGACCGCGGTTCTGCGCGGCGAGCACGTCCGCCGGGGCCTCGACCGCCACGAGCTCGACGGCGGCGCCATAGTCGGCGCACAATCCCACCCACGCGTCGCGGATGCGCCGGGACAGGTTCGTGGCGTTGAGCGCGAACGGCCGCCGCTGCCGCAGGTGTTCGCGCGCGCGCTCCCTCGCCAGCGCGATCACGCCGCCCTGGCCGTCCTCGGGGTCCACGTCGAGCTCGGCGCGCAACGCGTCCAGCGAGACCACGGGGAGCCCGGGGCGGTGGTCCCGGAGCCACGTGTCCTTGCCAGCGCCGGGGAGGCCCACGGTGAGGGTGACGACGAAGGTGGGGTCGGGCGGCGCCGGGGCGTGCGGCGAGCGGTCGCGGTCGCGGCCGGCGAGGAACCGGGCGTGCGCCGACGGGAAGGGCCAGGGGCGGTCCCAGCAACCGTGCTCCTCGGCGAACAGGCGGAACAGCTCGCACGCGTCCTCGATGCGGCGGCGGTCGCGGGCCTCGCGGCCGAGCGCGTCGGCTTTGGCCACCAGGTACAGGTGATCGCACCGCAGCTCCTGCGACAGCCGCGTCAGCGTCCCGAACGCGTCGTCCCGGTCGGTGAGGAAGAACGGCACCTGGTGCGAGCGCACCAGCGCGCAGACCTGCTCGCGCAGCTCGGGCTCGAAGCCGCCGCGCCACAGGAGCTCGCGCGCCACCGACGCACCACGGACGGAGTGGCCCCGGCTGGTGATGCGTCCGTCGGGCTCGGTCCGGGTCACGAGCGGCTTGGCCACGTCGTGCAGGAGCGCCGCCAGCCACACCACGGACCGCGCGTCGGGCGCGAGGGCCTGGAAGTCGGGCAGGGTGCGCAGCGCCTCGAGGACGGCGCGGGTGTGGATGCCCACGTCGCCTTCGGCGTGCCACTCGGCGTCCTGTGGGCAGGTGTGCAGGGCCTCCACCCACGGGTACGCGGCGCGCAGGGCGTCCCACGCGAGCGGTTCCCCGGGTGAGGGTGGGGTGAGGAGGGGTTCCATCAGGGTGCCCACAGGTCGGCGTCGGCGGCGAGGCCGTTCTCGAGGATCGGGCGGTCGAGCCAGTGGGTCCCGCTGTCCTGGAGGGCCTGCAGGAAGCTCTTCCGGACCCACTTGTAGCGGCCGAGGACGTGGTCCTGGTCCTCCCACTTCACGTACAGGCCCTCGCTCTGGTCGTGGGGGTCGGTCTCCTGCAACGCGCGCTCGACGGTGCTGCGGGCGCCGGACTCGCCGCGGGTCGCTGCCTCGCGGAGGGCGTCGCGCCACCGGGGGGACTTGAACTGCGACGGGCGCACCAGCGCCTCGAGCGCGGCCCGGGAGGGGAGGGGCCCCTCGTGGAGCACGGGGACCTGGTGGACAGGGCTGCCGGCGAACAGCGCGCTGCGGCGCGACGTCGACAGGAACCTCCCCGATGCGAGATCGAGCACGTCGAACTCGAGGAGGTAGTGCGGCAGGGCGTCGTAGAACACGGTGTGGCGGGCGAACAGCCACTCGCCGTAGGCCACGTAGCGGGTGCCGAGGCGCGCCCACAACGCGTCGCGGTGGACGGTGGCCCACGTCTTGAGGAGCGCGAAGTGCCGCTCGCGGGGCCCGCCGGTGAGGAAGTGGCCCCGGGACTGCAGGCGCAGCTCGCCATCCTCCGCGAACGACACCCCGACGTTGGCGCCGTCGACCTTCTCCTCGACGATGAGGTGGCGGCCGCGCACCTCCGCGAACGGCACGGCGTCGAGGTCCTCGTCTCCGGGCTGGAGGCGGGACCCCTCGAGGTGCGGCGTCCGGGGGTATTTTCGGAGCGGTTCCATGGCCGCAGTGGAACCTGGGGCCTCGGAGAGGTCCAGCGGGGCGTCATCCCCGCGTCACCGGAGACACCACCGGGTCGCCGTGGTAGACCGGCCCGCCATGGAACACGTCTTCTGGCCGGGCGTCGCCTCGATCTTCGTGATGTACGCCCTGATCTTCGGGGTGGGCGTGTGGGCCTCCCGGGGCCGGACCGACGGCTCGAAGGAGGGCGGCACCCTCGACGAGCTGATGCTCGCGGGCCGGTCGCTGCCGCTGTGGCTCGGCCTGTTGTCGATGTGCGCCACGTGGGTGGGCGGCGGATACATCAACGGCACCGTGGAGGCCACGTACGCGATGGGCCTGTGGTGGGGCCTGCAGGCGCCCATCGGCTACTCGCTCTCGCTCGTGCTCGGGGGCGTCGCCTTCGCCGCGACCATGCGCCGACACGGGTACGCCACGCTGATCGATCCGCTCGAGATCCGGTTCGGCAAGCCCATGGCGCTGGTGTTCACCGGCGTGGCCGTGGTGTCCGAGCTGATCTGGTCCGCCGCGATCCTGGTGGCGCTGGGATCCACGTTCTCGACGGTGGTCGGGCTGGACTTCACCACGTCGCTCGCGGTGTCCGCCGTCGTCGCCATCGGGTACACCGTGACCGGCGGGTTGTGGTCGGTCGCGTGGACCGACGCCGTGCAGCTCGCCCTGATCGTGTTCGGGCTGTGGCTCGCGGTCCCGTTCGCGGTGCAGTCGGCCGGCGGCGCCAGCGGCCTCGCGCAGAGCGTCACCGACCTCTCCGGCACCCTGCGGTCCGCCCACGAGGTGGTGAGCTACGGCGACTGGCTGCTGCTGCTGATCCTCGGCGGCGTGCCCTGGAACGTGTACTTCCAGCGGGTCCTGGCCACCCGAGACGAGCGCGTCGCCCGCTGGTTGTCCATCGGTGGCGGGGTGTTGTGCATGCTGATGGCCGTTCCCGCCCTGATCCTCGGGTTCGCGGCCCACGCCACCGACTGGGGGGCGCTGGCCCACGATCCGGTCGGCCTCGGCCTGCACGGTGGGGCTCCGGGCGTCGCGAAGCTCCTCGCCGAGAACCCCGCGATGGTGTTGCCGCTGCAGCTGCGGCTCGCGGTGCCCGGCGTGATCGGGGTCATCGGGATGGGGGCGGTCGCGGCCGCGGTGATGTCCAGCGTGGACAGCTCGATCCTGTCGGCCACGTCGATGGCCGCCTGGAACGGGTTCAAGCGCGTGCTCCGGCCGTACACCACGGTCGCGGAGATGGTGTGGTTGATGCGGGTCCTCATCGTGCTCATCGGCGGGCTCGCCACGGGGATCGCGCTCGTCGTGCCGTCGGTGAAGGCGCTCTGGTACCTGTGCGGCGACGTGGTCTACGTGTTGCTCTTCCCCGCCCTGGTCCTGGCGCTGTGGGACCCGAAGGTCAACCGGATCGGGATGGCGGTGGGCCTGCTGGTCTCCGCCGTGCTGCGGCTGGGCGGCGGCGAGCCCTCCCTGCACGTCCCTGCGTTCCTGCCCTACCCGGAGTGGACGGACGGCGGGATGGTGGCGTTCCCGTTCCGCACGGTGTCGATGGTCGCCGGTCTCGCCGCCGCCGCCGCCGTCTCGCGGGTGACGGGGACGGTGGACCCGCCGGTGCCGCTGGCGGCCCTGGGCAAGGCGACCGACCTGGCTTGATCACCGGTTGTTCACCGCGCGGCGCCGGTGGCCGGGCGAGGGTGTTCCCCGGAGGGTGCATGCGTCTGGGGTGGGTCCTGTTCGCGGTGGGGTGTGCGGGAGGGGGGCCGGGCGGGCCCGACGACGGCGGGTTCGGGGGGGACGCAGAGACCTGTCCGCCCACGGATCCGGCCGTGGACTTCGTCCCCGCCGACGAGGCGCAGGTCGACGAGCTCACGGGCGACGCCACGCACCTGTACTGGGCCGACGGCAACGACTACGGGCTGCACCGGGTCACCAAGGCAGACGGCGCCACCGAGGTCCTGTACCTCCCGCGCGGCGTGGGCGTGGTGGCGGATGTCGCCCTCGACGACGACTTCGTGTACTTCCACGAGACGAGCCTCGGTCCGCCGCACCGCCTGATGCGGATTCCGAAGTCCGGCGGCGAAGCGGAGCTGCTGGCGGAGCTGGACGGGTTCCCCTGGGGGCTGGCGGTGGACGGCACCGCCGCGTACAGCATCGTCGGGGGCGCGTTCTCCGGACAGGAGCTGGTGGCGGTCTCGAAGGGCGGGGGCGCTCCCACCGTGGTCGCCGACATCGGCGGCAGCTCGTTCGGGGTGGCGATCGCGGACGGCAGGGCCTGGTGGACGGCGTTCGACGCGTCCGCCGCCGTGTCGTGGCGGTCGGTGCCCGTCGCGGGCGGCGCGGTGGACGTGGTCACCGACACCCAGTGCCAGAGCCGCCTGCAGGTCGACGGGGGCGACTTGTGGTGCGTGTCGCTGGACACGGTCGAGCGACTCGACCGGGCGACGGGCACCGCGACCGTGGTGCTCTCGGGGTTCGGGACCCGGGGCTTCGAGGCCGCCGCCGGCGCCGACGGGTGGGTGTGGTCGGTCGGCGGGACGACCGCGGAGGGCGAGGTGCGGCGGGCCCGGCGGGACGGGTCGCGCGAGGAGCTGGTGAGCTGCCGCCAGAACTTCCCGAGCGCGGTGGTGGTGGACGGGGACGCGGTGTACGTCGGCAACTCGGGTGGCCCCGCGATCGCCAACGGCACCGGTGGCATCACCCGCATCGACCTCCCCTGACCCGCGGCGAGCGCCGTTGCCCCGGGGCCGGGCGCGCGATACCCGCCCGGCTCACTCGAGGTCGCCGTACACGGCGCTCGCCAGGAGTCGCGATGTCGAACAAAGAGGAGCTCGTCCAGAAGGTCAAGGACATCATCGCCGAGTCGCTCGGCGTGAAGAAGACCGAGGTGGTTCCTGCCGCTTCCTTCATCGACGACCTCAACGCCGACTCGCTGGACATCGTCGAGCTCGTCATGACGATCGAGAAGGAGTTCGACATCGAGATCCCGGACGATCAGGCGGAGAAGATCCGGACCGTCCAGGACGCGATCGACTACATCGTCGCCCACACGTCCTGACGGACGGCCCACGCGGGAGTCAGACCGTGACGGGTGACCGGCGGGTGGTGGTGACCGGGCTCGGCTGTGTCAGCCCGTGCGGAAACGACGTGTCGTCCACCTGGGACGCGCTCGTGAACGCGCGGAGCGGGATCGGCCCCGTCACGAAGTTCGACGCCACCGGGTTGTCGTCCGCCATCGCCGGCGAGGTCCGCGACTTCGACGCGGCCGAGCGGTTCGGGGCGAAGGCCGCCAAGCGCCTCGGCATCTTCCAGCAGTTCGCGCTGGCCGCCGCCGACGAAGCCATGGCCGACGCCGGGTTCGACGTGGCCCCCGTGTTGGCGGGTGGGGAGCCGCCAGAGCGGAACTGGCCCGATCCCGAGCGGTTCGGCGTGTACATCGGGTCGGGGATCGGTGGGTTCCCCGAGATCGTCTCCCAGGCCCACGAGCTCTTCACGTCGGGCATCAAGACCATCAGCCCGCTGTTCATCCCGCGCAGCCTGATCAACCTCGGCGCCGGCCACGTGGCGATCCGATACCGGGCCCAGGGCCCGTCCCTGTGTGTCGCGACGGCCTGCGCGGTCGGGAACCACGCCATCGGCGAGGCCTGGCGCGCCATCCGCGACAGCGACGCCGACGTCATCATCGCCGGCGGCACCGAGGGCTCGATCACGGAGCTCGGCTACGGCGGCTTCATGAACATGCGCGCCCTCTCGCGGCGCAACCTCGAGCCCGCGCGCGCCAGCCGCCCCTTCGATCGCGACCGCGACGGCTTCGTGATGTCCGAAGGCGCCGGCCTCGTGGTGCTCGAGGAGTACGAACACGCCAGGGCGCGCGGCGCGCGGATCTACGCAGAGCTCCGCGGCTACGGCTCCACTACCGACGCCCACCACGTGACGGCGCCAGCGCCAGGGGGGGTGGGCGCCGCGCGGGCCATCCGGCGCGCCATGCAGCGCGCGGGCGTCAACCCCGAGGACGTCGACTACGTCAACGCCCACGGCACCTCGACCCCCGCGAACGACCCTGCCGAGACACAGGCGATCCGCGCTGCCTTCGGGCCCCACGCCGACCGCCTGATGGTGTCCTCCACCAAGGGGGTCACGGGGCACCTCCTGGGCGCTGCGGGCGGCCTCGAAGCCGTCGCCACGTGCAAGGCGCTGTGGCACGGGGTCATCCCGCCCACCGCCAACCTCGAGACGCCGGACCCCGAGTGCGACCTCGACTACGTCCCGCTCGTGGCCCGAGAGCACAAGATCCGCGTGGCCCTGTCGAACGGGTTCGGGTTCGGCGGCACGAACGCCGTGTTGTTGTTCGCCACCGTCTAGTCGGGGAGGCCTCGTGAAGCTGGTCATCGGTTCGGATCACGCGGGGCTCGAGCTCAAGGCGGTCGTCGTCGCGCACCTGCGCAGCGCGGGCCACGAGGTCGACGACCTCGGCACCCACGGCCCCGGCTCGGTCGACTACCCCGACTACGCGAAGCTCGTGGCGCTGGCGGTGCGGGACGGAGGCGCCGACCGCGGGCTGCTGGTCTGCGGCACGGGGCAGGGAATGGCCATCGCCGCAAACAAGGTCCCCGGCGTGCGCGCCGCCTGTGTCTCCGACACCTTCTCCGCGCGGATGGTGGCCGCACACAACGACGCCCGGGTGTTGTGCATCGGGCAGCGCGTCGTGGGCGCGGGGCTCGCGCTCGACCTCGTGGACGCCTGGCTCTCCACCCCGTTCGAGGGGGGGCGCCACGCGGGCCGCGTGGCCAAGATGGAGTCCTGACGTGAACACCCCGAACACCTGGTTCGTGGTGACGTTCAAGGATCCGCGCGACGGCTCGGTGCAGTCGGTGCGATGCCGGCGGGTGTCCGATTCCTCGCTCGGGTTGTCGTTCGTGGCGGTCGGCGACTTCGTGTGGGAGTCCTCGGGCCCCATCGTGAACCCCGCCGAGGAGTCGCTGAAGAAGCGCCTCGAGCACGTGAAGACGCTGCACCTGTCGCTGTACACCGTGTTGTCGGTCGAGGAGGTCGCCACGGCCGAGGCCGAGCCCCCGCGCCTCGTGTTCGAGAACGACCGCTCGAAGGTCGTCGTGCTCCGCCCCGACCCGAGCTGACCTACCCGAGCGCCGCTGCCCCGCCGAGGGTCGCGGCCTCGCGGAGCACGGCGTCGAACGCCTCGAGGTCGAGGTCGGCGAGCTTCCGCACCACGATGCACGACTTGCCGACCTTCACTTTGCCGAGCTTGCCCGCGTGGGCCTCGGGGACGTAGGTGCCGTCCGCGCGGACGCTGTTCACGTAGACGCTGATCCCGCCGCTGCGCACGGCGAGCGAGACGAGCGCGCTGTCCCCTTCGCGGCCCGACGCGTAGCGGTAGCGGAACGGGCCGTGCACCAGCATCTCGCCCGACACCCCCACCGCCAGGGCAGGCGCCGCGGCACGCACCCGCTCGTGCAGCGCGCGGGCCAGCGTTCGGGCGGGCTCCGGCTTCGCTTCGAACCACTCGTTCGTGTCCATCCACCCCACTCCTGCGCGCGAAGGGTCAGCCGACGACGAAGCACCGTACCGCGACGAAGTGACAGACCGCGCCCGCCAACACGAAGCCGTGCCAGATCGCGTGGTCCCAGGCGCGGTCCCGCGCGAAGAAGAAGACGCCGCCGGTGTACGCGAGCCCACCTGCCGCGAGCCACGCGAACCCACCGAGCGGGAACGAGCCCCACAGCGGGATCAGCGCGATGCTCCCCACCCAGCCCATGGTGAGGTACAACGCCGTGGACAGACGCGGCCAGCGCCCCAGGAACACGGCCTCGAACACGATCCCGATCACGGCGAGACCCCACACCACCCCGAACAGCGACCAGCCCCAGTGGCCCCGGAGGGTCACCAGCGTGAACGGGGTGTAGGTGCCCGCGATCAGCAGGAAGATCGCGCAGTGATCCAGGATCTGGAACACCCGACCGGCGCGCGTGTTCGCGAGCGCGTGGTACAGCGCCGACGCCAGGAACAACAACACCACCGACGCGCCGTACACGTTCGCCGACACGATCCGCCAGGGATCGGCGAGGCTGGCGGTCTCGATCGCCAGCACGGCGGTCCCCACGATGCCCAGCACCGCGCCGAGGCCATGGGTGAGCGAGTGGACGAGCTCTTCACGGACCGAGGGGGCGCGGGTGGTGGCTTCCATGCACCCCTCGTATCCGATGTCCGCCGGGCGCCGTTGAATCCGAGGTGAATCCCGAAAGCGAACGACCCCACCGCGCTGGGGAGCGGGGTGGGGTCGTCACCGCGAGGAGGGGATCAGGCCTCGTCGAGGTACTCGTCGTCCTTCTTCTCGGCGATCATCGCTTCGGTCGTGAGGAGCAGGCCGGCCACGGAGGCTGCGTTCTGCAGCGCGGTGACCGTGACCTTGGCGGGGTCGATGATGCCCATCTCGAACATGTCGCCCCAGGTGTCCGAGGCGGCGTTCCAGCCCGTGGTGCCCGTGGCCTCGCGGGTCTTGTAGATGACGATGGAGCCGTCGACGCCCGCGTTCCCGGCGATGCCGCGGAGGGGAGCCTCGCAGGCCTCGCGGATGATGGAGACGCCGAACTGCTCGTCACCATGCAGGTGCAGGGCGTCCAGCGCGGCCTGCGCGCGGATCAGCGCCACGCCACCGCCGGGGACGATGCCCATCTCGGCGGCCGCGCGGGTCGCGTTGAGGGCGTCCTCGACGCGGGCCTTCTTCTCCTTCATCTCGACTTCGGTCGCGGCGCCGACCCGGACGACGGCCACGCCGCCGACCAGCTTGGCGAGGCGCTCCTGGAGCTTCTCGCGGTCGTAGTCGGAGGTGGTCTCCTCCATCTGGGCGCGGATCTGCTTGACCCGGGCGTTCAGGTTGGCGCGCGAACCGCCACCGTTCACGATGGTCGTGTTGTCCTTGTCGACGATGATGCGCTCGGCGCTGCCGAGGTGCTCGAGCGTGATGGTGTCGAGCTTGATGCCGAGATCTTCCATGATCTCCTTGGCGCCCGTGAGCGTGGCGATGTCGCCGAGCATGGCCTTGCGGCGGTCGCCGAAGCCCGGGGCCTTGACAGCGCAGGTGCCGAGGGTCTTGCGGAGGTTGTTCACGACGAGCGTCGCGAGGGCGTCACCTTCGATGTCCTCGGCCACGATGAACAGCGGGCGACCGGACTCGGCCACCTTCTCGAGCACGGGGAGGAGGTCCTTCATGTTGGAGATCTTCTTCTCGAACACGAGGATGTACGGGTTCTCGAGCACCGCTTCCATGCGGTCCTGGTCGGTCACGAAGTACGGCGACAGGTAGCCGCGGTCGAACTGCATGCCCTCGACCACGTCGTAGGTGGTCTCCATCGCCTTCGCTTCTTCGACGGTGATGACGCCGTCCTTGCCGACCTTGTCCATGCAGTCGGCGATGATCTTGCCGATGGCGGCGTCGCCGTTCGCGGAGATCGACGCGACCTGCGCGATCTGGTCGCGGGAGGAGCAGGTGCGGGCCTGCGCCTTCAGGTGCTCGGTGACGGCGCGGGTGGCCTTGTCGATGCCGACCTTCAGGTCCATCGGGTTGGCGCCGGCAGCGACGAGCTTCGAGCCCGCCTCGAAGATGGCCTGCGCGAGCACGGTGGCCGTGGTGGTGCCGTCACCGGCCACGTCGTTCGTCTTGGAGGCCACCTCCTTGACCATCTGCGCGCCCATGTTCTGGAACCGGTCGCGGAGCTCGATCTCCTTGGCGACCGTGACGCCGTCCTTGGTGACGGTCGGCGAGCCGAAGCTCTTCTGGAGCACCACGTTCCGACCCTTGGGGCCGAGCGTGACCTTTACGGCGTTGGCCAGGATGTTGACGCCCTGGAGCACGTCGGCGCGGGCGGTCTCGCGGAACTGGATCAGCTTGACGGTCATGGATTCCTCCGGCAGGAAGCTGCGGAACGAAGGTGAAGTGGGACGAAACTGGGGTTCGCGTGGGGCGGAAGGAGGCTCAGGCCTCGACGATGCCGAGGATGTCGGCCTCGCGGACCACGAGGTGCTTCACGCCCTCGAGCTCGAGCTCCTCACCGGACCAGCGACCGAGCAGGACCCGGTCGCCGACCTTGACGGTGAGCGGAACCCGGACGTTCTTCTTGTCCAACCGGCCCGGCCCGGCCGCGACGACGACGGCCTGATCGGAGGTTTCGCGCGAGGCTTCCGGCAGGAACAACCCGGCGCGGGTCTTGGATTCGGCGTCGGCGCGCTTGACGAGCACTCCGTCGAACAAGGGGGTGAAGCGGTTCATGACGATGCCTCCGGCCGCGCCCATCGGGGCTGCAGCGAGCGGCCGAACGGGTAGACACCCGGAGGGGTCACGTCAAGGGCGATCGTGTCCGGGTCCCGCCGCCGCCGGGCCCTACCAGACGAAGGGAACCAGCCGCCAGCGCACGCGCGCCTGGTAGTCGCGGTACTCGGGGCTCGTCGACAACACGAGCTCCTCGCGCTGGATCCGGTAGACCTGCACGAGCGTGAGCACCGTGATCACGAGCGCGTTCTGCCAGTGCCAGTTGGCCAGAATGAACGCCACGTTGTGGATGAGGTAGCCGAAGTAGATCGGGTGCCGGACCAGGCGGTACGGCCCGCCGAGCACGAGCGTGCGATGGGCGGGGAGCAGGCCGAACGAGCGGCCCAACGTCACCTTCGACGCCACCTCCCAGGCCAGCGCCACGCTCTGGACCCCCACGGCCACGAGCTCCGGGATGATCCGGACGGTGTCGGTGCGGAACAGCAGGAAGAAGAACGCCGCGTACATCGTGGCGGCGACGGACAGCGGCGTGAAGTCGCGCACCGTCGCCCGGCGCGCAGTGATCACGAGCGCGAGGGTGTACCCCTCGGCGATCAGCAACACGAGCATGGTCCAGCGGGACTGGTCGTGCCACCACGTGTTGCCCAGGCTCAGCACGGCCCACAGGTAGAACACCACCGCGAACACGCGGAGGAGCCACTCCGTGGCGGTGCCTTCGGCGGGAGGTGGCGGCGCGTCGCTCTGCGGCGGAGGGGTCGACATGGCGCCTATCAGACCCCAGGCCGTCGGCGGTGTCGAGCGCCGCTACCCCGCCAGCTGGCCGCCACCACCTCGCTCCCCGCGGATCGGCTTGTGCAACACGATCCGCTTGCCGTCCGCCTTGCCGTGGTGAAAGGCGTCGGACTGGGTCACCCGCACCCCGGAGCGCACGAGCCTCGGGTGGCGTCGCGCGACGAGGTCCTCCACGCCCGGATCCCCGACCCACACGAGCCCTTCGACCTTGCAGCGCGCGGCGCTCTCCTCGAGCTGCTGGCGGAACCCCACGACCAGGCCGGCCAGGTACCGCCGGCGCTCGCGATCCCCTCGGAGGCCATGCTGCCGTCGGTGCTCCTTCCAGAGCCGCTCGCCCGTGACCCCGACGAACTCGTACACCCAGGCGGCGATCTCGAGGTTGGCGGGGGTTCCCACGCACTCGGCGACGGTCCGCTTCGCGAAGCCGATGCGTCCCCGGCGCTGCGTGACCTCGGTCGTGTCGAGCACGGTGACCCACACCACCCGCACGAAGAAGTGGCTCGACAGGATGCCGAACAACAGCTTCTCCCACACGTCGTGGCGCGTGCGGGGAGGTCCGATCGTGCGAGCGCGGTACCCCGACGCCGCCCGGGTGCGGGCGAGGTCGATGTTGTGGGTGAGCATCAGGCGGTGGGCGGCGTTCATGGCCGCCTGGGCCTCGTGGGTGTTGGGGCTGGCGGCGAGCGCCAACAGCTTGCGGACGCGGGCCAGCGCCGGCGACTCCGGAGCCGCCTCCGATGCGTCTCCGTCGTGTCCCATCCGCCGCAGCACCTGCCGGAAGGCGGGGCCGTGGTCGGTCTCGTCCGTGACCTTGAGGACCTCGGCGACGTACTGGTGCGCCATCTCGTGGTGCAGGACCTCCACCACTCGCACCCACGGCTCCGCGCGCACGAAGGCGCGAGCCATCGACAACGTGCGGTCGGCGGCCCGCCAGCTCCCCAGGGTCGCGCTCGTGTCGGCGAGGCGGAACACTGGCGGAGCGAGGGCCTCGCGGAACCACCGCCAGTTCGCGTCCCGCCAGGCGCGCTCCAGCTCGTGCAGCAGGAGCTGATCCCGGAGCACGTCCCAGTCCTCCATCGCGTCCTCCGCTGCGCCCGAGATCGCTTGACGGGCCGTCGTGGGTGCCTAGCATTGGCACCGAGCGGACGCACCCCGGAGTGGGGCCCGCGCAAGAACCTTGGACGGACCTCGATTCCCGAGCAATGCGGGCGGCGTCCTTCCACATCTCCGAGGGCAAGCACATGGGCAAGATCATCGGCATCGATCTCGGCACCACGAACTCCGTGGTCGCGGTGATGGAGGGCGATCAGCCCGTCGTCATCGTCAACGAAGAGGGCGCCCGCACCACGCCGTCGGTCGTGGGCTTCGGCAAGGACGGCGACCGCATGGTGGGCGTCGTGGCCCGCCGCCAGGCCATCACCAACGCCGAGAACACGGTGTACTCGGTCAAACGCCTCATCGGCCGTCGGTTCGACGAGTGTTCCGACGAGGTCGGTCGCCTGCCGTACAAGGTCGTCCGCGCGTCCAACGGCGACTGCCGCGTGCGCATCCAGGGCAAGGACCACTCCCCGCAGGAGATCTCGGCGCTGGTGCTCCAGAAGCTGAAGGGCGCCGCCGAGAAGTACCTCGGCATGCCGGTCACCGAGGCCGTCATCACGGTCCCCGCGTACTTCAACGACAGCCAGCGCCAGGCCACCAAGGACGCCGGCCGCATCGCCGGCCTCGACGTGAAGCGCATCATCAACGAGCCCACGGCCGCGGCGCTCGCGTACGGCCTCAACCGCAAGAAGGACGAGATCATCGCGGTCTACGACTTCGGCGGCGGCACGTTCGACGTGTCCATCCTCGAGGTCGGGGACGACGTGGTCGAGGTCAAGGCCACCAACGGCGACACCCACCTCGGCGGCGACGACATCGACGACCTGCTGATGACCTGGCTCATCGGCGAGTTCAAGAAGGACACCGGCATCGACCTCACCGGCCAGACCATCGTGCTGCAGCGCCTCAAGGACGCAGCCGAGAAGGCCAAGATCGAGCTTTCGTCCGCGCAGTCGACCGAGATCAACCTGCCGTTCCTCACGGCCGACGCCTCGGGCCCGAAGCACCTCACCAAGACCCTCGGCCGCGCCGAGTTCGAGCGCATGATCGACCCCATCGTGGAGCGGTCGCTCGAGCCCTGCCGCAAGTGCCTGAAGGACTCCGGCGTCAACACCTCGCAGATCGACGAGGTCCTGCTGGTCGGCGGCTCCACGCGCATCCCGATGGTGCAGCGCCGGGTCAAGGATCTCTTCGGCAAGGAGCCCAACCGCTCCGTGAACCCGGACGAGGTCGTGGCGGTGGGCGCCGCGGTCCAGGGCGGCGTGCTCGGCGGCGACGTGACGAGCATGTTGCTCCTCGACGTGACCCCGCTCTCGCTCGGCATCGAGACCCTCGGCGGCGTGATGACCGTGATGATCTCGCGGAACACCACCATCCCGCACAGCAAGACCGAGGTCTACTCGACCGCGGCCGACAACCAGACCGCCGTGGACGTGTACGTGTTCCAGGGCGAGCGTCCGATGGCGCGCGACAACAAGCTCATCGGGAACTTCCGCCTGCAGGACATCCCGCCGGCCCCGCGCAACATGCCGCAGATCGAGGTCACCTTCGACATCGACGCGAACGGGATCCTGTCGGTCGCCGCCAAGGACAAGGCCACCGGCAAGGCCCAGTCCATCAAGATCGAAGCGTCCTCCGGCCTCAACGAGTCCGAGATCCAGCGCATGGTGAACGAAGCCAAGGCGAACGAGGGCTCCGACAAGGAGAAGAAGGAGATCATCGAGTCCCGCAACCAGCTCGACGCCCGCATCTACGAGGTCGAGAAGACCCTCAAGGAGCATGGCGACAAGCTGCCCGCAGCCGAGAAGTCCGCCCTCGAGGCCGAGCTGCAGTCCGCTCGCGAAGCGAAGGACAAGGACGACTCTGCCACCATCAAGTCGGCGCTCGAGAAGCTCACCGCCGCGTCGCACAAGCTGGCGCAGGTGATGTACCAGTCGAGCGGGTCGGGCGCGGCCCCGGGTGGGGACGCCGGCGGCGGCGCCGCTGGCGGCGGAAAGAAGGACGGCGACGTGATCGACGCGGAGTACGAGGACGCCTGAGGGCGCTCGCTGAATGTTCGCGAGGCCCCGGTGTGAACCACCGGGGTCTTCGTCTTCGAGGGAACCGGGACGGGTGGGGTAGGACGTGGCGCGCGACTACTACGAGGTGCTCGAGGTCGGCCGCAGCGCCGGCCCCGACGAGATCAAGAAAGCCTTCAAGAAGCAGGCGAAGCGCTTCCATCCCGACTTGAACAAGGACGACGCAGACGCGCCGACGAAGTTCAAGGAGGTCACCGAGGCGTACGACGTCCTGTCCGACGGCGACAAGAAGCGCATCTACGACCAGTACGGCCACGAAGGCCTGAAGGGTCGCGGGATGGGCCCGGACCTCAGCGGCGTCAACGTCCAGGACATCTTCGAGCAGATGTTCGGCGGCGGTGGGTTCGCCGACCTGTTCGGTGGCGGCGGACGTGGCCGGGGACCGCGGCGGGGAGCGGATCTCGAGTACCCGCTCAACCTGTCCTTCATGGAGGCGGCGCACGGCGTCACCAAGAAGATCCAGATCCCCCGCCGGGTCAACTGCACCCAGTGCGAGGGGCGCGGGCTCAAGGGCGGCGCGTCGGCCAGCAAGTGCGTCACGTGCGGCGGCGCCGGGCAGGTCATCTCGGCCCAGGGGTTCCTGCGGATCCGCACCACGTGCCCCGCCTGTCGTGGCCAGGGCACCACCGTCCGCCCCGAGGACCGCTGCGGCGGCTGCGGGGGCTCGGGCAAGGTCCGCGAGACCACCGAGATGGAGATCAAGATCCCGGCTGGCGCGTACAGCCAGCTCCAGATCCGCCACAACGGCGCCGGCGAGAGCGGGGAGCCCGGGGCCGAGGCGGGCGATCTGTACGTCACCATCGAGGTCCAGCCGCACGAGGTGTTCAAGCGCGACGGCGCGGACGTGTACGTCACCGTGCCCGTCCCCTACGAGGTCATGTGCCTCGGGGGCCAGGTGAGCGTGCCCACCATCTACGGCGAAGAGACCATCGACGTGAAGCGCGGCACCCCTTCGGGGCACGTGGTGGTCCTGCGCAGTCGGGGCGTCGAGATGCTGCGCACCCGCGGCCAGAAGGGCGACCAGCACACGCGCCTCGTGGTCGAGGTGCCCACCACGCTCGGCGTGGAGCAGGAGGAGCTCCTCCGCAAGCTCGCCGAGCTCCGCGGGCAGGGCGTCCACAACAAGGGCTTCTGGCAGAACCTGTTCGAACGGATCACGGGGTGAACGAGTGACGCAGGGGGTCGCCGAGGTCGAAGAGAAGGTCGCGCGGATGGCGCCCGTGCTCGGTCGGGCGCGCCTCGAGATGGGCCGGGTCCTGGTGGGGCAGAAGTACCTCGTCGACCGGCTGCTGATCGGGCTCCTCGCGGACGGTCACGTGCTGGTCGAGGGCGTGCCCGGCCTCGCCAAGACGACCGCCGTCAAGGCGCTCGCCAGCTCCTTCCACCTCAAGTTCAGCCGCATCCAGTTCACGCCGGATCTGCTGCCCGCCGACGTCATCGGCACCCAGGTGTACCAGCCACGCGACGGCCAGTTCACCACGCGCATGGGGCCGATCATGGCCAACCTCGTGTTGGCGGACGAGATCAACCGCGCCCCGCCGAAGGTGCAGTCCGCGCTGCTGGAAGGCATGCAGGAGCGCCAGGTCACGATCGGGTCCGAAACCTACGTGTTGCCGAAGCCCTTCCTGGTCCTCGCCACGCAGAACCCGATCGAGCAGGAGGGCACGTATCCGCTGCCCGAAGCCCAGGTCGATCGCTTCCTCCTCAAGCTCCGGGTCACGTACCCCACGCTCGACGAGGAGCTCGAGGTCATCAAGCGCTCGGCCGAGCCGACGCCGAAGCTCGAGGCCGTGTGTGGGCAGGAGGAGCTCCTCGCCGCGCAGGCCGTGGTCCGCGAGATCAAGGTCACGGACGTGCTCCAGCGCTACATCGTGGACCTCGTGCGGGCCACGCGCGACCCAGGGAGCGTCGACAAGGAGCTGGCCCGGGCGATCGAGTTCGGCGCCTCGCCCCGCGCGTCGATCGCGCTCACGGCCGCCGCCCGGGGCTATGCGTTCCTGGACGGCCGCGGCTATGCCTTGCCGGAGGACGTGAAGGCCGTCGCGCCGGACGTGTTGCGGCACCGGGTGTTGCCCACGTACGAAGCCGAAGCAGACGGCCTCGACGCAGAGAAGATCGTGGCTCGGATCCTCGAGAAGGTCGATCAGCGCTGAGAGTCGGTCGCTGGCTTCGGGCCGGCGTGGGGTGGGCGGCGTGGGTTGGTTGCAGGACCTGTGGGCGGGAGTGACCGGACGGCGCAGCGCCCCCGCGCCCGCCGGGGTCTCCGGCGCCGGCCTCACCCCCGAGGAGCTCAAGGAGCTGCGGCGGCTGCACGTGTCGGCCGGTCGGCGCGTGGATTCCCTGTTCGCCGGGGAATACCGGTCGGCGGTGCGCGGGCAGGGCATGGAGTTCGAGGAGGTCCGGCAGTACGTCCCCGGCGACGACGTCCGGCACATCGACTGGAACGTCACCGCCCGCTCGACGGAGACCCACATCAAGGTGTTCCGCGAGGAGCGGCAGGTCACCGTGTTGCTGGTGGTGGACGTCTCCGGCTCGACCCGCGTGGGCACCGGGGGCCGCGACGGGCGGACGGATCGGCGGCTGCAGGTCGCCCGGGTGGCCGGGGGCCTCGCGTACGCCAGCCTGCGCAACCAGGACCGCGTGGGGCTCGTCACCTTCACCGACCGCATCGAGGCCTGGCTCACCCCGCGGCGCACCCGGGGCCACGTGTGGGCCGTGATCCAGACCGTGTACGCGGGCCGCGCGCAGGGCCGCGGCACGAACCTCGTCGAGGTGCTGCGGTACGTCCGCAACATGCAGCGCAAGCGCGCCGTCGTGGTGCTGATCAGCGACTTCCTCGCGCCCGACGAGGACCAGTGGGGCCCGCTGCTGGCGTCGCTTTCGCGCCGACACAAGGTGCACGCGGTGTTGGTGCACGACCCGCTCGACCAGGCCCTGTCGCAGCTCGGGCTCGTGGACGTGGTCGACGCCGAGACCGGCGCCCGGCGGACGGTCGAGGGGAGCGCATTCGTGGCCGCCCGGGCCCTCGAGGAGCGCGTGGCGGCCCTGCGGCGGCGGGGCGCGCGGGTGCTGGCGCTCTCCACCAGCGACGACCCGTTCTCGGCGCTGATGAAGCACTTCCACGAGTCGGCTGCCCGGGGTGGCCGGTGACGCCGCTGTTGTGGCTGGCCCTCGCGTGTGGCGAGCCGCCGAACGTTCCCAGCACCACACCCGAGGGGCCCGTCGCGGTGCGGGTCGCGCTGGACGGCCCCGTGCAGAAGGGCGGGGGCGCGCTGCGGGTGGTGGTCGACTACGACCCCACCGGCCAGGTGGACGTTCCCGCGCCCGTCGCGCAAGGCGTCACCTTCGAAGCAGACGGGGAGCCGCGGGTGGAGCGCATCGGCGGCCGCGACGTGGTCACCCAGCGGTACGTGTTCCGGGCCCCGAGCGGCTCGTACGAGATCGCGCCCCTCGACGCGCGGTGGACGGCGGCCGACGGCACGGTCACGACGGGGCAGTCGGGGGCCGTGTTCGTCGACGTCGGCGTGGAGCCGCCGCGGCCGGCCGAGATCGCGGACATCGTCGAGCCCGACCGCGTGCGGGTCGTCCCGTGGCTCGCGGCGTCGCTCGTGGGCGTCGTGGTCGCCGGGGGCCTGTGGTACGCGTTCCGCCCGCGGCGCGTGGTGGTGGCGGCCGCGCCCCCGCCGGTGCCTCCGGATGTCCTGGCCCTGACGGCGTGGGACCAGCTGCGCGCCGATCCCGCCGTGCCCCTCGACGACAAGGCGGTGCAGCTGGCCGAGCTCTTCCGCGTCTACGTCGAGGCGGTCCTCGGCTTCGAAGCCACCGCGCGCACCACGCTCGAGGTCGTCGAGCACCTCGAGTCGCTGCGGCACCTGCCCGACGGCAACGTGGCCCGGGCGCGGCGCATCCTGCGGGCCACCGACCGCGTGAAGTTCGCCGAGGAGCGCCCCGGCGCCGGCCGGGCCGAGGCCATCGCGGAGTGGTTGGGCGAGCTCGACGCCGATCTGCGCGGCTTCGTGGAGAGCACCCGCCCGGTCGGGTTGTCGCGGGCCCAGCCCCGGAGGTCCGCGTGAGCGAGCTCGCGTCCCCGTGGTGGCTCCTCCTGCTGCTCGTGGTGCAGCTGGTGCCGTTCCAGCGGTGGCTCACGGGCCGCAACACGCTGGCCGTCCCCACCACGAGCGGGCCGGGTCCGGGCCGGTCGTTGCGCACGCTGCTCGCCTGGGTGCCGTCCGCGCTGCGCACCGTGGGGTTGATGCTGGTGGTCCTCGCGCTGGCCCGCCCCCGGGTGGCCCACCGGACCGTCTCCATCGACTCCGAGGGCCTGGACATCCTGCTCGCGGTCGACACCTCCGGTTCCATGCAGGCCGAGGACATGCAGTACGGCCTGTCCCGCCTGCAGCGGCTCGAAGCCGCCAAGGCCGTGATGACCGAGTTCGTGAAGGCGCGGCCCCACGACCGGATCGGCGTCGTGGTGTTCGGGGAGGAGGCCTGGACCCAGGTGCCCCTCACCCTCGACCACGACACGCTCGAGGCGCTGATCACCCAGATCGAGATCGGCAACGCCGGCGCCGGAGGCACGGCGGTGGGCACGGCCATCGCGGTGTCGGCCAAGCGGATGAAGGACCTCGAGGCCCCCTCGAAGATCGTCATCCTGCTCACCGACGGCCGCAGCAACGCAGGCCAGGTCGAGCCCATGGCGGCGGCGCAGGCTGCGGCGGCGCTCGGCATCAAGGTCTACACGATCGGCGTCGGGGGGCGCGGCGGGGGCCTGCTCGGCATGATGCTCGGCGACGGCGTCGACGTGGAGGGCCTCACCGCCATCGCGGAGGCCACGGGCGCGAAGTTCTTCCGGGCGACGGACGTGAGCTCGCTGCAGGACGTGTACCGCACCATCGACGAGCTCGAGCCGTCCACGGCGGAGGTCCTCACGCAGGTCGAACACGAAGAGCTGTTCCGGTGGCTGCTGCTCCCCGGCCTCGTGCTCCTGGTGTTCGACGCCCTGCTCTCGGCGACGCTGTTCCGGAGGGGCCCGTGAGCTTCAGCTGGCCGCTCGCGCTCGCGCTGCTCCTCCTGTTGCCGTTCGCCGGGCTGGCGTCGTTCCTGCTCGCCCGCCGCCACCGGGCGCAGCTGGCCCGGGTCTTCTCGCCTGCGTTCCTGCAGCGGGTCCTGCCCGCGTCGGTGCGCCGTCGCCGGACCGTGCGCTCGCTCGCGTTGCTCGTGGGCTTCGCCGGTGCGCTGGTCGCCGTGGCCGAGCCCCGCCTCGTCCGCCCGCCGCGTTCGGTGAAGGCGCGCGGCACCGACATCGTGGTCCTGCTCGATCTGTCGCGCTCGATGGACGCGCAGGACGTGGCGCCGTCGAGGCTCGTGCGGGCGCGCCGCGAGCTCGACGACCTCCAGAAGATCGTGGAGGGCGACCGGATCGGGCTCGTGATCTATGCAGCCACCGCGTACCCCCGCCTGCCGCTCACGTCGGACCTGCGCGCCTTGTCCCTCGTGGCCTCCGAGGTCTCGACCGACACGTTCCAGAACCAGGGGAGCAACCTCGGGGTGGCCATCGACGCCGGGCTCGAGCTGCTGGCCCGCACCGAGGATCAGGCCGGGAAGGCCCTCCTCGTGTTGTCCGACGGCGAGACCCACCACCCCGACGAGGCCCGGGCGGCAGCCGAGCGCGCCGCCGAGAAGCGCATCCCGATCTACGCCATGGGCATCGGCATCGAGCCGGTCCCGATCCCGCTGCGGTCCGGTGGGTTCCTGCAGGACGGCCAGACCGTCGTCACCACGACCCCGGACTTCGAGGTATTGGAGGACGTGGCCAGTCTCTCGGGGGGCGCCTTCGTGAACTCCACCGCGTCGACGAACGATCTGGAGGCGCTCTACGCCGAGCTTCGCCGCGCCGTCGCCGCCGTCGAGCGCGACACCCACCAGGGCGCGTCGTTCGACTCGGTGTACCAGTGGCCGCTCGCGCTCGGAACGCTGGGGTTCCTGGTCTCGGCGCTGCTCGGAGACGGCCGCCGCGCTGGGCTCGTCCTCGCCGTGCTCCTGTCGGTGCTCGCGGCTGCGCCCGCTTCGGCAGCGTCCGTCGCCGAGGCCGACCGGGCGTTCCGCAGCGAGGACTGGACCGAAGCCGTCCGGCAGCTCACCGAGCTCACGCGCGAAGACCCGGGGAACCCCGACCTGCAGGACCGCCTGGGCGCTGCACGCTACCGGGCGGGTGACTTCGAGGGGGCTGCGCGCGCATGGGACGCCGCCGCCTCGTCGGGTGCGGGAGCAGACGCCTGGTACAACGCGGGGAACGCCCACTACCAGGCGGGACGCCTCGAGGACGCGCTCGCCCGCTACGACGAGGCCCTCACCGAGGACGCCGAGCACCCGGGCGCCACCCACAACCGCGACGTGGTGACGCAGGAGCTCGCTGCCCGCCGCGCCCAGAAGCCGCCGCCGCCGCCCAAGCCCGACGAAGGCGAGAAGGAAGGGGACGGCGGCGAAGGGGAACAGGACCCGAACGCCGCCGGTGGCCAACAACAGGGCGAAGACGACCAGCAGAGCGAGGGAGAAGGGCAGGATCCCGAGCAGCAGCAGGACCAGGAGGGCCAGGGCGGCGGCGACCCCGGCGACCCGACGGGCCAGGGCAAGGGGCAGGGCCAGCCCGGAGAGGGGCCGGGGGAAGAGGGCGAGGGCCAGGGGGAGGGGGAGCAGCCGCGACCGGACGGCGCGCCCACGCAGGGCGGTGGCGGCATCGACGGCGAGCCCGTGCCCATCACGAGCGCCCAGGCCGACCGAATGATCGAGGGCGTCGAAGAGGGCAAGCCGCGCACGCTCATCCGGGGGCGCACGGAGGACAAGCCGTGGTGATGGGCCTCTCCGCGGTGGCGGCAGCGGCGACGGTGCAGCTCGTGCTCGAGCCGCGCGAGCTCCAGCGTGGGCAGACGGGGCACGCGCGGGTGGTGGTGGCGTGGTCGGGCACCGAAGCGGTGGACGCCTCGAAGCCCCCGGTGGTGCCGAGCGGGGCTGGCGCACAGGTGCGCTTCTCCGGGCAGACCGGGCGCAGCAACCGCATCGTGCAGGGCCGCATCTCCAAGACCCTCGAGTTCGACTACGTGGTGGTCGCGCTCACCGAGGGGAGCTGGACCCTGGGCCCCGTGGAGGTGGGGGTGGGCGCCACCACCGTGCGCTCGGAGCCCGCGACCCTCGTGGTGCGGTCGAAGGCGGCCGGTGGGCCCCCGGACGACTTCGAGGTGTTCGCGGGGTTCGAGGTCGGCGGCGCGCTCGTGGCCACGGCCGACGTGTGGGAGGGCCAGGTCCTGACCTACCGGCGCGGCCTCCGCTACCGGACCAACGTCTCCGCGCGGTTCACCGACCCGAAGCTCGAGGGGTTCCGGACCCTCCAGGAGGGAGACCCCACCGAGCGGCGCTACACCCTGCAGGACGAAGCCGGCGAGCTGATGGTGACCGAGGGGCTCCTGCCGGTCGTCGCGAGCGGGGTGGGCCGCCACGACCTGGGGCCCGCGACCGCTGCGGTGCAGATCCCCATCGGTCGGCGGTTCGGCATGACGGAGACCCGCACCGAGGTCTACGCGTCGGAGCCGCTCTCCCTCACGGTCCGGCCTCTGCCGCCCCCGCCGCCGGGCTTCAGCGGGCTCGTGGGCGACCTCGAGCTGCGGTCGTCGCTGCGCGGCGGCAACGTGAAGGCCGGCGACAGCGTCCCCTTCACGCTCGTGGTGTCGGGTGGGGCGGATCTGGAGGGGCTGAAGCTGCCCGACCCGGTGTTGCCGGGGGTCTCGGTGTACCCCTCGGAGCCCGTCGTGAAGGCGGTGGTGGGCCCGGACGGGCTGGCGGCGTCCGCCACGTTCCAGTGGGCGCTCGTGCCCACGCAGGCGGGCCGCATCGAGCTGCCCCCGTACGAGCTCGTGGTGTTCTCGCCGCGGAAAGGCGCGTACGACACGCTCCGCGTGGCGCTGCCCGCCCTGGAGGTCGCCCCCGGGAAAGACGGCGAGGGCGAGCTGCGCGCGTTCGGCGTGGACCCGGGAGAGGTGTCGGCCGACGACGGCTCCACCCCGCGCGCACCGTACGCCTGGGGCTTCTCCCGGCACTACGACGTGGCGCCCGCGCTGCTCGGCGGGTCCGTCGTGGTCCTGGCGCCCGCCCTCGCCCTGTTGGCTGCCGATGGTCTCCGCGCGGCCGCGGCCCGGTGGCGCCGCCGACGCCCCGCTCCCGTCGAGCGGCCCCCGACGGCGCGCGAGCTCGTGGCGTCGCTCCCGGACGCTCCGGACGAGCGCCTGGCGGTCCTCGATCACGCGCTGCGCGTCGCCGAGGCGGGCCGCGAAGGGGACGGGCGGTTCTCCGATCTCCGCAAACGCCTGGGCCGCGCGCGGTTCGGGGGCGGCGTCGCCGATCCGGGGCTCGAGGACGATGTCCGCCGGCTGATCGAAGTGGTCGAGCGGGAGGCCGCGTGAGCGTCTGGTGGTGGGCCGTGACCGCGTCGGCGTCGGTCGAGGAGGGCTACGCCGCGTGGTCCGCGCAGGACGTGGAGGGCGCGATCACCGCGTGGCGGACGGAGTCTCCGAGCGGCGTGGTCGCGTACGACCTCGGGACGGCGCTCCTGGCGGCGGATCGACCGGTGGAGGCGGTGGCGCCGCTGCTGGCGGCCTCCCGGCTGCGTCCGCGCGACGTGGACGTGTTCCACAACCTGTCGCTCGCCCGCACCCGGCTCGCCGAGGCAGAAGGCGAGGCACCACCCCCGCCGGCGGCCTCGACCCCCGCGGTGGGGCGGGTGGTGACGGCTGGAGAGCTGGCGGTGGGTTCGCTGCTCACGTCGGTGGTGGCGGCGGTGGCGACGCTGCTGCGGGCGCGGCTGGGCGGGGGCGCGGTGGCGGTGGCGCTGGCGGTCGCTGGCCTCGCGTTGGGCGTGGCGGGGTTCACCTGGTGGGAGCAACGGGCGCACCCCCTGGCCGTGGTGGTGGCCACCCACGCCCCGCTGCGGGACACGCCGGACCCGCTGGCGACAGGCACCCGCGACCTTCCCCCGGGAACCGAGGTCCGCGTGGTGCGTCCGATGGGCGCGTTCACCCTGGTCGAGGATGGCCGGGGCCACCGCGGCTGGTTGCCGGAGAGCGCGCTCGACCGGGCCTGGTGACTTGACCGACGTCGCACCCACCCCGGGTCCGCCCGAGGGCAATGGTGGGAAGGGCAAGGCAGGGAACTGAAGCTGGCGCCCGGGGTCTGGTGGCGCAGCGAGCGCCGAGGACGCCGAGAGGTTGTTGCGGTTCGGCCACGGCGAGCCTGGTGTGGACTGGCACTGCCCATTGCGGCCGGAACCGAAGATTCGACCACAGAGGACGCGAAGGTACACCGAGGATCGGCAGGGAGGCGGCCAGGGGCACCTCGAGGCACGGGATCCAACCGCCAGAGCGGCGGATTCTCCTCTGTGTACCTCCCGTCCTCTGTGGTAGAACTGTCCGAGGGGTGCGGCTGCCAGCGGCTTGACGGCTCCTCCCGTCGTCGTTGTTCAGTCTTCCGGCCTCGGTGCTACAGCGGACACTGCCGCAAGATCTGGTAGGCGTCGAGCCCGTGCAACCGCTCCGGCTGCGCCGCCCGCACCGCCCACACCCCCAGCCGCCAGTCGTGTTGGGAGCAGGCCTCCTGGAAGGCCGCCTCCGCCTCCGCTGCCGACCAGGGGGAGGGCGTGGTCCGCACATCCGGTGTGGTGGGCAGGTCGTCCGCGCTGCGCAGCACAGCCGCCCACCGCAGCCGATCGTCGACATCCGCTGCCTGGGCCAGGGTCCACACCCCAGAGGCGACCGGCGGCGCGCCGTACGCGGGCAGCACCACGTAGTGAAGCTGATCGTCGCGCCAGACCCCCAACCAGCGGCAGTCCCCCACGTCCCCCTCGACCCACCCATCCCGCGCGGGCAACACGTGGTCCGCCGTTGGCGACGCGTCCGCAGCGCAGCGCCACGCCGTCCCCTCCCAGGTAGGAAGACGCTCCGGTCCTCCCCAGCCTGGCGCCGCCTCCTGGCCCAGGCCTGGGTACGTCACCTGCTCGGCCTCTCGCGCCGCTTCGAGCTGAGCCAGAAGCATGGCGAGCTCGAACCGCTTGTGCTTGTCGAGCGCTAGGACCTCCAATGGCGCGGCACCGCCGGCTCGGGCCCGCGCCAGGAGCTCGTCTCCGTTGAAATGCACAGAGGCCGGAGAGGCCACACACCAGAACGGCAGCTGCAGAGTGCAGGGTTCAGAAGGAGGCAGCCAGGAGCGGTCGTTGATGGGTCGGCCGATACGACGCAGGCCCCTGCCAAACAACCGTCGGTACTCCTGGCCGGGCCTCGCCAACACGTAGTGAGAGAACGAGGCGTCATCCTCGAGCTTCAGCAGGTGGTCCCACGCCCGAATCACGCAGTCAGGGCCGACATTGACCCGTCCCTCGGCGGGCATGCCCAAGAACTCCTGCGTGAGGAAGTGCCCCGACCGCGGTCCGGTGTCCGGTCCGGCCTGTCGGCAGGCGACGGAATCGACGGCGCCCTGGACCTGAAACTCGAACCGCAGCGGCTCGGCCTCAACGGCTGAGGTTGACGGCGTCATGGGCAGGGAACGACCTTGGGGTGACCACCTGCATTGCACTTCTTGCAGACAATGTCACCGTTGCCTCGGTGCATCGCCCAAATTGGTGTTCCGTTCGGCCGAAATCCGAACGCGATGGTTACGCCATCGATGGTGCCCGCGCGAATGTACCCGTCAAGATTCACACCTTGATACCCAAAGTCGAGGACCTCCCCAGGATTCTCGCTGAGGCTCCATTCTCCCTTATCTCGACGTTTGTACCCACATCCGTCGCGAACGAGACCAACCTCGGCAGCAAAGAGGTCGTCGCACTCGGTTAGTTTACAGTCGTCATACCCGTCGTCGCCAACGGGCGTGTCGAAAATCGGCACCGGAACCGACGGTTCGACTGGCATGACCGGTTCGAATCCGATGCCGACAGGTCGATCAGGCCGGAGCGGACGAGAGCCGTCGACCAGCACGAACGGCTCGCACACGCAGGCTCCAGCTTCGACCCAGCAGAAGCAACCCGGCTCGCCTGGCGGCACGTTGGCGTTGCATTCTGCGGCGGCGGAGGACGAGGAGCAGTCCATGAGCGGCTCGTCGTCGCCATCGTCTTCGTCGCCGTCCTCACCGGGAGCGGGTTGGTCCGAGCCCGGGTCCTCCGGTAGTGCCCCGCCGAACCAGGAGGGGGCATACACCCCGACCGGAGGGACCGAGGGGAAGTCCTCGGCTGGGTTGGGGTCGATGGGCCACCCGGCTCGACCACAACGGCCGCCGCACCCGTCAGGGCCAGCGTCGGCGCTGAAGCGCGGCGCCCAGCCCTTGTTCCGGGTGTCTGGGTTGAACTCGCCGAACAGCCCGTTGTCCTCGTCGTCGCAGCCGCAATCCATCGTGACCTCCTTCGCCGGCTGCGCTCAGTAGACACCGCACACGATGATGCGCATCGTACCGCGGGCCGAGCCCTGGTACTTGATGCCGAGCTGGCCCAGGAGGTTGCCGCTCGTGGGCGTCACCGCGAGGAGCCCGCTGTTGAGGTCGCCGTCGGTGGTGCGGGTGCTGTCGCCGGTCCCGAGATCGGTCCAGGCCTCGGGGATCTCGGGGTTGCCCTTGAACTGCCGGTAGACGGGGCGGTAGGTGATGGTGCCGCTGACGCCGGAGAAGACCACGGCGTACATCACCTTGGACAAGCCGCCCTGGGGGAAGAGCTTGCCCAGGGACACGTAGGTGTAGCTGCCGGCGTTGGTGTCCGGTTCGACCTCCACCACCTGTTCGGCGAGCATGACCCCGTTGCCGAGCCCGGCGGCCTGCAGGCGAGCCAGGCACTCCGCGACGCCCGAGGACGCGGAGCCCACCAGGCCGACCTGGACCCACAGCTGGTCGGTCGTGGCCGACACGTCGAACCGCTCGGGCCACACGTCGGCCGTCGTCCGCGCCGTGGTCGCCGTGCCCCAGGCGCCGGGGCGCTGCGTGCTCACCGCGGCGAACCGCACCCGCATGGCGCCCGAGAATGGGCCGGTCAGTGCGCGCAGCTCCATCGCCGCGTCGATCGCGGTGGTTCCGGCCGCCAGCATCCACTGGCTGAGCAACAGCGTCACCTGGCTGGTGGATTCACACTCGACCTG
>JBIKWC010000137.1:0-17913 GCA_044356535.1 Myxococcota bacterium
CTCCGTCACCGGGCTGCTCAGGGCGTCGCCCCAGCCGTCGCCGTCGTCGTCGCGCCAGTGGGTGGTGAACACGAGGCCGTTGTCGACCACGGTGTTGCAGTCGTTGTCGGCGCCGTCGCACACCTCGGGGTTCCCGGGGAAGTTGTCGGCGTCGGCGTCGTCGCAGTCCGTGCACTCGGAGACACCGTCGCTGTCCGCATCCGGGGCGTCGAGGGTGCCGGCCGCGCAGTCGTTGTCGAGCCCGTCGCAGGTGGCTTCGGTGGCGCCCGGGTTCACGGCGAACCGGGTGTCGTCGCAGTCGAGGTTGTTGGCGACCGAGTTCGCGGGCGGCAGGCAGGAGTTGACGGGGGCCGCGCCGGCGTCGCCGTAGCCGTCGCCGTCGAGGTCTGCGTAGTAGTTGAGGAACAGGTTCCCCTCGTCGATGCCGCCCGAGCAGTTGTTGTCCTGGCCGTCGCAGGTCTCGGGGTTCCCGGGGAAGTTGGCGTCGTCGGCGTCGTCGCAGTCGTTGTTGCTGAGCGACTCGTTGGGGCCCGTACACGTCAGGGTGCTGGCGGTGAACGCGGTGTTCACGCCGACTCCGTCGTCGTCGAGGTCGCGCCAGCAGCTGTCGACGGTGTCGCAGTTCTCGTCCACCCCGTTGGCGGTGACCTCGACCCCGCCCGGCTTGGCGGCGAAGTTCGCGTCGTTGCAGTCGGTGTTGCTGACCACGTGGTTGAGCGGGGCGCCGTTGCAGGTGCTCACGCCCGCGGATGCGGCGGAGCCGAAGCCGTCGGCGTCGGTGTCGGGGTAGTACGACACGAACGGAAGGCCGTCGTCGGGGTTGCCGTCGCAGTCGTCGTCGGCGCCGTCGCAGGCTTCGTTGTTGCCCGGGAAGTTGCCGACGTCGTTGTCGTCGCAGTCGTCGTTGCTGGCGACGTGGTTGGCGGGCGCGCCGTTGCAACGCGAGAGCGCCGGCCGGTCGTCGGCGCCGTGGTTGTCGTTGTCGACGTCCGGGTAGTAGTCCACGAACGCGAGACCGTCGTCGGCCAGCGTGTCGCAGTCGTTGTCGGCGCCGTCGCAGACCTCGGCGCCCCCGGGGCGGTTGTTCGGGTTGTTGTCCTGACAGTCGACGCACATCGAGGCGCCGTCGTTGTCCATGTCGGGCGCGTCGAGGGTGCCGGCGACGCAGTCGTTGTCGAGGCCGTCGCAGGTCTGCTCGGTCTGGGCCGGGTTGACGGCCGAGTCGACATCGTTGCAGTCGTCGTCGTTCGCCACGCGGCCGACCGGGGGGCCATCGCAGGTCGACACGGAGGCGACGAAGGCGGTCCCGAACCCGTCGGAGTCGTTGTCGACCCAGTAGTCGGCGAACGTCAGGCCGTCGTCGGAGCGGTTGTCGCAGTTGTTGTCGGCGCCGTCGCAGACCTCGCCGTTGCCGGGGAAGTTCGCGGCGTCGCCGTCGTCGCAGTCGAAACACGCCGAGGCGCCGTCGGCGTCTTCGTCGGGGGTGTCCTCGGTCTGGGCGAGGCAGTCGTCGTCGTCGCCGTTGCAGGTGAGCTCGGCGGCGGCGGGGTTGATGGCGGGGTCGGCGTCGTTGCAGTCCGTGTTGTCGTTGACGTGGTCCACGCCGACCGGCGGCCCGTCGCAGGTGATGACGGCGACGGACAGGCTGTTGCCCCAGGTGTCGCCGTCGACGTCCGGGTACCAGGCCTGGAACGTGAGGCCGTTGTCGTCGACCGTGTCGCAGTCGTTGTCGGCGCCGTCGCAGACCTCGGGGTTGCCGGGGAAGTTGAACGCATCGCCGTCGTCGCAGTCGTCCGCGAGCAGCGCGTACCCGGCCGGCGGCGTGGTGCAGGTGTTGATGGGGACCCCGCTCGGGTCACCGTGCCCGTCACCGTCGAGGTCCGGGTAGTAGTCGACGTTGGTGACGCCGTCATCGACGGTCGTGTTGCAGTTGTTGTCGGCGAAGTCGCACAACTCCACGTTGCCCGGGAAGTTCAGCGGGTCCGCGTCGTCGCAGTCGTCGCACAGGATCACGCCGTCGTTGTCGTCGTCGGGCTCGTCTTCCGTGCCCGGGTCGCAGTCGTTCTCGAGGCCGTCGCAGGTGATCTCGACCTCGCCGGGGTTCACGAGGCCGTCGGCGTCGTCGCAGTCGGTGTCGTCCGCGACCCGGCCGGGGACGGGCGCGCACGCGATGATCTCGAGCTGCGTGCCATCGCCGAAGCCGTCGAGGTCGTTGTCGGGGAACCAGGCCTGGAACACCACGGCTTCGTCCGCGGTGCCCGAGCAGTTGTTGTCGCGGCCGTCACACGCCTCCACCCCGGCGGGGAAGTTGTCGGGGTCGGCGTCGTCGCAGTCGAGGCAGGTGGGGGAGCCGTCGCCGTCGAGATCGGGGCCGTCGATCGTGAGGGCGTCGCAGTCGTTGTCGATGCCGTCGCAGGAGGTCTCGACCTCGCCCGGGTTCACGAGCTCGTCGCCGTCGTCGCAGTCGTCCCGGTTCTCGACGTGGTCGGGCGGAGCCCCCGAGCAGGTGCGCACGGCCAGCTGGTCGTCGGCGCCGAAGCCGTCGCCGTCGGCGTCCGGGAAGTACGGCACCACCGGCAGGCCCTCGTCGACCTGGGTGTCGCAGTTGTTGTCCTGGGCGTCGCAGACCTCGACGTTGCCAGGGAAGTTGGCGAGGTCGTCGTCGTCGCAGTCCCCACCCACGAGGGTGACGCAGGCCGGGTTCTCGGAGCCGGTGCACAGCGCCGCGATGCAGGAGCAGTCGCCGTCCTGGTCCCAGGCGTCGGTGCCTTCGTCGGTGTCGCCGTCGCAGTTGTTGTCGAGCCCGTCGAGCGACTCCGATGCGCCGGGGAACACGCTCGCGTCGGCGTCGTTGCAGTCGTCCTCGGCCAAGGCGCCCGTGTACGTGGGCGCACACGCGAGGTCGACGTGCTGGTCGACGTCCGCGTCCTTGTCGTCGACGACGCTGTTGCAGTCGTCGTCGATGCTGTTCCCGCACAGCTCGGGCGCGCTCGGGAAGACGCTGTCGTTGCTGTCGTTGCAGTCGCCCTGGTTCGGGGAGAAGCCGTCGCCGTCGAGGTCGCCGTCGAGGGCGTCCACGATCTGCACCACGACGTCGTCCTCGAAGGTGTTGCCGTCCACGTCCTCGACCTGCAGGCGGATCCGGAACTGCCCGAGCGTGTCGGGCGTCCACGACGTGGAGGTGAGGCCGCTCGGGTCGGCGCTGCCGTCGAACAAGGTGACGACGGGGGTCCCGCTCCGCGCGGGCTCCACGGTCCACACCACCAGCAGATCCTCGGCAGGCTGGTTCGGGTCCTGGACGGTCCCGTCGAGGTCGACGACGGTGCCGAGGTCGAACGGCGTGAGGGCCTCGGGCTCGATGATGCTCGCGGACGGGTTCTGGGCGGCCCGGGTGACCACGAGCGTGATCGCGTCCTGCGCCTCGAGGTTGCCGAGGTCGGACACGGTGACCGTGACGGAGTGGGTGCCCGGAGACAACGTGCTCGCCAGGCGGAGGAAGCCGTCGGCGGGGATCTCGGTGCCCTCCCCGAGCAGCCCGTCGCGGTCGGAGGTCCACGTCCAGTTCTGGATGTCGTCGAGGCCGTTGCTGTCGACCACCGTGGCCAGGAAGTCGACGGTGTCGAGCTCGCTGAACTCGGCCTGGTCCGTCGGGTTGCGGATCGAGACCTGGGGCGGGGTGTTCGGCGTCTTCGAGACCTGTACGTCGTTGCTGCAGGCGGCAACGAGCGCGAACAGGCCGAAGGAGAGGTGAGCGGACCGAGGGGAAACCATGCGGACTCCGAACATAGGGGCCCCCGACCGGGACCGCAGACGCGTGATTCTAGCCGGACACGTCGGGACTTGCAGGTCCCATCGGCGGCGGGCGTCTCCCGGGCTAGGCTGTCACCCATGGGACCCTTCTACCTGCCGCCGCTTCCCACCCTCGGGGGCAAGCAACTCTGGGGCGACGTGATGCTGCACGCGGGCTACCGCATCCAGCGCAACGTCTGGACCGGGCATCACCGGCTCCTCTCCCCGCACGACCTCCGGCTCGCGATCGGCGACTTCGAGGCCTGCCGCGTGGGGCTCGAGCGCATCGTGTCGGCCACGGGCGCGCACCCGGCCAGCCGGCACCTCGTGTTGTTGCTCCACGGCATCTTCCGCTCGAAGGACAGCTTCGGTCCGATGGTGCGGGGGCTCCGGGCGGCGGGGTACGACGCGCACGCGGTGAACTACCCGTCCACCCGGCAGAGCCTGCAGGACCACGCAGATCAGCTCGACTCGGTGCTCGAGCACGCCAGGGAGGTGGACACGGTGTCCTTCGTGACCCACAGCATGGGCGGCATCGTGGCCCGCGTGTTGCTGTCCCGCCTCGACCGGCCCTGGCGCCAGCGCCTGCGCGTCCACCGCCTGGTGATGATCGGCACCCCCAACCGCGGCGCGGAGGCCATCACCCGCCTCGAGCATCTCCCCGAGCCGCTCGTGGAGGCCATCGGCGGCCCCGCGCTCCACCAGATGCGCCCCTCGGCGGCGACGGTGATCCCGCGGCCGACCATCCCGTTCGGCATCGTTGCGGGGGCCCGCGGCGACGCCCGGGGCTACAACCCGCTGCTGACCGGCGACGACGACATGACGGTGCGCGTGGAGGAGGCGGTGCTCGACGGCGCCGAGGACACCCTCGTGGTGCCGGTGGTGCACACGGTGTTGATGATCCACCCGACGGTCGTGCGGGCCACGGTGTCGTACCTCGCGACCGGCCGGTTCCGCCCCGAGGAACCCAGCGTCAGTTGAGGGCGGCGAGCAGGGTCATGCCCGTGCACATCGCGAGCGAGATGCCGAAGAACACCACCACCAGCACCGACACCCCCGCGGACAGGGCCACGAGGTCGAACATCACGGTGAGCGCGCCCAACCCGCGGGGCCGCGAGGAAGCCACCTCGCCTGGACGGCGGGCTTCGAGTGGTGCCGCCGCCCGGGCCTCCGCAGCGAGCGCAGGTCGGGGTGGTGGCGGGACAGGCAACGGCAGCGAGGGCGCAGACCCCTGCAGGGACGGCGGCGCGGGCGGGAGTGGTGGTGGCGGGGGCGGCAGGTCCGACGGGGCCGGCGGAGGCAGGTCGGCGGCGAAGTCGTCGACGGTGGAGGTCGACGACCGCAGCAGGGGCGGGTCCACCGTCCCCGAGACCCGCTCGGTGAGGATGTTGCTCGAGAAGTCCTCGCCGAGCTCGCCGAGCTTGCGCGACGCCAGGGCGCCCGGCACGATCTTCTCGGCCCAGTCGCGCAGGTAGGGTCCGCTCAGGACCGGGCTCAGCTCCCGGCAGGCGCGCTCGATGTCTCGCGCGGCGGGGCGCTCGTCGGGGTCCCACGCGAGCATCCGGCGGAGCAGCCGCGTGCCTTCGTCCGGGAGCTCGGGCAGGTGGGTACACGCCTGCTCCAGCATCCCCTCGTGCCGCTCCTTGCGGACCGTGGTCTTCCCGAAGGTCCGCGCGGTGAGCAGCTCGTAGAGCACCACGCCGAGGGAGTAGGCGTCTCCCTCCGGCCGCTCCTCGCCCTCGAGCCGCTCGGGCGCGACGTACCCGGGCGAGCCGAACCGCATGTTCTGCGTGTGGGCCTCGCGGGACGCGAAGTCGCCCCGGGCCACGCCGAAGTCGAGGACCTTCACCTCGCCGGCCGGAGTGAGGAGGAGGTTCGCGGGCTTCACGTCGCGGTGGAGGATGCCGAGCGGCTTGCCGTCCGGACCCGGCCAGCTGTGGACCACGTGCAGCGCCGAGGCCACCTCGCCGGCGAGCTCGTACGCGCACCGGACCGGGAACTTCCCGTGGTGCTCGAGCAGGTGGCCGAGGTCGCTGCCGTCGACGTACTCCATGACGATGGTCCACCGATCGTCGAGCCGCACCAGCCCGTCGACGTGAACCACGGCCCGGTGGCGGATGCGACCGAGGAGCCGGGCCTCGTCGCGCAGGCGCTCCGCGACCGTGCCCACCTCCTCCATGTCGGCGTTCAGGACCTTGAGCGCGACGGGCCGGACGAACGCGCCCTCCCCGAGGAGGTCGGCCCGGTACACCGTCCCGAAGCCGCCGCGCCCGATGACCCCGAGCACTTCGTATCGCCGTCCCTCGTTCACGCGGCGGCCTATCCCGGTGCAGCGCCGTCCGGAGGGCGCGGCGTGCCGTCCTCACTCGTCGGGCGGGCTCGGGGGCTTCGGCTTGCGGGTCCAGCGGATCACGGGCCGCCGGCTCTGCTCCGCGTCCCCGACCGGGGTGGTCGCGACGGTCCCGGCCGCCGCGCTGGTGAACCAGCCGCGGGCGCCGAACGGGACGAGCTCGCGGGCGTCCCCCTCGAACCGGTACCCGACGGACATCCCTCGCCAGGCCGCGAACAACGAGCCCTCGCTCTGCAGGTTCCGGCGGTGCCAGCGCAGCGCGACCTCGAGGTGCCGCCCCGCGGCCAGCGACATCGGCTCGAGGTGTACGACCCCCAGGCCGACCACGAGGTGGCCGCTCCCGGACACGCCCGGGATGGCCAGCGCCTGCTGCATCCAGCCCGGCAGGTCCTTCCGCTGCGAGACGAACCGGACGAAGGCGGTGGAGTCCGCTGCCTCGAGATCGAGCTGGGCGTCGAGGTACTCCCGCCGGCCCACCAGCGCGCGCCCGCGCGGCACCGTGACGGTCGCCCACCAGTCTCGCTCGCGGGACCAGCGCGGACCACGATCGTCGGTCTGGGTGAGCTCCTCGAGCCCGAAGTCGGTGAGCGCGAGGCGCGCGCCGGAGAAGTCGTACACCCGGTCGGTGAGCTTCGCCTCGCGGAGCGGGGCGTCGAGGCGGAAGTCGAAGGCGAGAGCGAGGTCGTCGAAGCGCGCGGTGACCTCGTCGCCCTCGAGGGTGGCGGCGCCCGTGGCCACGCCGTCGACCGTGCTCACGGAGAGGTCGCCCTGCACGGTTCCGCGCCCACCGGTGAGCGAGAACCCCACGTCCGTGGGCAGGAAGCTGTTGTACTGCGGCAGGGAAGGTACACGCGACGGGGGCAGCTCGAGCGCCAGCGCCACGTTCTCGAACGGTTCGGCGAGGGAAACGTGGGGGCTCGCGCCGTACAGGGTGAAGCCCGCGCCCTCCACGAGCGGTGGCACACCGGGTTCGCCGATGATGAACGCGCCGAAGCGGACCTCCATCCTGCTCTCCGCCATCCCGAGCAGGTCGTGCACCTCCGCGTGCACCTCGCCGTCTCCCCGGATGTCGTACGACAGAAACCGCACGGTCAGGTCGCGCGTCTCGGCGTCCACGACGGAGCCGGGCAGCAGCTCGCCGTTCTCCAACGCGACGCGCGTCGACAGCGTGCCCGTGCCGACCAGCGACATCCAGGGGGCGCGCTCCAGGTACGGCG
Organism: Myxococcota bacterium; assembly: GCA_044356535.1. Classification (GTDB taxonomy): domain Bacteria; phylum Myxococcota_A; class UBA796; order UBA796; genus JACKER01. The sequence goes on from JBIKWC010000137.1 coordinate 7,357, forward strand.
CGAGGAACGAGAACGTGTCGATGTCCGCGCGCAGCGATGCGCGACCGGAGAGGTGGGACCACGCAGCGCGCCCCAGCCGCCGGTCCCGGGGGAGGTCGCGCAGGTCCAGGTGCAGGTCTCCGCCGAGCTCGCTGACGACGGCGGCTCCTTCGAGGGCCACTGCGCTGCGCGCGACCGTCGCGTCGAGCGAGGCGGACAACGCGTCCCCGACCCACAGCTCGCCGGTGGCCACGAGCTCGCCCTCGAACGAGGCGCCGTCGACCTCGATCCGCGACGCCACTGCCCGGCCCGCTACGTGGACAGGCCACGGCGCGCCGCGGGGTTGCGGACCCGCAGCGTGATCCGAGCGGAACACGACCCCGGACGCCCTGACCTCACCGAGCTCGAGGCGGCGCTCGATCAACGCGCCGAGCTCCACCTCGCCAGCAACCTCCGCTGCGTCGAGCGACCACGACCCGCGAGGCCCGGCGCCGCGAACGGACAAGTTGTCCATCGCGACCACGCGCCCGGGGACCCACATCCAGACGAAGTCCCAGTCGACCGCGAGCCGGGCCGGCTCCCGCGACAACAGCCCGGGCAACACGAGGTTCGCGAACCCGTTCAGCAACACGAGCCAACCGGCCGGCGCGACGACGACCGCGATCAGACCCGCGGTGACCACCGTTCGGAGCCGGGACCGGTTCGGCATGCGCAGAGGGTACCACCCGGCGGCCTGGATCCAGCCAGTTCGAGGCGGTAGGCTCCCGGATGCTCCTCGCCACCCTGCTCGCCTGTACGTGTGCTCCCCCGCCGGAGCCGGCACCCCCTCCCCCACCCGCGCCCGTCCCCTCCACGTCGTCTCCGGCCTGGTCGGTCGAGGCGTGCGCGGTGAGCGACCTCGCGGTCGAGGTGCGGAACCTGCAGCCGAATGCTTCCGGCGCGCGGATCCTCCGCAAGGACGCCGACGGGGACGGCACCCCCGACCTGTTCGATCTGCAGCTCGGTCCGGACCGCGCGGCGTTCCAGGTGCGGTTGTCGCGGTCCACGCGGCGGGTGCGGGTGTCCTGGGAGCTGGCGCCGGAGGCCCTGTTCACCCGAGTGCCGATCCCCGCCGACCTGGCGCCCGCCGATCGGGCCATGGTCGAGGAGGTGATGTGGGAGCGGCGCTGTGACCGCGCCGACGCCTCGCTCTCCGCGCTGCTCGACCCGGACGGGGTGCATTGGTTCGACGGACCGCCAGTGCCGCCCGTGGACTACACCTGGGTGCGCCAGGACGAATGGGTCGTCTACCGCGGTGCCTCCGTGGCAGAGGGGGGGCTGAGCGAGCTCGGGCGGGAGGGGCCCCTCACGCTGCAGGGGACCGACCGCGGGGTCTTGGCGCTCCGGCCCGGAGACCACGCCTGGTTGTTCGTCAGTCCTCGGGTCGCGCCCGCCACGATCACGGGGCGGCTCCTCGGGGGAGGGGCCGTCGAGGTGCTGTACAGCGTGCTCGGCGCGGATTCGGCAGGGTCGCCGCTGACGGTTCGCCGCGACCTCTGAGCCGCCCCCGGGTTGCCGCTTGGCGAATCGGGAGGTAAGCGGCGCATCTTCTCCACCCAGGGGCGGTTCCGCATGCGTCACCCGTGCCCCCATCCCAACTGCCGCGACGGGGTGGTGACGGTGGTCGGTCGGATCGGAGGCTCCGCCCGGCGCGTGATCGGGCGGCGCCGGTGCCCCGTGTGCTGCGGCGCCGGCTGGGTGGACGAGGAGTCGGAGGACCTCCGGTCGGCGGGGGTGGTGGTGTGGGACCACTCCGACGAGGACTTCCGCTCGCGGCCCACGCACTGGCGCCCCTGAAACGCCACGACCGTTTGCGCCCTCCTCGCCGCACATTAGAAGGCCGCCAACCAACCAACGACGCGGAGTGAGCGTGACGAAGACCTACCAGACCCTGGGCGAACTGCTGGTGCGACGTGGCCAGGCCTCGGCCGGGACGAGCGCGTTCCGCGTCCGGTCGGGCACGGCGTACGTCGACCTCACGTGGAAGGACATCGAGCCGCGGCTCGAGCGCATCGCGGCGGGACTCGTCACCATCCCGGGTGGCCTCGCGCACGGCGCTCCCGTGGGCATCATCGGCAACACCCGGCTCGAGTGGGTGCTGTCCGACTTCGCGTGTCTGCGCACGGGCCTGCGCACGGTACCGATCTACGCGTCCCTGTTGCCCGAGGAGGTCGGCTACCAGCACGTCGACATCGGGATCGAGGTCGCGATCTGCGAAGACAAGGCCCAGGTCGAGAAGTGCCGGTCGCTCAAGCAGGGGTTCCGGTTCTTCGACCGCGACTACGCGTCGGACCAGGTCAAGCTGCGCCACCTCGTGGTGATCGACCCCACGGGCCTCGCCCCGGCCGCCGACTGGGAGAGCCTCGAGGACCTCGAGAAGCGCGGCGCTGCGCGCCTCGAGTCCGTGCGGGCCGAGCTCGAGGAGCGGCGCGGCAAGGTGCAGCGCACGGACACCGCCACCTGGACCTACACGTCCGGCACCACGGGGCCCCCGAAGGCGGTCACCCAGACGCACGACAACATGTTGTCGATGCTCGAGTCGATCGAGCAGATCGAGCTGTTCAACACGAAGGTGCGGGAGGGCGGGCTGTTCCTGTTCCTGCCGCTCGCCCACAGCTTCGGGAGGCTGATCGAGCTCGCGGGCCCGTTCTACGACGCCCCCATCGTCCTCTCCACCATCCCGACCCTCGTCGAGGATCTGGGCTTGTCCAAGCCGGGCTTCTTCCCGTCCGCTCCCCGCGTGTTCGAGAAGATGAAGGCCAAGATCGACGGCTCCGTGGCCGGCGCTCCCCCCTTCCGCCAGCGGATGTTCCACTGGGCGATGGGTGTCGGGCGGGCCGCCATCCCGTACAAGAGCCGGAACCAGTCGCTGCCGTTCTTCCTGGGGCTGCAGCACGGCCTCGCCGAGCGCCTCGTGTTCTCGAAGCTGCGGGCCCGGCTCGGCTTCGATCGCCTGGAGTTCGCGCTCACCGGCTCGGCGCCGCTCGGCCAGGAGGTCCACGAGTTCTTCCTGGCGATGGGCGTGTTGCTGCTCGAGGGCTACGGCCTCACCGAGACCTGCCCCGGCCTCAGCTCCACGCGCCCGGGCAAGGTCAAGGTGGGCACCATCGGCGTGCCGTTCCCCAACGTGGTGCTGCGCATCGCCGAGGACGGGGAGATCCTCGCGAAGGGCGCGAACATCACCAAGGGGTACCACAACCGCCCCGACGCCAACGCCGACGCGTTCGACGCGGACGGGTGGTTCCACACCGGCGACCTCGGATCGGTCGACGAGGAGGGCTACTACCGCATCACCGGGCGCAAGAAGGAGCTCCTGAAGACCTCGGGCGGCAAGTACATCGCGCCGGTCAAGATCGAGTCGCGCCTCAAGAGCCTCGTGTTCGTCCAGGAGGCCGTGGTCATCGGGGATCGTCGCAACTACTGCGTCGCGCTGTTCGCGCTCGATACCGAGGGTCTCACGACGTGGGCCCAGCAGCAGGGCGTGGCCGCGGACCCCCAGAGCGAGCCCGTGCGCAAGGCCGTGCAGGCGCACGTGGACGAGGTGAACAAGGGGCTCGCGAGCTTCGAGTCCATCAAGTACTTCCGCGTGTTGCCGGAGCCCCTGTCGGTCGAGAACGGTGTGTTGACGGCATCTCTCAAGGTGAAGCGCAAGGTGGTGGACGAAAAGTACGCCGCGCAGATCGAGGAGATGTACCAGGGCAAGGACGCCTGAGGAGCGTCGTGGCGCGAGCCGCTGACGCGTCTACGCGCCACGCGCCCCTTGGCCTGATACCCGGGCGGGATGGAACGTCCCGGTCCCCACCCGGCCGACCCGGTGGTGTTGGTGATGGGCCTCGGCATGCCGGGGCACCTCTGGTCTCCCGTGGTCGATCGCCTCGCCGCCCGCGGCACCACCGCCCACACCCCGGACCACGCGGGGGTGGGCGCCCGGGCCCAGGACGCCCCGCGGACGGACATGGCGGGGCTCGCCGCCGACCTCCTGGCGGTCCTCGACGAACGGGGGTGGGGCAGGGTCCACCTGGTCGGCATCTCGATGGGCGGGATGGTCTGCCAGGAGCTGGCCGTTCGCCGCCCCGACCGGGTGCGGTCGCTCGGGCTCGTGGCCACGACCGCATCGGCGCTGGGGCTCGCCCCACCCACGTGGGCGGCCGTCTCGGCGTTCGCCACCGAGCGGGATCGCGCCCGCAGGCTCGGCAGACTCCTGTTCCCCCCGGCGGTGCGGGACGAGCCCGTGTACCGCGAACGCGCAGCGCGCATGGCGGCGGAGATGGCGGCGCCCGCGACGGTCCGGGCCCACGCCCGCGCGGTGGCTGGTCACGACGTCCGCGGCCGCCTGTCCACCCTGCGGATGCCGGTGCTGGTGGTCAAGCCGGCGCTCGACGTGCTCATCCGGCCCTCGTGTTCGGAGGACCTGGCGCGGCGGGTGCGCGGGTCCCGGCTCGAGACGTTGGCCCAAGCGGGCCACGGTGTCATCGCCCAGGAGCCGGACCTCCTCGCCGCGCTGTTCCTCGACCACGCCACGCGCGCGGAGGCCCGGGGATGATCGACGTCGTGTTGCTCGACCTCGACGGCACGGTGCTCGACACCCACGACCTGATCCTGTCGTCGTGGGCGCATCTCAAGGCAGCCCACGGGGTGGTGGGCAACGACGACGACTTCCGACAGGGGATCGGGCGTCCGCTCGAGCAGGTGCTCGCGCCGTTCGTGCCGGTCGGATCCACGGTGGACGCGCTCGTCGCGGCGTACCGCGCGCACAACGACGTGCACCACGACGCGTCGATCCGCGTGTTCCCCGGGATGCGGGAGGTGTTCGACGCGCTCCGGGCCCGCGGGGTGCCCATCGGCATCGTCACCAGCAAGTCGAAGCCGTTCGCCGAGCGGGGCTTGCGGGTGGCGGGGCTCCGCGCGGACCTCGTCGTCGGGCCGCTGGACGCCGGGCGCGCAAAGCCTGCGCCAGACCCGGTGTGGTTCGCGCTCCGCCAGCTGGGTGATGTGTCCCCCGCGCGCGCGCTGTTCGTCGGAGATGCCGCCACCGACCTGATCGCCGGTCGGGCCGCTGGGGTGAGGACCGGGGCGGCGCTGTGGGGCCCGTTCACGCGCGACGAGCTCGCGCCGCACGCGCCCGATCACTGGCTCGAGGCGCCGGAGGAGATCCTCGGGCTCGTCAGGTGACGGGGTGCTGCTCCGCGCGGCGGATCAAGGCGAACACCGCGGCTGCGCCGAGCCCCAGCAGCGACACGAACACCCACGGCGACAGCCCGGTGAGGTCGGAGAACGTGACCTTCCCGAAGTCCCACACGTCGAGGACGTGGGTGGCGAGCCAGGGGTAGGCCTCGGCGAACACCATCGAGCCGAACACGCCGCCGAGGATGCCGAACCACGCGTGCCGCGAGCCCTCTCCCGCCGCCGCGACGCCCGTGCCGGGACAGTAGCCGAGCCCGGTCATGCCCACGCCGAAGATCAGGCCACCCAGGCCGACCCCGAGCAGCAGCGCAGGCTTGATCAGGAGATGGTCGATGAGGCCGAGCGCCAGCATGCCGTAGATCCCGACCGCGCCCACGAACACCGCCGTGAGCATGATCTTGAGCACCGTGTGGTCGACCATCAGGAACTGGCCGACGATCACGCGGTACTTGGAGACCTGCCCCTTCTGGAGCAGGAAGCCGAACACGAAGCCCGCGGCGAGGCCGCCGGCCGACAACCAGAGTGGGTCAATTCCGAACATGGCGGCGTCCCTCCGACCCGAACAGGGCGAACGCGGTGGCGATCCCAGACGCGAAGAACGTGGCGAAGAACACCCACGACGACAGCGCGAACTGCAGGCCCCCCGAGATCCCGTGGCCGGAGGTGCAGCCGCCGGCGAGGCGGGCGCCGAACAACATCACGGCGCCGAACGCGAACGCGGCTGCGTACCGGAGCGCCGGGTTGGCTCCGAAGCGCCACGCCCACAGGCCGGGCACCGCCTCGCGCTCCCGGTCGCCAGAGGTGCGGCTCGAGACCCAGGCGCCGAGGAACACCCCGAGCACCAGGAACATCTGCCAGTCGAACATCGGGGTCTTTTCCGAGACCTCCTTGGCGTAGTACGCGCTGGCGCCCGCTCCGGTGACGTGGGACGGCGAGACCAGCCCCACCAGCAGCCCGGCGACGTGCACGAACGAGGATGAGGTCCCGAGGGACCTGTCCATCGTGAGGAACGACAACCAGCTGAGGACCCCGATCCCCACGCCCACGAGGTAGGGGTTCCACTTCCGGGCCGCGAACGGGTTCGTCACGGACACCTCCAGCGCCCAGCATAGCAAGGTACGTGCCGCGGTTGCGTGACGCAGCGCTGCGAGCTCCGGGACCCAGGACTGTTGCACCAGCGGGGCGGATGAGACATCCATGTCTCACCGTGAAACATCCTGCGACGGTAGGGGTGGCACGGGTGGCGGTTCGGGCATCGGCACGGTGCTTGCTCTGCTAGGCTGTCGCACCGTTCGGGAGCCCTCATGCGCCGCCTGCTGTTCTTCCTGGTTGCCGCCGCCTGTTCGGGTGAGGCTGCGTCGCCTCCAACGCCCTCGCAGCCGTCGCCTGTCGCTGCCGCCCCGGTCACGCCCGCACCCGCTGCGACGCCGTCGAACGGTGTGGACTGGACCGCGCCCGACGAAGCCACCATCCCGGCGGGCCCCTTCGGAGACTCCATCCGGCGCGGCCTCGAGCTGTTCGTCAAGACGAACCAGCTGCTGCCGGAGTACGCCACCGGCAACATGACGTGCTCGAACTGTCACCTGGACAAGGGTCGCGCTCCGTTCGCGGTCCCGATGGTTGGCGCGTACGCCAGGTTTCCCAAGTACATGGAGCGCACCGGCGCCACGATCGCGCTGCAGGACCGGGTGAACTACTGCTTCACCCGCTCCCTCGCCGGCAGTCGGATCCCGGTGGACAGCCAGGAGATGACCGACCTCGTGAACTACATCGCGTGGTTGTCGAAGGACGTGCCGGTGGGCAAACACATCGCCGGGGAAGCGCTCCCCCCCATCACCGAGAAGCTCGTCGGCGACCCGGAGCAGGGCGAGAAGCTGTACGGCGAGAAGTGCGTGGCCTGCCACCAGGCCGACGGCGCCGGCGTGCGTCCCGCGTTCCCCGCGTTGTGGGGCCCGGACTCCTACAGCATCGGCGCCTCCATGGCGCGCGAGGAGCGCGCGGCCGCCTTCATCCAACGGTTCATGCCGCAGAACGCGCCGGGGACGCTGACCCTGCAGGAAGCGTTCGACCTGTCCGCGTTCGTGAACACCCACCCCCGGCCCGACTCTCCCGCGAAGGAGAACGACTGGCCCGAGGGCGGCGCGCCGTACGACGTCCCGTACGCAACCAAGGGGCACGAGGCGTACAAGCCGCCCCCGCTGTTGCCTCGCTCCCGGCCCGAGCTCGCGGTCGTCGCCAAGCCCCCGCCGCTCGGGGGTGCAAAGTGAGCGACACGGACACCAGCCGCCGGGGGTTCCTGGGGCTCGCGGCGGGCCTCGCAGCGGCCGCGGTCGGTGGGGTGGCGCGCGCCGAGACCCCAGTGCCCGACGACGCGACGCGCGTGCTCGGGGGCGGGATCACGCCGAACGCCGAGCGCTCGCCGTTCGAAGCGCTGCAGATCGCGCCGGTGGGGGCCGTGACCGGCACCGCGTTCTCGCCCCTCCAGTCCCTCACCGGGACCATCACGCCCACCGACCTCCAGTTCCAGCGGCACCACGGAGGCATCGCCCAGATCGACCCGTCCCGCTACGAGCTCCTGATCCACGGCCTCGTGGAGCGGCCGCTGGTGTTCTCGCTGGCCGAGCTCGAGCGGTTCCCGCCCGTCACCCGCGTCCACTTCCTCGAGTGCGCCGGGAACGGGCGGAAGGCGTTCCGCGAGCCCGCGCCCACCCTGACCCCCCAGTTCATCGACGGGCAGCTGAACAACGTGGAGTGGACAGGCGTGGAGCTCCGGCGCGTCCTCGCCGAGGCGGGGGTGTCGCCCACCGCGAAGTGGCTGCTGGCCGAAGGTGGCGACGCCAGCGTGCTCGCGCGGAGCCTGCCCCTCGACAAGGCGCTGGACGACTGCCTCCTCGTGTATGCCGCCAACGGGGAGGCCCTCCGGCCGGCGCACGGGTACCCGGTGCGGCTCCTCGTCCCCGGGTGGGAAGCCAACGTCTCCATCAAGTGGTTGCGTCGGATCGAGCTCAAGGAGGGCCCGACGATGACCAAGGACGAGACCGCGAAGTACACCGATCCGCTCCCCGGGGACCGCGCGCGGATGTTCTCGTTCGTCCAGGACGCCAAGTCCATCATCACCTCCCCGGCGCACCCCATGCAGCTCACGCCGGGGTTCTGGCCGGTGCAGGGCCTCGCGTGGTCGGGGCGCGGCCGGATCTCCCGCGTCGAGGTGAGCACCGACACGGGCAAGACCTGGCACACCGCCACGCTGTACGGCCAGAACACGCCGCGGGCCGCGGTGCGGTTCGTCCACCCGTGGACCTGGGACGGAGCCCCCACCGCCCTGATGAGCCGCGCCGTGGACGAGACCGGCTACGTGCAGCCCTCGTTCTCGGTGTTCCGCGACACCCGCGGCGCCGGCACCGACTACCACTTCAACCCGATCCGCACCTGGCGGGTCGCTGCAGACGGCGGCGTGACCTTCGCTGCAGACCCGGAGGCGACGTGAGCACCCTGCTCTCCTGGTGGCTGGCCTGCGCGCCGCCCGACGCCACCGTGGCCGTGCCGACCTCCGCGCCGGGCTCGGAGGCGGGTCCCCCCGTTGCTGCCGTCCCCGAACACCTGGGTCTCGGTCGCCCGGCGGACCCGGCGCGGATCGCTGCCTGGGACCGCGACGTCGACGCCCAGGGCAACGGCCTCCCAGCGGGGCGTGGCACGGTCGCGGAGGGCGAGGTCTTGTACACGCAGCTCGCGTGCGCCGGGTGCCACGGGCTCGCGGGAGAGGGGGGCATCGCGCCGAAGCTCGTCGGGACCGATCCGGCGACCGGGTTCGGGGAGCAGTGGCGGGGCCACGAGCGAACGATCGGCAACTGGTGGCCCCACGCGACGACCGTGTTCGACTACCTGCAGCGGGCGATGCCCCAGACGGCGCCCGGCTCCCTGACGCCCGACCAGACCTACGCCCTCACAGCGTTCCTCCTGGCCCGGAACGGCGCCGTCCCCCAGGACTTCGTGGCGGACGCCACCTCGCTGCCGGCGGTGAAGATGCCGACGAAGATCATCTTCGTACCGGACGACCGCGAGCAGACGGCGGCGTTCCGCTAGGCTACGGCTCGAGCTGGATGCCGTGGCGCTTCCGCATCCGCCAGAACGTGGCGCGGCTGACGCCGAGCTGTCGTGCGGCCGCCTGGAGGTCGCCGCCAGCCGCCGCGATGGCCCGCTGGATCTGGGCTGCCGTCGTGTCGACGGGCGCGTGGTCGGGCGCGCTGCGCAGCTCGGGTGGCAGGTCGTCGAGCGTCAACACGGGGCCGCGTCCCACCGCGAAGGCGTACTCGACCACGTTCTGAAGCTCCCGCACGTTGCCCGGCCAGTCGTGGTCGAGGAGCCTGCGCAACACGACGGGATCGACGGAGGACACGCGGCGCGGGCCGCGCTCGGAGTACTTCCGGAGGAGCTCGAGCAACAAGAGCTCGATGTCGGGGCGCCGCTCCCGCAGCGCAGGCAGGAAGATCGGCACCACGCGCAGGCGATACAGGAGGTCCTCCCGGAAGCGCCCCGCCTTCACCTCTTCGCGCAGCGCCCGGTGGGTGGCAGCGATGACCCGCACGTCGACCTTGCGGGGCTCGGTCCCGCCGACGGGCACGAAGACCTGTTCCTGGAGCACCCGCAAGAGCTTCGACTGCAGCTCGAGGTCCAGCTCGGCGACCTCGTCCAGGAACAGGGTCCCTCCGTCGGCCTGGGTGAAGATGCCCGGTCTGCTGGTGGTCGCTCCCGTGAAGGCGCCCTTCACGTGGCCGAACAGCTCGCTCTCGAGCAGGGACGTGGTGAACGCCGCGCAGTTCACCGCGACGAACGGCCGGGAGCGTCGGCGCCCCTCGGCGTGGATGGCGTTGGCCACGAGCTCCTTCCCCGTCCCGCTCTCGCCGCGCACGAGCACGGTGGCGTCCGTCTCGGCCACGTTCCGCACGATCTGGATGACCTTCATCATCGCGGGGTCACGGGTGAGGAGACCGTGGAACTCGACGCTCTCGGGGGGCAACACGCGGGGACGGAGCGGTTCGACGGGGCCGTCCCGGTGGTTCGGGTGCTCGGCCAGCGCGTACACGTGGATGCCGCCGCCGCCGGTCGTTTGCTGGAAGCAGCGGCTCCAGTGCCGCACGGCGACCTCGGACCCGTCCTTGCGACGTACCGCCACCTGGGTGCCGAAGGCGCGCTGGACGCCGGGTTGGTCGCACACGACACCCGGGGGCGCCGTTGCCCCTTCCGCCTCCGCGGCGCTCCACCCGAACAGGTGCTCGGCGCCCGCGGACCACACGAGCACGCGCCCTTCCCCGTCGGTGAGCACGGTCGCGACGCCGGGCAACATCGCAGTCAGGC
>JBIKWC010000138.1:0-17757 GCA_044356535.1 Myxococcota bacterium
GCTCTCCCGCGAGCTCGTGGGCGAGGTCCCCGTCGAGCAGGACTGGCGCGAACACGCCGACACCCACACCGGGGCCCTGTTCGCCTTCTGCTGCCGGTCGGGGGGCCACCTGGGTGGTGCGACCCCGCGGGAGCTGTCGGCGCTGGGCCGGTACGGGCGCCACGTGGGCCGGCTGTGGCACATCGCCGAGGACGTCTCGATCCTCGAGTTCGGGGACCCGTCCCTGCACCTCGTGCAGCGCGCGGGCTCGGGGCGTCCGGTGCTGCCGGTGGTGGTGGCTGCGCTCCAGGACCCGGACGTGGGCGTGGCGTGGGCGCGCCTGGCGAACGAGCCGAACCCGGAAGCCGCGCGGGCCCTGGCGCCCCGCATCCGGGCGCTCGGCGTGCCCCGCAGCCGCGAGGTGATGCTCGAGGAGAGCTTCTGCGCGCGCAAGGCGGTGCGCGGGCTCTCCGAGAGCAGCTACCGCACGGCGATGGAGAAGCTGGCGGCTGGGATCGTGCTGCGACCCAACCGGGGAGCGGGCGGGCGCCAGGCCTGAGTCACGCCCCCCGGAGGCGGCGGGCGAGCTCGCTACCGAGGGCGTGGACGTGGAGGCGGTCGCCGCGGAGGGTGACCCGCTGGAGCGGCGCGTCGTCGGACGCCGCCCACACTCCGTCCAACACCACCGCTCCCTCGACGAGGCGGGCGTGCGCCGCGGCTGGTGCGCTGCACCCGCCGCTGATGGCGTGCAGGAAGGCGCGCTCCGCGGCCACACACACGCCGGTGTCGACGTGGTGGACGGCTTCGAGGACGGCAAGCGTGGCGGTGTCGTCGGCCCGAGCCTGGATGGCGAGCGCGCCCTGGCCCACCGCGGGGACCATGTCGCTGACGGACAGGATGCTCGTGGCGTCCGCGGCGCGGCCGAGGCGGGTGAGCCCCGCCAGCGCCAACACCACGGCGGCGTACTCGCCCCGGCGCTGCTTCTCGATCCGGGTGTCCACGTTGCCACGGATGCCGCGGACGTCGAGGTCCGGCCGCCGCGCGCGGAGCTGGAGCGCCCGCCGCACCGAGCCGGTTCCCACTACGGCGCCGGTGGGCAGGGATGCGAGGTCCCCGCCAACGAGCGCGTCGCGCGGGTCTTCGCGCTCGGGGATGCTCGCGATGACGAGGCCCTTCGGCGAGTCCGTGGGCATGTCCTTCATCGAGTGGACGGCGAAGTCGATCTCCCCGGCGAGCAGCGCGTCCTCGAGCTCCTTGGTGAACAGGCCCTTTCCGCCCACCTGCGCGAGGGGGCGATCCTGCACCTGGTCTCCGCGCGTCTTCACGATGACGAGCTCGATCTCGGCGCCGGTGCGGCGCCGCAGGTCGTCGGCCACGATGCCGCTCTGGGTGGTGGCGAGCAGGGAGCCACGGGTTCCGAGCCTCAACTTCACGAATCTCTCCTCGGGCCGGGGGTTCCTGGGGGGGTGTCCTGGGGACCGTCGTCCTGCCAGGCTTCCATCAACGTGCGCAACCGCTCGTGGTCACCCGCCTTCGCAGCGGCACGCACCAGCGCGAGCTGCTTGTGGAGCAGCTTCTTGACGATGCCCTTCGTCAGGAGGTCGAGCTGCTCGGCCTGCCCCGGCTCGAGGGATGCCAACAGCTTCCGGCTGCGCTCGAGCTCGACCACCCGGAGGCGCTCGGCTGCATCCGCGATCCGGCGCAGCTCCGGGCCCACGTCCACCTCGCGCAGGGAGGCCAGGAACCGGTCGGTTTCGTCGTCGACGAGGCGCATGGCCTGCTGCGCCGCGAGCTCGCGCGCCGCCTTGCCTTCCTCGACCACGCGGGAGAGGTCGTCGACGTTGAACAGGTACGCCTCTTCGAGATCCGACACCCCGGACTCGATGTTCCGCGGGACCGCGAGGTCGACCAGGAACAACGTCCGGTAGCGGCGGTCGCGGAGGGCCTGGCGGATCATGGGCACGGTGACGATCGGGTGGGGCGCACCCGTGGCGGTGATCACGATGTCCGCCCGCGGGAGGTAGTCCTGCAGCCTCTCGTACGGCACGGGCGTCCCGCCGTGCTCGGTGGCGACCTCCACGCTGCGCTCGAAGGTGCGGTTGGCCACCAGCAGCTCGGCGAGGCCGGCGTTCTGGAGGGCGCGGGCCACCTGCCGTCCCATCTCGCCCACGCCCACGAGCATCGCGCGCTTCCCGTCGAGCGTGCCGAAGATCTGCATGGCGAGGTCGACGCCGGCGTTCCCGATGCCCACCCGGTTCTGGCCGATCTCGGTCGACGAGCGGACGAGCTTCGCGACCGACAGGGTGCGCTGGGTGAGCGGGAACAGGACGCGGCCGAGCGTCGACGACTCCTCTGCCAGCCGCACGGCGTCCTTCACCTGCCCGAGGATCTGTGGCTCCCCCACGACCAGCGAGTCGAGCGAGCTCGCCACGCGGAACAGGTGGCGTACGGCTTCGCGGCCCCGATGCCAGTACAGGTAGGGCTCGAGGCGTTCGCCCTTCGGCCCGCGGAACGTCCCGAAGAACGCCTCGATGCCCTCGACCGAGCGCGGGACCGCGTACAGCTCGACGCGGTTGCACGTGCTGATCAGGAACGCCTCTTCGAGGATGCGGTCGTGGCGGACCAGGCGCTCGAGCGTGGTCCGGACAGCCGCCTCGTCGAACGCGAGGCGCTCGCGGACCTCGACGGGCGCGGTGTGGTGCGAGAGGCCGACGGCGAGGAGCCGGTCGCCGTCACGGCCCGGCTCACCCGCCATACGCGTGCCATCCGCCGAGGAGGAAGTTGAGCCCGATCAGCGAGAACAACATGCCGGCGAAGCCGACGATCGAGAACAGCGCGGTCCATCGGCCCCGGCGGCCGGCGACCAGGCGCACCTGCAGCGCCGCTCCGTACCAGGCCCAGATCACGACGGTGAACCACACCTTCGGGTCGATCTCCCAGGCCTCCGACAGGCTCGCGGCGGCCCAGACCCCCCCGACGCCGATCCCGAGCGTGAGGAACACGAACCCGAACAACATCGCCCGGAACTGGATGCGATCGAGGACCTCGAGCGAGGGGAGGCGCGCCATCTGGTCGAAGCGCTTCTGTTTGAGGCGCCCGCGGGCCCACAGGTACACGACGCCCACCACGCTCGACAACGCGAACCCACCGAGCCCGGCGAACATCAGCCCGAGGTGGATGGGCAACCAGGGCGAGACCCCGGTCTCCTGCAGGGCGTTCACCGAGCGGTGCGGCACCACCTGCGCTGTTCCCAACAGCACGAGGGCCAGCGGGCCGAGCAACATGCCGAGCGCCCGCAGCGAGCCGTTGGCGACCGCGACGTACGCGATGCCCACCCCGAGCGACGCGGCGACGAGCGCCTCGGGGAAGCCCGGGGGCTGGTGCGACAGCCACGCCTGGCCGACGAGGGTGAGCGCCTCGAGCGCGACGGCCACGAGGGCCACGGCGCGCAACCGTTCCCGCAGCGAACCGACCACCCCGGGCAACAGGTGCCCGACGGAGACGAAGCCCCACGCTGCCAGGACGAGGATGTAGGGGAGACGCTCCACGGACCGACCTCGGTCGCCTTGTGTAACCCCGCGTTGCCTGAGGGCACCCGCGGCGGTACGACGTCCGGATCCGGCCACCGACCCGACCGGGCTCCGAGGAGATCGACATGGCGAACGTGCAGGACGTGACGGACGCGAGCTTCGACAGCGAGGTGGTGAAGTCCACCGTCCCCGTGCTCGTGGACTTCTGGGGGCCGAACTGCGCTCCCTGCAAGGCCATCGCCCCGCACCTCGACACGCTCGCCGGCGAGAAGGACGGCAAGCTCAAGGTCGTGAAGATGAACGTCCACACCAACATGCGCACCGCCATGACGTTCAAGGTCCTGGCGATGCCGACGTTCGTCGTGCTCAAGGGCGGGCGCGAGGTCGCGCGCCAGCAGGGCACCGCCGGCGGGCTCGAGGGGCTCCGCAAGCTGGTCGGCGCCCACCTCTGAGGGCGGCCGCCCCAGCTCCCGGCGCTACAGGGGCAGCTGGCGGATCGAGCGGATGGCGCTGGCGTCCTTCGCGAGCGCTGCTGCGCGCTCCACGAGGTGCAGCAGCTCGGACTCGCGCAGCGGCCGGTCGAGCAACGACAGGTCGTAGGCGACGCCGTTCGGGAAGTCCCGGTGCATGGACCCGAGGTTCGACGCCTCGGCCTCGAAGATGGCGTCGTCCACGGCCTTCTTGGTGCCACGCGACACGGAGTGCACCACGGCCAGGATCGCCTTGCCCGACCCGAGCTCGCTCGGCGACAACGTGGCCCTCGGCTCGAACACACAGTCCCGCAGCGAGCCGGCATTGGAGAAGGCCTCGATCGTGGTCGCCACACGGCGGGCGATCCGGGGCTGGGCCTCGAGCGTCGAGGCGCCGATGTGCGGCGTACACGAGATGCGCGGCTCGTCCCGGTAGGGGTTCGACCACTGGGGCTGCCCGGGCGCCGGCTCGTCGGGGAACACGTCGACTGCTGCGTACCGCACCCGGCCCGTCCGCACCGCCTCGAGGAGCGGCTCGGTGCCGTGGAGGTTGCCGCGCGCCAGGTTGAGGAACACGCGCGGCGAGGAGGCGGGCCTGTCTGCGCCGAGCAGCGACAACACGGGGTCGAGGAGGCCGGCGTTGTCGTGGTCCCACGCGTCCTTGGCCGAGGTGTGCACCGACACGAGGTCGCTCGTCCGGAACAGGTCGCCGAGGGAGGCGGCCAGCGCGTAGCCCATCTCCCGGCCCACCTCCTGGGCGACGGGGCGGTTGTCGAAGAACTGGACCTTCACGCCGAGCGCCTCGGCCGCCCGGGCGACCTGCCGCCCGATGTTCCCGAACCCGACGATGCCGAGCACCTTGCCGAGGATCTCGTAGCGACCGGCCTCGGACTTCTCCCATCGGTCGGCGTGCATCGCGACGTCGGTCTCGTAGAGCCGGCGGGACAGGGCGATGAGGTGCCCGATCGCGAGCTCGACGACGCTCCGGCCGTTCGAGATGGGGTCGTTGAACACCAGCACCCCGTGGTCGGCGCACGCTGCGAGATCGACCGAGTCGGAGCCGATGCAACACAGCTGGACCGCGTGGAGCCTGGGGCAGGCCTCGACGACGGCACGCGTGACCGGCACCCGGCTGCGCTTGAACAACACCTGGGCGCCGGTGCGCTGCAGAGCGTCGATCAAGGCTGCATCGTCGGGGACCTTGTCCACCCGGGACACGCGGAGCCCCGCATGCTCGAGGAACCCGTCGAGCGACGAGTGCGGCGACTCCACCACGAGGGCAGCGTCGAACCGGGACATCAGGATGCGGGCCATGTTCGCTCGGGGGGTGCGGGGACGGGTCAGCGGGGGACGGCCTCGGAGGCGTCGAGGATGCCCTTCTCGTTGAAGGCGACCCACTCGCCTTCGGGCAGCGCGCGGAGCACGCGCTTCTCCTTGCCCCACATGTCGAACTCGACGAGCGCGGCGCCCCGGGCGGGCTGCAGGATGTCTCCCGTCTCGGGATCGACCCAGGCGTAGGGGAGGAGGTTCGGGACCTCGGACACGACCTCGCACGTGGAGAGGTCGACGAAGATGACGGTCGCAGTGCGGCTCTCGGGCTCCTGGAAGCGCACGGCGGCGTAACGGCCTCCGGTGATGCCCCACAGGCGGTCGACCTCGACGTTGAGGTCGAGCACGTCGCGTCCGACCGCCGGCTGCTCGTCCTTCACCGACGAGGTGAGGTCGTAGATCGACAACACGCCCTGCGCGTCGAGCACGAGCATGTCGGGGCGCCGGTTCACGAACGACACGAGGCGCAGCGGGCTGTCGGACATGGGCTCGGGCTTGGGGACGGCGTCTTTCCCGGTGGCGGGGTCGAGCACGCGGACCTGGCCTTTCGGGGTGACCACGGCCAGCCACGTCCCCGAGCCCGACAGGGAGAAGGTCGACACCCACGGGAGCTCGAACACGTTGTTCTGCTTGAGGTCGTACCAGCGGAGCCCGCCGCGCGTGAGCATGCAGCCCACGAACTGCCCGCCGACCTCGAGCTTCGGGGTCTCGGCGGTGTCGGGGCCGGCGTCGAACAGGTGGCGACCGGTCTTGGCCTCGTACACCTGCACGCCGTTGCCGTCGTCGGGCAGGGCGATCAGCAGCCGGCCATCGCGGTCGATGCGGGTCTCCACGAAGTGGAACTTCGTCTGGAAGGGGCGCTTCTGGACGTTGCCCGACCACACCGCGACCTTGTCTCCGTGGACGGCCACGCGATGGTCGCCGAAGCCCGTACAACACACGACGGCATCGAGGGTGGGCTTCGCTCCGGGGCGGTAGACCTTGCCGTCCTTCGCGCCGACAGCGACGCCGCGCCAGTCCCACCAGGCGGCGGTGGTGGGGTCGTTCGCGCCGTGTTTGTCGTTGCCCACGGGCTGAAGGTCCGGCAGCGA
Organism: Myxococcota bacterium; assembly: GCA_044356535.1. Taxonomy (GTDB): domain Bacteria; phylum Myxococcota_A; class UBA796; order UBA796; genus JACKER01. Next base: position 6,400 of record JBIKWC010000138.1, read on the forward strand.
GAACACGTGGACCGAGCGGCCGGTGATGGCCGCGAGCGAGTCGCCGTGCGGCGACAACACCACGTTCAGCATCCCCGAGCCGCCGCGTGCGTTGAACGAGTTCCGGATCCGGCCGTCCGGGAGGCCGATGAGCGTGATGCCAGCCTGTCCGATGGCCACCACGTGGCGGCCGTCCGGGGTGAACCGGGCCACGCGGACGCCGCCAGGGACCATCTCGAGGTCGAGCTGCTCCTGGCTCATCAGGTCGAGGAGCTTCGGCTGGCCGAGCGTGTCGATGACGAGCAGGCGGTCGCCGCGCTCGTTGAACTCGATGCTCTCCCCGGAGAACCCCTGGTAGTTCGCGAGGCGCTCCCAGCGCTGGATGTCGAAGATGCGCACGATGCCGTCGACCGACAGCGCCGCGACGATCGTGGCGGACGGGTTGAACGCGAGCGCTCGCATGGCGCGTTGCTGCCCCGCCGGCCCCTCCTTCGCGTCCTCGAACACGCAGGAGCCGTCCCAGGTCTTGTAGACCGCCACCGTGCCCTGGTCGTCTCCCACCGCGGCGAGCGCGCCCCCGCGGCAGATGGCCACTGCGCCGCGCACCGGGGATCCCATGTCGAACATCAGCGAGGGGTACGCGTCCCCGGGCTTCGTGATCGCGACGGTGCCCCACTCGTCCGCGGTGATCACGCCGTGGGACTGCGCGTCGAACGCCGCGCCGGTGATGGGCGCGGTGTGGGGGACCGCGCAGAACCGGTCGACCAGGGAGGTGGGCTCGCTCATGGTGGCTCCGGGGCTCGCCGGACTAACCGCCGCCGGAGGTATCGTGCACGCCGGAGGTCGACGTTGGTGGATCGGGTCGCGTTCCTGTGGCACCTGCACCAGCCCGACTACCGCGATCCGGAGCGAGGCAGGCCCATCCTTCCCTTCGTCCGCCTCCATGCGTTGCGGGGGTACCGCGACCTGCTCGTGGAGACGATCGAGCACGGAACACCCTGGACCTTGAACGTCGTCCCGTCGCTCCTCGATCAGCTGCTCGAGGCGGCTGCCGGGGTGCGCGACGAGGTCTGGGACCTGCAGCGCGCCTCGCTCGACGAGCTCGTGCACCGCTCCACGGAGGTCTGCACGTTGCTGCCGTCGGGCCACCCGGTGATGAGCCGCATCCACCCGCGGTACCGGGAGCTGCGAGCGCGCGCCGAGGCCGGTGATCACCTCGACCACACCGCCCTGCGCGACCTCCAGGTGTGGAGCGTCCTCGCCTGGTTCGGGTTCACGGCGCTGCGCGACTTCCCCTCGCTGCGGCAGCTCGTCGCCAAGGGGCACGGGTTCGACGCCTCCGAGCGGGACGAGGTCTTGCGGGTTCACGACGCGATCCTGGGTGAGTTCCCCGCGCTGCTCCGTCGGATGCCTGCCGGCACCCTGTCGTGTTCGCCGTACTACCACCCGATCCTGCCGCTCCTCGTCGACGCGGACCACGCCCGCCGCGCGATGCCCCACCTCCCGTCCACGGACTTCCGGTGGCCCGACGACGCCCTCGCGCAGCTGGTGTCCGCTCGCGCCCGCACCGACGAGGTCTGCGGGGTCGCTCCGGTCGGCCTGTGGCCTTCCGAAGGCTCGGTCTCTCCCGAGGTGATCGCGCTCGCCGGCCGGGCGGGCTTCCGGTGGTTGTGCACCGACCGCGGGGTGCTGGAGCGCTCGGAGCGCACGCCCGTCCCCGGCGCCGGTGAGGGGCCCTGGGACCTCGGTGACGGCGTCGTCGGCCTGTTCCGCGACACGGACCTCTCGGACCGCATCGGCTTCCGGTACGCGGAGTGGCCGCCCGAAGCCGCAGCGGCCGACCTCGTCGCCGGGCTGCGCGGCCGCGGAACGGTGCTCGTGGCGCTCGACGGCGAGAACCCCTGGGAGTCGTACCCCGACGCGGGTGGGGCGTTCCGCGCTGCCCTCCGAGCGGCCCTCGCGAAGGGTCCCGTCACCCCGTGCACGGTGGACGACGCTGCCGCTGGGCCCCGGGTGGGCACGGTCCACCGGTGCTGGACCGGGAGCTGGATCGGCGCCGACTTCCGCATCTGGATCGGCCACGAGGAGGATCGCCGCGCCTGGCGCCTGCTGGCAGCTGCGCGCGCTGCTGCGGCCGAGGCGCCGGCTCCGCTGCGCGAGCTGGCGATGCGGCACCTCCTCCCCGCCGAGGGCTCGGACTGGTTCTGGTGGTTCGGCGACGACTTCCGGACCCCGTTCGCCGGCGCGTTCGACGCTGCCTTCCGGAGCCACCTCCGGGCCGCGTGGCGGGCGCTCGGGGCGCCGGTGCCGCCAGAGCTCGACCGGCCGGTGCGCCTCGAGCCGCCCCCGGAGCGGCGGATCCCCACCCGGCTGCTCGCGGTGTCCGAGCAGGATCCCCACTCGTGGCTGGCCTGGGCCGGCGCGGGGGAGCTTCGGCCGGCAGAGGGAGCGATGGCGCTGGCGCACGCCGTGCGGCGGGTGCGGTGGGGGCAGGACGCAGCTGGCGCTCTCTGGGTGCGGCTCGAAGGGCGCGGCGACGTACAACCCCGGTTCGAGGGGCACCACTTCGTGTTCGACGGGGGCGTCACCAGCAAGGTCGTCGCGGAGACGCCGCTGCGCTGGGAGCTCGGCGACGGGGGCACCTGGCCGCGCGAACCGCTCGCGTTGGCGGTGGAACCTCGGCCGACCTTCCTGTTCTGGGGTCCCTGAGTCGGGGCGACGAAAAGGGGCCACGCCCCCCATCCGGGGCGCGCCCCTCGGCACACGGATTCCCATCGGAGGGGCGCCCGAGGCACCTCCGAGGGCCCGTTCACGCTGCGGCGCACCGCAGCGCGTCGATCAAGCCCGCGCGGTGACCCGCCGGACAGGGATGTTGGACACCAGGGCGACGTGCCCGTCGGTCCGGTTGAGCTTGAACTCCACGCCTTCGTCCTTCTCGACCTCGCAGTACTTCGCGATGACCTCGAGGATCTCGGCCTTCATCCGCTCGAGCTGGGCCTGAGGGATGTCGACCTGGTCGTGGATGAGCAGGAGCTTCAGCCGCTGCTTGGCTTCGTCCTTGGAGGACACCGCCTTGGGTCCGAGCGCGTCGGACAAGCGCTGGAACAGACCGCGCATCACACCGCCTCCCGGGCCGAGAGGCCCATCCAGCGCTTCATGGTTGCCCACACGCCGGGGTCGGTGTCGTAGGACGGGAACGGGACCTCTTCGCCCATGACGCGGGCGGTGATCCGCCGGTACGCCGCGCCCACGATCGACTTCTGGTCGAACACGACGGGCTGGCCACGGTTGGCGGACACGATGATGTCCGGGTGGTCGGGGACCATGCCGATGAGCGGGATCGCCAGGATCTCGAGGATGTCGTCCTTGTTCATCATGTCGCCGCGCGACACGAGGTTCGGCCGGTAGCGGTTGATGATGAGCGTGGGCTCCGGCAGATCGTGGGCCTCGACCAGCCCGATGATGCGGTCCGCGTCGCGGATCGCGCTCACCTCCGGCGTGGTGACGATGACGGCGCGGTCGGCGCCCGCGATGCTGTTCTTGAATCCCTGCTCGATGCCCGCGGGGCAGTCGATGATGATGAAGTCGTGGTCCTCTTTGAGGTCGTTCACGAGCTTCTTCATGTCCTCGGGCCGGACCGCGGTCTTGTCGCGGGTCTGGGCGGCGGGGAGCAGGTACAGGCCCTCGACGCGCTTGTCGCGGATCAGGGCCTGCTTGAGGCGGCACTCACCCTCGATCACCTGCACGAGATCGTACACGATGCGGTTCTCGAGACCGAGGATGACGTCGAGGTTGCGCAGACCGATGTCGGCGTCCACGCAAACGACCTTCTTCCCGGCGAGGGCGAGCCCTGCCGCGAGGTTGGCCGAGGTGGTGGTCTTGCCGACTCCTCCCTTTCCGGAGGTGACGACGATGCACTCTGCCATGATGGACTCCTCACGAGGCCCGGGGAGCGACTGCTGCCCGGGAATGGAACGGATGGGAATTCACGGAGGATGTGGTGACCGGGGCCACCGGGCGATTCCCGGGGTCACCGGGAAGAGGGGGAGCAGGAGGAAGCGGGGAGGGGAGGGGAGCGGGAAGGCTGGCGCTCAGCGGGAGCGGCGCCAGGCATCGATGACGACCTGGCCGTCTCGGACGGTGGCCATCTCGGGGTCGAGGGTGCCGTCGGACCGACGGTCGGGCGGAATCGCGATCAGGCGACCGATGCGCAGCTGCATCGGACGGAGGTCGAACGCGAGGATGAACGCGGATTCATCTCCACCTGCGCCGGCGTGGGCGGTGCCCTTCAGCGCACCCAGCACGGTGATGTTTCCGGTGGCGATGACCTGCGCGCCGGGGTTCACGTCGCCGAACACGTACAGATCGCCGTCGAACCGCAACACGGTGCCCGAACGCAGCGTGCGCTGCACGGTCTGGGCGCGGCGGCCTTCTTCGCGCGGCGCGGCCGGGGCGGGGGTGGAGGCAGCGACCATGGGCGCTGCGGCGGGCTGCGGCGGAGCGGGCGCTTCCACGAGCAGGGCGGGCTCGGGCTCGGCGGGTGGCGTGGCTGCCACGGGCGCGGCTTCGACCGGTGTGGCGGCGGGCGCAGCGTCGAACATCTCGGTGCGATCGTCGTCGGCCGACTCCGCCGTCGCGGCGAAGGGCGCGGGCGGCTCGGTCGGGAACAGCTTGAGCTTGAGCTCCCGCTCGGCGAACCGGTGGACGACCTCGCGGCGGACGTACAGTCCGGTCGCTTCGATCGAGAACTCCTGCCGCAGGAGGTGCAGCAGGCGCCGGAGGTCGAACAGCACGACGTCCCGCGCCCCGAAGTCGAGGCGCACCGAACGGCCGGCGATGGCGGGTGCGTGCCGGGGCATCTGCTCGCGCAGCGTGGCCCGCAACACCTCGAATCCGGGCCCCTCCGGCAAGCGGAGGACCGGCACCGGCCCGTCCATCCACAGGTGGAGCTCCGGCAGATCGGAGGGGACGATCGGCGACTCGGGGACCACGGACGATTCCGTGGGCGCACCCGTCGACGAGCGAGCTTCGTCGAGCATCATGGTGGGTTTGGGGGATGGGAGGATGGGGAGGGGGCTCGGCCACGAGGAAGCCGTTGCCGGCAGACCGCGGGGTCGGGCAGGGAGCACCGGTGGGAGGTGCTGGAACCGGGCGGTTCCGTGCACTTCGTAGCATGCGGGGATCCGCCCGTGCAACGGGCAGCCTCGAATATTGTTGAAAGGATCGACGAAGACCGGCCGGTTCCCTCAGGAACCGGCGCTGGCGGGCTTCAGGCGACCTGGACCGAAAGCGAAGCGAGGTGTTCGGCGCGAACCGAGCCGACGACCTCGCTCCCTGCGCCGGCCACCAGTCGCAGCTCGGTCGCCAGGACCTCGCCCCGCACCCAGGCCTCGTGGGCCCGCAGGGCCCCGGTCAGGACGGGGTCGTCGGTGGTGACGGTGGCGACGATGCGATCGGCCACGGCGAGCCCGGTCTCCTTGCGGAGCTTCTGGAGCATCGACACCACCTCTCGGGCGAGCCCCTCTGCGAGCAGCGCGTCGTCCACCTCGGTGTCGAACGCGACGATGAGCGCGCCCTCGACCTCGATGACGAGCGATCCCTTGGACTCGCGCCGGATCACGACGTCCTCGGGCGTCACCGCCTGGTCGAGGACCTCGACCGAGCCTCCGGCCTCGAGGGTGGCCAACTCGCTGGCACCGAACGCCTCGATCACCGCCGCCGCCGACTTCATGTCCTTGCCGAACCGCTTGCCCAGCGTCTTGAAGTTCGCCTTGCACGTCACGGAGGCCAGGTCGTGGCCCTCGGCGACCAGCACCACCTCGCGCACGTTCAGCTCGTCCTGCACCAGCGCGGTGTGGGTCTGCAGGGCAGCACGGAACGCTGCGTCGTGGTGCACCACCGTCAGCCGACGCAGGGGCTGCCGCGTCTTGAGGCGCGTCCGCTCCCGCAGCCGGCGTCCGAGGCCCACCACGTCGCGGGTCCACGCCACGGCCTGCTCGAGGTCGCGGTCGATCCGCGCGGGGTCGACCCTGGGCCAGTCGGTGAGGTGCACGGAGTCCTGCTCGGGCCCCGCGACGCCCGGCGCGACCACCAGCGACTGCCACAGCGTCTCCGCGGCGAACGGCAGGAACGGGGCGAGGACCTGGGAGAAGGTGACCAGCACCTCGTAGAGGGTGGCGTACGCCGCGGCCTTGTCCGCAGGGTCTTCGTCCGCACCCCGCCAGAACCGCCGCCGCGACAGGCGGATGTACCAGTTCGTGAGGTCGTCGATGAAGCCCAGCACGGGCGGAACCACCGCATACAGCTGGTAGAGCTCCATCTGCTCGTCGACGCTGCGGATCAGCGTCTGGACGTGCGACAGGATCCACCGGTCGAGCTCGGAGCGCTGCTCGAGCGGGGGCCGGGGTCGGTCCGGGGACCAGCCGTCGAGGTTCGCGTACTGGACGAAGAACGCGTGCGCGTGGTGGAGGGGGAGCAGCACGGTGCGCACGACGTCGCGGACGCCGGCCTCGGAGAACCGCAAGGGCTCGGCCCGGACCACCGGGCTGTTCACGAGGTAGGCCCGCAGCGCGTCGGCACCGTACAGGTCGAGGATGCGCTCGGGTGGTGGGAAGTTCTGCTTCGACTTCGACATCTTCGAGCCGTCCTCGGCGAGGACGAGCCCGTTGACGACGCAGTTCTGGAACGCGGGCTGGTCGAACAGCGCGGTCGACAACACCAGCAGCGTGTAGAACCAGCCGCGGGTCTGGTCCAGCCCCTCGGCGATGAACTGCGCGGGGAAGGTGCGCTCGAAGGCTTCCTGCCGCTCGAACGGGTAGTGCGCCTGGCCGTACGGCATCGCGCCCGACTCGAACCAGCAGTCGAACACGTCGCTGATCCGGCGCATCGTCCCGCCACACGAACACGCGAACGTGAGGTGGTCGATCCGGTGCGGGTGCAGGTCGGTGATCTCGGCGCCCGTGCGCTCGGCCAGCTCGGCCACGGACCCGATGCAGACGTGGTGGGACTCGTCGCGCTCACACTGCCAGATCGGGATCGGCGTACCCCAGAACCGGTTGCGGCTGATGTTCCAGTCGCGTGCGTCCTGCAGCCAGTTCCCGAACCGCTTCCCGCCGACCGCCTCGGGCACCCAGTGGGTCTTCGTGTTGTTCGCGACCATCCGCTCCTTGATGGCGGTGACCTTCACGAACCACGCGGGGACGGCCATGTAGATCAGCGGGGTCCCGGACCGCCAGCAGTACGGGTACTTGTGCACCAGGGTGTCGTGCCGGAGGACCCGCCCACGCCGCTTGAGCTCGACGATGATGTCGTGGTCGGCCTCCTTGATGTTCCGACCCGCCCAGTCGACGACGGACGGGCGGAAGTTGCCTTCTTCGTCGACGGTCCGCAGCACCCCGATGCCGACGGCAGCGCACGCCGCGAAGTCCTCCTCGCCGAAGTCGGGCGCCATGTGGACGAGCCCGGTGCCGTCCTCGGTGGACACGTGGGGCGCCGCGATCACGCGGAACGCGTTCGGGGTGGCGGCGAACCACGGGAACAGCGGCTCGTACCGCGTCCCCAGGAGCGAGCTCCCCGGGAACGGGCCGTCCACGATCTCGCTGTCGTCCCCCAGCACGGCCGCCCGGCGGGCCTCGGCGACCACGTACACGCGCGGATCCCCGGCGCGACGGGCCCGGACGTACGGCAGCTCGGCCCCCACGGCGACCGCGAGGTTGGACGGGAGGGTCCAGGGGGTGGTCGTCCAGATCAACAGGATCGAGCCGTCGCCGCCGACGACCGGCATCTCCACGGTGAGCGCGGGGTCCTGCACGTCCCGGTAGTCCGAGGTGGCCTCGAAGTTCGACAGCGAAGTGCTCAGCCGCCACGAGTACGGCATGACGCGGAACGAGCGGGTCACGAGATCCTGGTCCCACAGCCGGCGGAAGGCCCACCAGACCGACTCCATGAACGACGGGTCGAGCGTCTTGTAGTCGTCGTCGAAGTCGACCCAGCGCCCGAGGCGCCCGATGATGCGCCGCCACTCCGACACGTAGGTGAACACGTTGTCGCGGCAGGCCTCGTTGAACTTGTCGACGCCGTAGGCCCGGATGCTCGATGGCCCGGACAAGCCGAGCTGCTTCTCCATCAGCATCTCGATCGGCAGGCCGTGGGTGTCCCAGCCGAACCTGCGCTCCACCCGCTTTCCGCGCATCGTCCAATAGCGCGGGACCACGTCCTTGATGGTGGACGGGACGAGGTGTCCGTAGTGCGGAAGCCCGGTGGCGAACGGCGGGCCGTCGTAGAACACGAACCGGTCGTCCTCGGGGCGGTTCCGGACGGAGCGGCGGAACGCGTCGATGCGGGACCACAGCTCGAGGATGCCCTGCTCGCGAGCCGGGAAGTCGGGGTCCGCGTCGATCGTGGGGAACGAGGCCATCGGGGTCTCCAGCCCGTTGGCGGTAGCCCGGGGCGCGACCACGCGCCAAGCAGCCCGGCGGGGACCTTCCGTGGGGTGCCGCGCCTGTGGGATGATGTGCACTTGGAGTCCCGGCCATGTCGCTCCTCTCCCTGCTGGCGCTGCTCTCCTCCGCGCACGCAGCGTGCCCGTACCCAGCACCGGACCTCACGGTGTGCGCAGCCTGTACCCACACCACCATCCAGTCCGCCGTCAACGTGGCGGTGGACGGGGACACCATCTGCGTCGCGCCCGGCACCTACACGCAGGCCCTCGTCATCAACGACGACATCTCCATCGGCGCGGACGACCCCGGTGTGGTGATCTCGACGGGCGCCGGCACCGAGATCGTCGGGATCAGCGCCTCGTCCACCGTCGAGTTCTCCGGGATCGACCTCTTCGGCAACGCCAGCCGGCGCTGCGTCAACGTGACGGGCACGGGATCGACGCTGCGGTTCTTCGACAGCTCCGTGAGCGACTGCACCTCGACGGGGTTCGCCCCCGGCATCCAGATCGCGTCGGGGAACTCGCTCTTCGCCACCGACACCTCGTTCGACAACAACGGGAACTCGACGAACGACGGCGGCGCCATCTACGCCGACAACGCCACCACCGTGCAGTTCACGAGGGTCACGTTCTCGAACAACCTCGGCCAGGAGGGCGGCGCGGTGTGGCTCAACTCCACGCCGTCGACGCTCACGGACACGACGTTCCTCTCGAACTTCGGCACGGGGAACGGTGGCGCGTACTGGACGAACGACAACCTCACCATCACGCGCGGCGTGTTCGACCTGAACGGGTCGAACGCGCAGGGCGCGGGCATCTACGTCGACGGAGGCACGCTCGGCGTGACCGGGACCACGTTCGTCGATCAGGACGCCACGGGGTCCGGGGGCGCGGTGGTCTATTCGGGCTCGGGAACCGCCACCTTCACCGCCGTGTTGTTTCAGCGCAACCACTCGGACATCGACGGCGGGGCGCTCCAGGTCGACAGCGGGTCGGTCACCGTCACCGACTCCCAGTTCTTCTCGAACGACGGCGACAGCGGTGGCGCCATCGCGTCGGACAACGCCACGGCCAACATCCGCCGGAACGACTTCTGGGACAACGCCGCCGTGTTCGACGGTGGGGCGCTGCATTTCCAGGTGAACGGCACCAAGGACATCCGCGCCAACACGTTCTCCTCGAACGCTGCGGGCTCGAACGGCGGGGCGCTCCGGACGGTGGGGACCGATGCCGACGTGTACAACAACGTGTTCGTGGACAACACGGGGGCGCAGGGCGCCGCGGTCTATCATTCGGGCACCAACCCGCACGATCTGACCCTCCGGAACAACATCATCGCGTACCACGCGGAGGCCGTGCGGCAAGCGAGCGGGGACCTGTTCAGCAACTACAACTCGTTCTTCATGAACACGACGAACGTCGCTGGCGGCCCGGTCATCGGGGCCAACAGCATCACCACGAACCCCCAGTTCGTGGCGTTCTCGAACAACAACACGAACGACGACAACCTCCTCGTGGCGGCGGGCAGCCCGTGCCTCGGCACCGGCGAGGGCGGCGTCGACATGGGCATCGGCGGCGGCACCTACGATCGCGACGTGGACGGTGATCGCGTCGCCAGCCCCGCCGACTGCAACGACGGGAACGGCGCCGTGTACCCCGGCGCCACCGAGGTCCCCGGCAACAACCTCGACAACGACTGCGACCTGCGCGAGCTCTGCTACAACGATGTCGACGGCGACACGTTCGGAGACCCCACGAACGTCACCTCGACCGTGGAACTCGCCTGCGCCACCGCGCCCCTCACCGACGACGGCTCGGACTGCAACGACGGCGACCCGCTCGTGTTCCCCGGCATGGCCGAGACGGTGTTCGACGGCATCGACCAGGACTGCAACGGGTCGGACACCTGTTACGCCGACGGCGACCTCGACGACCACGGCACCACCACGCTGGTCGACACGGTGGACGCCGACTGCTCGGACAACGGCGAGGCCACGGTCAGCGACGACTGCGACGACGGGAACGCCGACCGGTTCCCCGGCAACCCCGAGCGGAACGCGGACGGCGTGGACCAGGACTGCGACGCGCAGGAGCGTTGCTGGCGGGACGTCGACCAGGACTCGTACGGGTCGACGGCGACCGTGTTGTCGGCGTTCCTGACGTGCCCCACCAACCAGTCGCTCGCGAACAATCAGACCGACTGCAACGACGCCGTGGCGACCATCAACCCGGGCGAGACCGAGGTCGTGGCCGACGGCATCGATCAGAACTGCGACAACGGGGACCGCTGCTACATCGACGGGGACGGCGACACCTACGGTCGGGCCGGGTTCTTCGTCAACTCCCCCAACCTGAGCTGCACGGACGCCGGGGAGGCGAACCGCGTCGAGGACTGCGACGACGCGGTCGCGTCGATCTACCCGGGCGCGACCGAGGTGATCGCGGACGGGGTCGATCAGAGCTGCGACACGGACGAGCTCTGTTACCGCGACGCGGACGGCGACGGGCACGCAGGCAGCACCACCATCGTATCGAACGACCTCGACTGCACCGACGGCAACGAGTTCGGCGCCATCACGGACTGCAACGACGCAGCAGCAGCCATCCGTCCTGGCGCCGCCGAGGTCGTCAACGACGGCATCGATCAGAACTGCAACGGGGGCGATGGCTGCTTCCGAGACCAGGACGACGACAACTTCGGAACGACCACGGTGGTCGATGGCACGAACCTCGTCTGCACCGACCCGAACGAGGCGACGGTCTCGACCGACTGCAACGACACGAACGACGCGATCCGGCCCAACGCGACCGAGCTCGTGGCGAACGGGGTCGACGAGAACTGTGACCTGCTCGAGCTGTGCTACCAGGACCTCGACGCCGACACCTTCGGGTCGAGCGTCACCGTGGCCAGCGGCACGTTGTCGTGTATCGGCGGGACC
>JBIKWC010000139.1:0-17748 GCA_044356535.1 Myxococcota bacterium
CCGACCCGGCCGAGGCGGCGCTCGGCACCGATCCGCTGGATCCCGACACGGACGGCGACGGGCTGCTCGACGGGCCGGAGGTCGGGCTCGGCACCGACCCGCTGAACCCCGACACCGACGGCGACGGCCTGCTCGACGGGGCGGAGGTCGGGCTCGGCACCGATCCGCTGAACCCCGACACCGACGGCGGCGGGATCCCCGACGGGAACGAGGTGAACCTCGACGGCACCGACCCGCTCGACCCCGGGGACGACCTCGACGACACCGACCAGGACGGCCTCTCCGACCCGGCCGAGGCAGCGCTCGGCACCGATCCGCTGGATCCCGACACGGACGGCGACGGGCTGCTCGACGGGCCGGAGGTCGGGCTCGGCACCGACCCGCTGAACCCCGACACCGACGGCGACGGCCTGCCCGACGGCGACGAGTTGGACCTCGGGACCGACCCGCTGGACCCCGACACCGACGGTGACGGTCTCCTCGACGGCGACGAGGTCGACCTCGGGACCGACCCGCTGGACCCCGACACCGACGGTGACGGTCTCCTCGACGGCGACGAGGTCGACCTCGGGACCGATCCGCTGGACCCCGACACCGACGGTGACGGTCTCCTCGACGGCGACGAGGTGGATCTCGGGACCGACCCGCTGGACCCCGACACCGACGGTGACGGTCTCCTCGACGGCGACGAGGTGGATCTCGGGACCGACCCACTGAACCCCGACTCCGACGGCGGCGGCGGCGCCGACGGCGACGAGCTCGACCTGGGGTCCGACCCCCTCGACGCGAGCGACGACGTCACGTCGGGCCTCGTGACCGAAGAGGGTCGCTACATCGGGGGCTGCAGCGGGTGCGACGGGTCGGGCGCTCCGCCCCGGGGTCTCGGGGGCCTCGCGCTCGGCCTGTTCGCGCTCCGTCGCCGCGCCCGGGCCGCCCGCGCGTAGGGAGCGGTGGACCGCCGCGCGCCCGGCGCCCTGCGGTGCGTCCCGTGCCCCCAGGCGGGCGCGGGCGCGTCCGCTGCGGCGTCGGTCCGCTCGTCCGCGACTCGACCGACGACGACCTCGTCGCGGGCGCGCTCTCCAGGGGTGGGGGCGGCGGTCGGCCGCGCTCCCTCCGGCGCCGCGGGGTGGTCGAACGGGTGCCCGCCGGGTCAACATGGCGGGCGATGCGATCCCTCCCGCTCCTGCTCGCCGTCGGCTGCGCGGCCCCCGCGGTCGGCCCGCCCCACGCGACCCCCCCGGTCGGCGCGTGGACCCCGCCCGCGCCGGCGCCTCCGCCGAGCGGCGCGCCGAGCGGTCTGCTCCCGGTCGATCCGTCGGTCCACTGGGGGCTGCGGATGACGGGGATCGGCCCGATCGGCTGGTGGGGCTCGGTGCCCGGCAACGACGGCGCGCCGTCGCTGGCGGGCGCGCCGGGCGGCTTCGTGATCGCGTTCGAGCAGGGCGTCGACGCGTGCGCCGCGGTGGTCCAGCGCAATCCACGATGGCGCGGAGCCAGCGGAGGTCAGTGCCCGGAGGCACGTCGAGCGATGCGGCGACCCGGTCGAGGCGTACCCGGACGACGGGGACGGGCGCCGCCACCTGCACCTCGACGAACGACAAGGCACTCACGGTGGTGGACGCAGCGACGGGTCGCCGGAGCTGGCTCCGCCACCACTTCAGCGTCGAAGTGTTGATCCCGCGCCGCTTCGCGAACTCGCGAACGTCCATCCCGGACGCCTCGAACTCTTCGACGACCCGCGCCCATCGCTGAGCAGCCCCAGTCTCCACGAGCACCTCCGCCAAGGCACGTCACGCGCGAGCCTCGCTGCGGGGAGATGCCGCCGCCGACTGGATGCGACATGGACGGTACGGGACAAAGCGGGTGGCCAGCGCCAGCTGGGACGGCGTCGTCGTGGTGGCCGACACCGACGGCCGGCGCCTCGGAACGCTCCGGTGGCCGGGGTGACTGCAGGCCCGCGAGCGGCTCGCGATACGCGCGCGGTCGACACGGAGGTGCCCAACTCCATCAGGTTCGAAGGCATGGCCCTCGGCGACGGTCCAGCAGATCGCGTGCCGCGGGCGCACCCGCCTTACTTGCGCAGAAAGACGGTGGTCCGGGCGAACCGATCCTTCATCGGCGCGGGCGGCGGCGGGGCAGGGGGCTTCGGCGCGGGCTTCGCGCCCGGCACGGGCACCGGTGGGGGTGCCGGCAGGTCCTGCGTGCGCACCAGGAACCGGACGTCGCCCGCCGCTGCGGGGTTCGGGACGGCCGCCTTGAGGAAGACGAGGGTGGGTGCAGACTCGTAGACGCCTTCCGCGACCACGTGCTCGAGGATCACGCGCTTGACGCCGGCGGAGGTGACCTCGCCCTGCACGATCATGCCGCCCGGGTGCTCCGCCAGGAAGGAAGCGCGATCGCGCGCCACCAGCACGGGGAGCTCGACGAGCACCAGCTGCGGATCGAAGGCCGTGACCTGGATGTCGAAGGCATCGGTCAGCGGCTGCTTCCCGACGAGGTCCACGTGCCACCAGACCGGCGGGGGCGGCTTCTTCCGCTCCGCTGCCGCGTAGTCCGTCATCGTCGGATCGTCGTCGACGTCGCCGATCTTCTTCGACTTGGGGCCCTCGAAGCCCCAATCCGGCGCCGGCGCGGGCGGCGGCTTGTTGCTGATGTCGATGTCGTCCCCTTCGTCGACGTCTTCCTGGGACCACGCCACCCCTGCGACCATGAGCGCCCACGACAACATCCGACATCCTCCGAGCCCACATCGTGACCAACCCGCGACGGCGCCGCAAGCGTCCGGGTTACGCACGGGCGTGTTCCGCGACCCGTACCTCCGCGTCGCCTGGCGCGAAACCAACCGCAAGTGGCGCGACGCGTCCGCTGCCGACATGGCCCAGCAGCTGGGCTTCCCGCTCCTCGCGGTGCTGGTGCTGCTCCCGCTGGTGCGCCGGACGTTCCTCGCGTTCCTCGACGATCCGGCCGACACCTGGGACCCGCGCGTGGTCGAGGTCGTGTTCCGCGCGAACCTGCTGGCGCTGTCGGTCGTCGTCCTCGACCTGTACGAGCAGGTCGTGCGCGGTCGGGAGCGAGCGGTGTTGCAGATCCTCCCCGTGAACCCGGCGGCCGTGGCGCGCCTCGCGGGGGTGCGGGCCTTCGTCGGGCTCCACCGGTGGGTCGCGGGCGGCGCGGTCCTGTTGTTCCCCATCGCGCTCGGGGGGCGGCCCGGGTTGTGGGTGGCCAGCGTGCTCTCCGCGTGGGCGTGCGCCTGGATGGCGGTGCCGCTCGGGATCGCGGGCCACCTCCTGGCCATCCGGGTGGCGGAGTGGGAGGCTGCCGGGCCCCTGCTGGACCTGATCCGTGGCGGGAACCCGAGGGCGCAGGCAGCGCTGCTGTACGGGCCCGGCGCGACGCTGCTCGTGGGGGGGGCTGCGCTGCGCCTCTCCGCGGAGGGGGTCCCGGCGCTGGCGGGCGGCGCGGTCGCCGGTTGGCTCGTGGTGCTGCCGGTCGCGGTGGGCGCCGCGGTCGCGTTCTCGGTGGCGCCGCTGGCCCGGCTGGCCTGGTTCCGCGGCTCCGCCGTGATCTCCGAGATCGACGCCCGCTACGCTGCCCTCGAAGACCCCACGGAGGCCCTCCGCGTCTACCTCGAGTGGGCGGTGCGGTTCGTGCCGGAGCGTGCGCGGGTGTACGCCCTGGCAGACCTCCGGCACGGCTGGCGTGCGCGGCGCACCCTGTTGTCGCTGCAATGGGTCGCGGCGGTGCTGGCGTTCGGCCTGGGCTGGACCACCGACCCCGGGGGCCCGTTCCGCGCAGCGGCCATGGCGTCGGCGGCGGTCGCGCTGGTGGGCGCGGTCGGGGTGGGGATGGACGTGGACGAGCCCGGGTGGTTGCGGCTGTCCCTGCCGCGTCACCCGACCTGGTCGCGCGTGGGCCGGGCGGCCGCGTTGGTCGGGTGGGCGCTCCCGGCCCCCGTGCTCGCTGCGGTCGGCGTGGGGTTGCGCCGGGGCGCTCCGGACGCGGCCCTGGTGTTGGGGACAGCGGCGGCGGCGGCGGTGGTCGCCATCACCGCGTCGTTGCTCTTCGGCCCGCTCCGCGAGCGGGGGATGCGCGGGTACGTCCCCCTGGTGACGGTCGCGGTGGCGGGGTTGCTGGCCGGGTTCGCTGCGGTGGGAGGGGCCGGATGAGCGACGACGTGGTGGTGTTCGAGAGCGTCCGGAAGTCGTTCGGCCGGGTCGTGGCGGTCGAGGAGGTGTCGTTCCGCGTCGCGCGCGGCTCGTTCGTGGGCCTGATCGGCCACAACGGCGCGGGCAAGAGCACGTGTATCCGCATGCTCACCGGCCTCCTCACCCCCACCGCCGGCCGGGTCCTGGTCGACGGCGAAGACGTGGCGCAGAGCGCCATCCGGGTCCGCGAACGGGTGGGGGCCGTCCCCGAAGAGCCAGCGCTGTACGAGTGGCTCACGACCCGCGAGTTCCTGGAGTTCGTCGCGGAGGTCCGCGGCCGCGGCGACGTCGGCCGGGCGCTCGAGATCGCCGATCTGGGCGCAGACGCCGATCGGCCGATCCGGGAGTACTCGCAGGGCATGCGGCGCAGGGCAGCGCTCGCCGCCGCCATGCTCGGAGACCCGCCCGTGCTGGTGCTCGACGAGGCGCTCAACGGCCTCGATCCGCCCTCGTCGGCCCGGGTGAAGCGCCTGTTGCGCGAGCGCGTCGACGCCGGCGGGACGGTCATCCTGTCCACGCACGTGGTGGAGACGGTGGAAGCGGTGGCCGATCGCGTCGTGTTGCTGGCGCACGGACGCGTGGTGGCGGAGGAGGTGGTGGCGACGCTGCCTCCGGGCGGCCTCGAGCGGCTGTTCCTCGAGCGCCTGGAGGCCTCGCGGGACCGGCGCGGGTGACCGCGGCGGAGCCCGTTCACCGCGCGGGGAGCACCTGGACCGAGAGGGGGCGGGTGCAGGCCCCAGGGTCTACCGGCACCCCGGCCACCGCGGCTGCGAACACGGGCCCGACACAGTCGCCGAGCTGGGTCGCCGTGAAGTGCCCGGCCCCCCTGGCGATCACGATGGTGCGCGCTGCCTCGGGGTAGGCTTCCGCGTGGTCCCGCACCGCGCGCCGCAGCGGGGTGACCGGGTCGGCGTCGCCCTGCAGGTACGTGATCGGCGCGCGGAGCGGCCACTCGCCGGGGTCCCAGGGCCGATCCACGGCCACGTCGCCGCACGCGTCGTCGAAGGGCTCGAACCCGTCGCGCGTGAGCCGCGCGTGCACGAAGCTCTCGTCGATCAGTTCGCGACACAGCGTTTCGCGGGTGGCCCACACCACCTCCGGCGCAGGTTCGGGCGGCGACAGGTCGACCGAGCGCAGCGCCTCGCGCAGGGGGCGGGCCGGACCAGCGCCGAGCGCGAGCACCGGGTCCGCGCCGCCGTGGTCGTTGCCGGCGGCGAGCGTGCCGAACAGCCACTCTCCCCAGACCTCGTCACCGACGTCGTAGCGACCGATCCGGCGGACCAACCGTTGGGCTCCGGGCGCGCGCTGCAGCTCCTCCCATTTCACGGAGAACCCGTCGAACCACGCGTCGTCGCCGATCATCGCCCGACCGACGGTGCCCTCGAACAGCGCCCCGCGAACGTGGAGGCCGCGCTGCTCGGCCAGCGACGCCACCACCGTACCCAACACTGTGCCGTAGGAGTGCCCGTAGACCACGAACCCGTCGATGCCCGCAGCCGCGAGCGCCGCCAGCACGTCCTCGGCGTGGTTCCGCGTGTCGGCGGACGCGGGGGAGCGCACGCCGGGCGCTGCGTTGCAGCCGATCCCCCGGAGCTCGGTGGTGACCACCGTGTACGCCGCGGGCACCACACCGTAGGCCCGGCCCTGTTCGAGCACCTCGAACCCCGGGCCGCCGGGGACGAAGACGATGGGGACCGCGGCCGGGTCCGTGCCCCGCTCCACCCGGATCCGGTAGGGAAAGACGGGGCCCTCGGGGGCCGCGGGGTCGACCGGTCGATCGACGGTGACGAACTCCGGACCCTCACACGCGGCTGTGGCAATCGATGACGCGACGAGCAGCATCCCGCGGGGTAACCGGGGCGCTCCGGGGGAGACATGGCGACCTTCGTGCCCCTCCACGTGGCGCTCGAGTGCCAGTCGTGGGGACGCGTGGACGCCTGCACTTTCGTGCGGGGGCACCTCGACGACGTGGAGGTGATCTCGGTGGTCCCGCAGGCGCAGGCGGACGTGATCCTGTACCTGAACATCACCTCGATCGCCAACGACGACCGCATCGCGCTGCGGGCCGTCGAGCGAGGAGGCGAGCCCTTCGTGTACGAGCAGGTCGTGGTCGTGAACACCCGCCTCGTCGTGGACGCCCAGGTCGAAGCGCTCCGGCCGGCCGTGGCGCGGGTGCTCGGGCCTTCCGTGGCCCGGCGGAGCCCGGAGGCCGTCGAGGTCACGCTGGTGGTCCCCGACGCCGCGGAGGCGGTGGACGAGGCGACGTCTCCCTGGGGCTTCACCGCGTGGGGTGGTGGGTGGGGCTCCTGGACGCAGCAGTACCAGTCGCTGTCCACCTGGGGTGGGGCCTCCGTGTACCGGGTGGCCGAGGATCACCGGGGCGGGGTCTGGTTCAACGGAAACCGGAACATCGAGCGGCAGCCGGACCTGTCGGTGGGGGGGCGGCAGGTGTCGCTCGCGTACGACGCCACGTCCGCCTCGGGCGGCGTCAACGGCTCGCACAACCTCGACGACCACTGGAGCGTGGGGTTCGTGGGTCGCGGCGGAGCCGACGACGCCGACGGCCGCTACCTGTGGACGGCGCGTGGCCACGCAGGGATCGAGCGGAACTGGTTCCCCTCCGACGACGACCGCGGCAACCGGCTCGCCGTCGCGTTCCTTGGCGGCGTCCAGGCCGACGCCTACCAGACCCCCAACGTGTTGGGCGAGGAGCGCGCCGTGTTCCCGACGGCGATGGTGCTGGTGCAGGGCGAGGTGCAGTTCGACCGGGTCGGGCTCAACCTCGACCTCGGGGCGCAGGCGCAGGTTCCGCGCACGCTGCGGAGGTACGTGTTGTCCGGGGAGACGTACGTCGAGCTGCAGGTGGGGACCCACCTCGATCTCGACCTGGGCTACGGCATCACCCAGCAGGCCGTGCCCGGTCCGGCCGACATCGACCAGGGAGACTTCGAGCAGGTGAAGCGCGCCTCGTACGCCCAGCCGCTGAGCATGTGGGGAAACGTGAACCTGCGGATCCACTTCGACCCCACGAACGGCGTGCGGAACAACAGGTTCGAAGCTGGCAACGAACTTGATTCTACCGGAAGCTTGTGAAGGAGGACGGATGCGGGTGGTGATCACGGGTGGGGCCGGCGCGCTGGGCGCGGGGGTCGCGAAGGTGTTCGCGGACGCGGGCTGGGACGTCGTCGTCACCTGCCTCGACCCGAAGGAGGCCGAGCGGGTCGCGATCGGTGCGCCGCTCGTCGTCGATCTCCGGAGCCGCGCCGCGGTCGACGCGGCCGCAGCAGCGTCTCCGCCCCTCGACGCGCTGGTGTGCTGCGCGGGCGGGTTCTCGATGCAGCCCCTCCTGTCGTCGACCCCCGAACAGTACGACACGCTCATGGACCTCAACGTACGCACTGTCGTCAACGCGCTCGCCGGCTTCGGTGGTCGGCTTTCGCCGGGGGCGGGTGTGGTGCTCGTGGGCGCCCGCACCTGGCCCGGTGCCGCCGGCGTCGCCCTGTACGCTGCGAGCAAGGCGGCGGTGGTGTCGCTGGGCCGCTCGTCGGCGCTCGAGTGGAAGGAGCGGGGGGTTCGGGTCAACGTGGTCCTCCCGGACCTGATCGACACCCCCGCCAACCGGCGCGCCATGCCCGACGGCGACTTCGACAAGTGGGCCAGACCCGAAGAGATCGGCGCCGTCGTCCGGTGGTTGTGCTCACCGGAGGCGGGGCTCGTCACGGGCCAGGCGCTCGACGTGGGACGATGACGGATAGGGACCAGGTGGCAGTGGAGGCCCGGTGATTCAGTTCCTGATGGACGGCGGACCCGTCATGATCCCCATCGCGGTCAGCTCCGTGGTGGGGCTCGCGTCGTTCCTGGAGCGGTTGTGGGCGCTGCGGCGGGAGCGCGTGGTGCCCCGGGGGTTCTGCGTCGAGCTCGTCGAGCTCCTCCGCCAGGAGCGCTGGCAGGACGCGGCCATGCTCTGCAAGAAGCGCGACGTCCCCGTCTCGCGCATCGTCGAGGTCGCGCTCGTCGCGCGCGGGGAGACCCGGCCGATGCTCCGGGATCGCGTGGAGGAGATCGGGCGGCGGGAGGCGATGGAGCTCGAGCGGTGGCTGTGGGTGATCTCGACCGTGGCGTCCGTGGGCCCGCTGCTGGGGCTGCTCGGGACCGTCCTCGGCATGATCCAGACGTTCAAGACCATCGAAGGCGGCGGCATCGGCCAGATGCAGCAGATGGCGGGGGGCATCGGCGTGGCGCTCACCACCACGCTCGCTGGACTCGTCGTGGCCATCCCGGCGGTCGTGGCCCACCGGTACCTCGTCTCCCGGGTAGACGACCTCACCGTGGACCTCGAGGAGGTGGCCCTCGGCGCGGTGAACCTGCTGACGACACCGTCGGCGCAGGGCAAGCCGTGAGGTTCGCCCGCCACAAGGCTCGGGGCGAGGCCACCATCGACTTCACGGCGATGCTCGACGTGACCTTCAACCTCGTGTTGTTCTTCGCCGTGAGCACCAACTTCGCCCAGACCCAGCAGACCACGGGGTTCGAGGTGGACCTCCCGCGGTCGAGCGCGGAGGCGGTGATCCAGGGCGACCGCGACCTCGACGTGTGGGTGGGCGCCGACGGAACCGTGCGCGTGGACGAGCAGCCGGTCGACGCCGAGGGGCTCCGGACGTTGCTCACGGCCCGGGCCAAGGCCGACCCCACGACCCTCGTCATCCTGAAGGCCGACGAAGGCGTGAGCCACGGGCGGGTCGTGGCGGTGATGGACCTGGCGAAGTCCCTGGGGCTCCAGCGGCTCGCCATCGCCACCAAGTCGTCCCGCGCGCCGTAGCGTCCGGTGCGCGCGGAGGTGGTCGTCGATCCGGAACGCTGGATCTCCGCCGGTCTTGGATCAGTCGACCGAAATGTGATTTGCACCCGGATCCCGGGCCGTTATCATGGATGCGCCGCAAGGCACCCCCCGTCACCACCCCCACGGTGACACCCCCGGGCTCCCGCCCGGCCGGGCTCCCCCCCGGTTGTTCCCATGACCCACTCTCCCCCGACGTCCGTCCCCACCACGACGGACCCCCTGCCGTCGGTCACTCCCTCCCCGGGATCGTCCGACATTCACCCCGAACCCCCGATCCGGACACCGCTGCTTCACCGCCTGTTGTTGTCGCTCCTGCCAGCGACGCTGCTGGTGGGCGTAGCGGTGTCCGCGATCTGGGGGGATTCGGGGTTGCTGGCCCGTCGGAAGCTGGAGGTCCGCCTCGCGTCCGCGAACCTCGTGGTGGCCGAGCTCGACAGCGACAACCAGCGCATCCTGCACCTCCTGTCGTCGATGGACCGCGACCCCCTCGTGCTCGAGCGCATGGTCGCCGAGGAGCTCGGCTGGGCGCGCGAGGGCTCGACCGTCTACCGGTTCGAGCCGGAGCCTCTCCCCCAGGGGGAGTGACGCAGCCCGGCTGGTCGGAGGCCCGTTCCGCGATTACGTTGCGCGGCCGGAGGCGTCGTGTACCCCTTCTTCCTTGCGCTCCACGTGCTGTTGTGCCTGTTCCTCATCGCCGTGGTGCTGTTGCAGCCCGGCAAGGGCGGAGACGTGGGCGCGGCCTTCGGTGGGGGCGGCGGCTCCACGATCTTCGGGCCGCGGGGACCCACCAACGTGCTCCAGCAGGCGACCACCGTCGTGGCGGTGCTGTTCATGGTCACGAGCATCACGCTGGCGATCTACTCGAACCGGTCGATGCGCGCGAACGCGAACGTCTCGGACGAGCTCAAGCGCCTCCAGCAGCAGGAGCAGGTGGTGCCGGGTGCCGGCGGGGATCCCACGATCGTTCCCGAGGTTCCGGCTCCCGAAGGCGGCGGCATGGTTCCCGTCACGCCCTGACGGGTTGACGGTCTGTGGGGTGGGCGATAGGAGCCCGTGTCCCCGAAATGCGCGGGTGGCGGAATTGGTAGACGCGCAAGGTTGAGGGCCTTGTGGTAGAGATACTGTGGGGGTTCGAGTCCCCCCTCGCGCACTCTTTCTCTCCCCCGGCGGTGCCCTGCGGCCTTCGCGGGGGTCGAGAGACCTGAGAGGATCCGGTCACGGCGCCACGGACTGTGCGTCGGCCGACCAGACCGCGGTTCCTGCACCCTCGACGTCGAACACAACGTAGACCCTCGCGTCACCCGCTGGCTTCGGCGCGAGCCACTCGAGCTCGACGGTTCCGTCCGAAGCCACGTCCACCGACGCCATCGAGAAGCCGCCAGCGGTGGCCCTCCCGCGCGCGGTCGTCGCGCCGGGCACCGTGAACGACAGCGTCCGCGCCTCCCCGGGTGTCGCGTCGAGCAGCGCATCGGCTTCCGGGGCCTCCTCGATCACGGGGTTCCAGGGCACCGGCGTGGCCGTCGACTCCAGCACGGGAAGCGCGACGCTCGCGAGGAAGGCGTCGTCGAAGGGCTGGTCCGCCATCCAGGCGATCGGGTCGCGCAGCACGGACTCTCCGAGGTCGCCGGGGTCGCAGGCGCCAGCAACACACGCTGCGGTCCACAACACGCCCGATTGGCTGGCGGTGAGCTCGAACGCCACCGTGTCTTCTCCCGAGAGCGGACCGGCGGCCCGGGAGCACGAGGACTCGCCGCAGGTCCACGCGCCCACCAGGGCGCCACCGTCGGGGTCGGACACCGTCAGCTGCACCTCGAAGGGCACGTCGGGCGCGGGTGGGCCCTCCGGGAGCACGGCAGCGACCACGGTCAGCCCCACGAGGAGCGTCTCGTCGTTCACGCCGCCACCGCAGGCGCCCAGCACGAGGAGGGGGAGGGCGGCCCTCACCATTCGCCCCGCACCCCGAACACGGGGACGAGCGGGATGGAGGTGACGTTGTCCTGCTCGCGGTAGTCGAACGTCCATCCGATCACCTCCACGTTGGCGTTGTTGGTGGTGTTCTGGACATCGACGTAGGTCGACAGCGTCCAGTTCCGGTACACGAAGTCCTTGTCGATCCGCGTGTCGAGGGACCAGAACGGGGGGATGCGCGCCGAGTCGAGGTCGCCGTACACCGGCACGTACGTCTGCGAGCCCAGGTCCAGGAAGCGGTTCACGACCGGGGTGTACGGGTTCCCGGACGAGAACCGGGCGCGCAGGCCCACCCGCCAGCGTCGGGGCAGCTCCCGGGAGATCAGCCCGGTGAGCACCACCGGCTGGTCGTACTCGAACAGCGCGCGCTCGTCACCGGGCCGGTCGACCCGGGTCGAGCGCGAGAAGGTCATCGACAGCCAGGCGGCGGTGCGGTCGTCGGCGTACCGCAACAACCCCTCCACCCCCGCGACCCGCCCGGTGCCGTCGTTGGCGTAGGCGCCGGTGTCCTGCGGACCGATGGGCGGCGGACCGCTGAAGAACCGGAACGCGTCCTCTCGCCCGGAGACGAGGTCGTCGAGCCAGTTGTGGAACCCCGTGACCTCGAGCTGCAGCCCCGAGCCCAGCCGCTGCTCGAGCCCTGCGGAGACCTGCCAGCTGCGCTGCGCCGTGAGGGCCGGCTGCTCGATGGCCTGCCGCACGGTGGGGAACTGGGAGTAGCCGCCCGCGCTCGCCTTGAGGGCCGTGCCGCCGAGCTCGAGCCGGCTCCCGAGCCGCGGATCGAGCGCGAACGCGCGGTACCCGCTGCCGAGCAGGAAGGCGTCGGCGCGCAGGCCGGGGATGACGCGGAGCGGTCCCGCCTCGATCGTGGGCTCCACGTAGACGGCGGGCGCAGCCCGGAGCGTGTCGGCGTTCTCGCGAGGGCCGAACTGCGAGATGGCATAGTCGAACCGGTACGAGCCCAGCTCCACGTCCAGGCCGGTCCGCAGGCCGAAGGTCTCGCCGGCCGGCTGGCGCAGCAGCTCCTCGCGCACGCCGACCGTGAACGGTCGCTCGTACGACTGCTCCCCGAGGAAGTCGAACACGCGCTGATCGGGGCCGGCCACGAGCAGGCCCTCGTGGGTCCAGCCGCGGCCGATCGGCGCCCGGAGCACGAGCCGGAACTTCTGGAACGTGTCGGTGAGCCCGACGGTGACCTGCTCCACGTCGTCGGCGTCGGTCCCGAGCACCGAGAAGCGGTCGTCGGAGAGCAGGAACAAGGCGTCGACGGTGCCGCGGCCGGCCTTCCCGTACAGGTGCGCCTGCAGGTCGGCGTAGCGGGGGACGCGGATGGTGGCGTCCGAGGTGGCGCCGAGGATGGGGTTGAGGAAGGTGTCGGCGTACGATCGGCGCCCGGACACCGACAACACCGTGTTCGCGAAGCGCTGCTGCACGAAGGCCGTGGTCTGGAACAGGTCCACGGAGACGTAGCTGGTGTCGCGCGTCGGGGGCTCGTTCACCACCTTCAGGTCGACCACACCGCCCAGGGTCCGCCCATAGCGGACGCCGTAGTTCCCTGGCAGGAAGCCGATCTCGTTGATGAGCTCGCCCACGAGGACCGTGGCGAAGCCGGAGAAGTGGAACACGCTCGGGATGCGGGCGCCGTCGAGGTAGTACGCGCTGTCTTCGGGCGCGGTGCCGCGGATGATCAGCTGGCCGATGTTGAGGGGCGGACGGGCGACACCCGGCAGGTTCTGGACCACCCGGACGATGTCCCCGTTGGTGCCCGGCAGGTAGCGGGCCTCCTCCTGGGACACGCTGCGCTCCGTGACCTCCGGGGCGAGCTCCTCGCCCTGCACCACCACGGTCTCGGAGATGCCGCGCTCGTCGGAGTCCCACGGGCGCGACAACACCGGGCGCACGTCGACCTCGGTGAGCTGCCCCTCGGTCACCGTGACCTGGACCGGATCGAGCCGCCAACCGCGGTCGGGCGCAGACACCGTCCACTCCCCGGGGGCGAGGTCGGCGAGCGCGAACGTGCCGTCGGGCCCGGTGATCGCCACGAACCGCTGGCCTTCCCGCTCGAACACCACCTCGAAGCCGGGGACCTCCTCGCGGGTCCCCGCCGCGCGGACCTGCCCACGCACCGACACCTGCGGCTGGCGGCCAGGCTCGAACACCGTGCGGTAGCGGATCACCGCCACGGTGGGCTCCCCACGGGCGTCGAGCGCGGGGGTGAACCGGAAGTTGAGCGCCGCCTGGAGAGCTGCGGCGTCGAACGCAGCGCCGCCCGTCTCGACCACGCGGGCGTCGGACACGGAGCCGTCCGCGCGCACGTCGAGCTCCAGCAACACGAGCGAGCGCTCCCCGCGCGCGAGAGCGCCGGCCGGGTAGATCGGCGCCACCTCGGTCACCAGCACGGGGTCGACGGGGTCGGCAGCCCAGGCAGCGGCGAGGATCGTTACCAACGTCAGCATGGGTTTCGTATAGCAAGCGATACAAGACATTGGGGGGCTGCAGGTTGTCCAGACCCAAAGGAGCACGAAACGCGAGGTTTGACGAGCGACGTCGCGGGATCGCGGCCGCCGTAGCCAGGCGCTTCGTGGGCCCGGGCGGCGCGAACGCCAGCTTGCGGGAGCTCGCCGACGCAGGCGGGGTCGCCCTGCCCACCGTTCGGCACTACTTCGGGGACCGGAACGGGCTGATCACGGCCGCGATCGACGAGCTCGGTCGCGGGGGGGACTACTGGCTCGCGGTCGCGCGCACCACCAACGTCGAGCTCCCGCTCGGGCCCTCGTGCCGCTGGCTGCTGGGCTCCTTCGTACAGGGGTGGGTGCTCGGGCTCGGCCCGATGGTGTCCCAGACGCTGGCTGCCGGACTGCAAGGTCCGGCGCTCGGCCCGCCGGTGGTGGAGCGCATCCTCGAGCCCCTGCTCCAGGCGACCGAGGCCCGGCTCGCGGTGCACGCAGCGCGCGGCGAGCTCTCCGGGGACCTTCGGCACGCGGCGCTGGCGCTCGTGTGCCCCGCGCTGCTGGCGCTCCTCCACCAACACGACCTCCACGGCGCCTCGTGCCGCCCGCTCGACGTGGACGCGTTCCTCGACGACCACGTGGCGCGCTTCGTCCGCGGCTGGGGCCCGTGACTGCGGCTACACTGGCGACGTGATCCGGGCCGGTGACTACGAGCTCCTCTCCCCGCTCGGGCACGGCGGGATGGGCGACGTGTGGGCCGCGCGCCACGAGCGGCTGCCTGTCGACGCTGCCGTCAAGCTCGTGCGGTCGGTCGACGCCGAGGTGTTCCGCGCGGAGGTGCGGGCGGTCGCTTCGCTCGACCATCCACACGTGGTGCGCATCTTCGACCACGGCGTGGTCCCCGCGGACGCGTTCCCCGAGCTGTGGCGCGGCAACCTCTGGTACGCGATGGAGCGCGCCACCGACGGCGCGGTGCCCCGGGGCCCCCACCCGTGGCCGTTCGTGCGGGGCGTGTTGCTTGCGTTGCTCGATGCCCTCGCCCACGCGCACGCCCGGGGGTTGCTGCACCGCGATCTCAAGCCCGGGAACCTGCTCCTCACCCGCGACCGACCCGGGGGACCGCAGCGCGTGTTGCTCGCCGACTTCGGCATCGCCCACGTCCTCGACCCCGATCGGGTGGGTTCGGGGTCGGGCGGCTCCGGCACACCCGGCTACATGGCGCCCGAGCAGCTGGAGGCCGACGAGCGCGCCCTGGGGCCCTGGACCGACCTGTATGCGCTGGGCGGTGTGGCCTGGGTCCTGTTGACGGGCGAGCGGCCCTTCGGACGCGGGCCCCTGGCCGGGATGATGGCGGCCCAGCTCGACGGCCACCTGCCACCGCTGCCACCCGGGGACGCGCCCCCTGGCACCGAGGGGTTCCTCCACGGTCTGCTCCGGCGACGGACGGACGAACGGTTCCAGTGCGCCGCAGACGCTGCCGCCGCGCTGCTCGCCTTGCCCGGAACCGGTCCGCAGCCAGGCGTGCGGGTGGTCTCGTCGGCGCTCACCGAGCTCGAGACGCTGCTGCTGCCCAGCGCGGGCACCCCCGCCCGCGTCGTACCCCCGCGGGTCGGGGCCGCACCGCCCAGCGCGCCGTGGTGCTCCGGCTGGGCTCGGCCCACGCTGCCCCGCCCCGTCGATCACCTCGTCCACGTGGCGGCTGCCCACAACCTGTTCGGCCTCCGGCGGCCGGCCCCCGTGGCCCGCGAGGCGGAGCGCGAGGTCCTGTGGCGGCTCCTGGGGCACGTCCACGCCACGCGACGTCGGGCCTCGGCCCTGGTCCTCGGTCCCGGCGGCGCCGGCCGGACCCACCTGCTGTCGTGGCTCGCGGAGCGCGCCACCGAGCTCGGCGCAGCGCGGGTCCTCACCGCGCACCCCGGTGACGACGCCGCGGGGCTCGCCCGGCGCTTCACCCGCACCGCCGGCCTCGCCGACACCGAGCTCCGGGCTGCGCTGGCTGGCATCGTGCCGGAGGCGTTCCTGCCGCTGGCGCTGGGCCTCCTGGCCCCCGACGTTCCCGGCGCCGTCCGGCTGGTCGGTCGGGAGCGCGCCGTCGGCCTCGCCCGCCTGCTCACCGCCTGCGCCGACCGCCCGGTGCTCGTGGTCCTCGACGATCTGCACGCCAGCGTCGACGCCGCCGGGTTGTTCCGTGATCTCGGCGAGGGAGCCGGCGCCCTGTACGTCGTGGGGAGCGCCGACGAGACGCTGCTCGCCGAGGCTCCCGCCGAGCGCGCGATCCTCGACGCCCACCCCGCCGTCCGGGTGACCCTGTCGCCCTGGAGCCGCGCTGCCTCCCAGGCCCTGCTGCGGGCGCTCCTCCCGCTCGACGGTCCGCTCGAGGCCGAGCTCGTGGAGGCGGGTGGGGGCAACCCGCGGTGGCTCGTCGAGGTGGTGACGGCCGGCGTCCGCGCGAGGGCGCTCACGCCCGACGGAGCAGCCTTCCGCGCGGCACCCGGAGTGGACCCGGCCTCCCTCCGCGCCGACCCGCGCTGGGAGAGCCGGGTGGACGGGATCCTCCGCGCGCTCGACCCAGGTTCCCAGCAGGCGGTCGAGGTCCTGGCTGCGCTCGGACCGCGCGTGACGCGCCAGCGGTGGACTGCGACCTGCGCAGCCCTCGGCCTCCCTGCGCACCTGCGCGACCTCGAGCCGTTCACCGAGCGCCTGCTCGTGTCCGCCGCGCCCGGAGAGCCCCTCCGCGTGCTCCACCCGCGCCTCGTGGATGCCCTGCGCACCCGCTCGGTGGCGTCCGGTCGGTGGCAGCTCGTGCAACGCGCCTGCGCCGCCACCGCCCCGGACGAGGTCGAGCGGTCCCTCCACCTGGTGCTGGCGGGGGCCGGCGACGAGCGCGTGGACACGTTGTGGACCGCGTTCCACGCCGAGTGGTCCACGGGCTCCCGCTCCCGGTCGGCAGCGCTCGCCACCGCGCTCGACACCCTCGCTGCCCGGCCCGCCGCAGCGCCCCGCACGCGAGCGCTCGGCGCTGTGGTGCGCGCGGTGGTCGCGCTCGGGGGCCACCGCCCGGTCGACGCCCTCCCCATCGCCGACGCAGCGGTCGAGGCCGCCGAGGCGTCCGGGGATCCGCTGGCCCGGGCCTGGGCGCTGCGGTGCCGGTTCCGCTGGTTCCGCGTCGCGGGCCGCGTGGACGAGGCCGTGGAGGCGGTCCAGGCCTGTCTCGCCGCGGCGGCTCCCCTCAGCGACGACGCGTTCGAGGCGGAGGTACGGCTCGAGTGGGCCAACGCGATGTTGACCGGCGGCCGGAACGCCGACGCCGTGACCCTCCTCGAGGCGGCACGCGCGCTGCCCTACGTGCAGCTGCACGCCGACGCCTGGGGGCGCGTCCACCTGAGCCTCGGCAGCGCGTTGCAGCACGCGCAGCGGCCCGAGGACGCCGCCGCTGCCTATGGCGCCGCCCTCGACGCCTTCGACCGGTGCGGCTCGATCTGGGGCCGTGCGCAGACCATCTCCGATCGCGCCAACCTGTGGTCCGCCCAGGGCGTGGCCGACGAGGACGTGCGCGCGGCGCACCAACTCGCCATCGAGCTGTTCTCCTCCATCGGGCACCCGAGCGTGGCGTTCCCCAAGGTGAACCTCGGGTTCCTGGAGCTCGAGCGCGGCCGACCGGAGCTCGCGCGGCCGCTGTTCGACGAGGCGGCGGCGGTGTTCGAGGGCCGGGCCAGCCAGGTGGTCGTGCGCGGGGCGCGCCTGTTCTGCCTCGCGGCGTCGGGGGACTGGGCGGGGGTGCAGGCGGAGGTCGACGGGATCGACGCCGTGCTGCAGGCGTCCGCGGTCCGCGGCTACGGGGCACCACGCTGGGTCCGAGAGGCCGCGACCCTCGCCGACGCGAGGGGGGAGGGGGCGCTCGGCGAGCGGTTGCGGGACCTCGCCGACCGCTACCGGGCCTGACCCCTACAGCGCGTCCAGCACCTTCTCCGCGATCGCCTTGCGGCGCAGCAGCGCCTTCGCGGCGGGCTGCTTGCCCGCCATCACGCGCCGGTGGAAGCCGACGCGCAGGTCCCCCGGCATCCGCGGGTGCAACAGGAAGCCCTCCAGGTTGTCACCGTGACGCGGACCCGCGGTGTACCCGGCGTCCAGCAGGTGCTCCGCCAGCCGATCACACAGGGTGCCCAGGCGGTCGAGGCGCACGTCGCCTCCCTCTTCGCCGAGCATCCCGGCGAGCTTGCGGGCGAGGGTCGCGGCGTCCGGCGCGTCGAGGACGTCCGCGGGGCTCAGGGCCTCCACCTCCACG
>JBIKWC010000413.1:0-5071 GCA_044356535.1 Myxococcota bacterium
CCTCGAAGCCGTTCCAGGCGAGCTTCGACACCGTGAACGCGCTGCCGCAGGCGTGGCGATCGTGGATGCCGCCCACGGCCTGCATCATCCAGTACCGGTCGGCAGCCGTCTCGGCGAGGGCCGCCCGCTCCGCTTCCGACAGGTGGCGCGCCAGCTCCGTGGTGACCGCAGGCGCGAACCGCTCCTGGAGGGGAGACAGCTCCAGCTCCGGGTCGAACAGCGGCCACACCTCGTCGAGCGCGAACGACGTCAGGCGATCGAGCAACACGACGATGCCGTCGCCGTGGTCGTGCATCCGGCCGAGCCAGGCGTCCGTGGCGCCGAGGGCGTCGGCGCGGCGCCGGACCTCGACGGTGTACGTGGCCCCGCCCATCGTCACCGAGGGCTCACCGGTCACCACCCGGTACGTCTTGACCACGAAGCGGGCTCCGGGATCACCGAGGACCACCTCGCCCCCGAGCCGCCAGTCCCCGCCCCCTTTCGCGAGGTACTGGTTCCACGCCCGCAGCACCGCCTGCAGCTCGGGCCCGTGGCGGACGGGCTCGGATTCGAGCTCTGCCACGCGATCGAGGAGCGCGAGGAGGTTGGGGTCGGGGGCCACCGCCCGGCGCACGCGCTCGAGGTGGAGCTGCCGGACCCCACCCGTGGCCGCGGTCCAGTCGGGAACGAGCTCCTCGTGCACCCGGGCCAGGTCCACGCGGGCCAGCGCCGCCGGATCGACCGTGATGGTGGTGCCGTCGCGGATCTCGAGCGGCGGGGCGCCCGGCGTGGGAAACAGCGCGGCGGCGACGCTGGCGGCGGCGAGGGAGCCACCGAGCACCAGTCCGAGCCCGCCCGTGGCCCACCGAAGCCGCATGCTCCGAGTGTACCCTCTCGGTCCCCGGAGGATCCGATGTCCGATCGTCTGCCCGTTCCCGACCGCGTCCGGCGGGGCTCTCCGAGCCCGGTCCGCACCTTCGACGACTTCCTGCGGCACACCACCCGCGCGACGAACGATCCGAACGGCTACTGGCTCGAGCAGGCGGCTGCGCGGCTCCACTGGTACCAGCTCCCCACCGTGGCGCTCGAGGGGGACTTCCACACCGTGGCGGAGGCGCCCCTCCGCTGGTTCTCCGACGGGGTCCTCAACGTCACGGAGAGCTGCCTCGACCGGCACCTCGCCACGCGCGGCGACAAGACCGCGATCCTGTGGGAAGGCGACGAGCCGGGGAACCACCGCCGCCTCACCTATCGGGAGCTCCACGCCGAGGTGTGCCGCACGGCGAACGCGCTGCGGGCGCTGGGTGTCCGGGAAGGCGACCGGGTGATGGTGTACATGGGCATGGTCCCCGAGGCCACCGTGGCGATGCTGGCGATCGCCCGCCTCGGCGCGGTGCACTCGGTCGTGTTCGGTGGGTTCTCCGCGGAGTCGCTCCGCGATCGGATCGTGGACTGCGGCGCGAAGGTGCTGGTCACGCAGGACGAGGGCCGCCGCGGTGGTCGTCCCGTGCCGCTCAAGCAGGTCGTCGACAAGGCCGTGGCCGAAGCGCCCGTCGACAAGGTGCTGGTGCTCCGCCACACCGGGACCGAGGTGCCCATGACCCCGGGGCGCGACGTGTGGTGGCACGAGGCGGTCTCGAAGGAGCCCGCCGTCTGCGCGCCCGCACGGGTGGGCGCCGAGCACCCGCTGTTCGTGTTGTACACCTCGGGGTCGACGGGCAAGCCGAAGGGCCTGCTCCACACCTGCGGCGGCTACCTGTTGTGGGTCACGTGGACCTGCCAGGTCACGTTCGATCTTCGCGACGACGACGTGTTCGCCTGCATGGCCGACGTGGGCTGGGTCACGGGCCACAGCTACATCGTGTACGGGCCCCTCTCGAACGGCGCCACCAGCGTGATGTTCGAGTCCATCCCCACGTACCCGGACCCCGGCCGGTACTGGGACCTCGTGCACCGCTACAAGATCACGGTGCTGTACACCGCGCCCACCGCGCTGCGCGCCCTCGCCGCCTACGGGGACGAGCCCGTGCGCCGCTACGATCGGAGCTCGCTCCGCGTGCTGGGCACCGTGGGGGAGCCGATCAACCCCGACACCTGGCGCTGGTACCACGACGTCGTGGGGGAGGGCCGGTGCGCCGTGGTCGACACCTGGTGGCAGACGGAGACGGGCGGGCACCTGATCACGCCGATCGCCCCGGTCACGGAGCCCAAGCCGGGCTCGGCGACGTTGCCGCTGCCGGGCGTGATGCCCGTGTTGTTCGACGAGCAGGACCGCGTGGTGGTGGGCCCGGGCCAGGGCCGCCTGTGCCTCGCGTACCCCTGGCCGGGCATGGCGCGCACCGTGTGGGGAGACCACGAGCGGTTCGTGCAGACCTACTTCGGCATCTTCAAGGGGTACTACTTCACCGGAGACGGCGCCCGCCGCGACAAACACGGGTACTGGTGGATCACCGGGCGCGTCGACGACGTGATCAACGTGTCCGGCCACCGCATGGGCACCGCGGAGTTCGAGTCCGCGCTGGTCGAGGCCCCGGAGGTCGCGGAGGCCGCCGTCGTGGGGTACCCGCACGACCTCAAGGGCCAGGGCGTCTGGGCGTACGTGGTGCTGCAGAGCGGCGTGACCGGGTCGCCGGCGCTCCAGACGCACCTCAACGCCGTGGTCCGCAAGGTGATCGGCGCACACGCCCGGGTGGACGTGTTCCAGTTCGTCGCGGGCCTCCCGAAGACGCGCTCCGGCAAGGTCATGCGACGGATCCTGAGGAAGATCGCCGAGGGCGAGCCAGGCTCGCTGGGCGACATCACGACCCTCGCCGACCCGGGGGTCGTCGCGAACATCGTCACCGGCGCCGAGACGGTGAGCCGGTGATCTGGCTCCTCCTCGGCTGCCCCAAGGCACCCCCGGCGCCGGCTGCGGTCGACGCCGGTCCGTCGCGTCTCGAGCGGGACTGGAAGAGCCCGCTGCAGCGCGAACATCCGCTGGTGGGCCTGGTGTGGCAGGTGGGCGAGGTGGCGCCGGCTTCGTTCGACGCCCTCCTGGCCGATGCGGCGCAGGCCCGGTGGGTGTTCGTCGGAGAGAAACACGACAACGTCGACCACCACCTGCTGCAGGCCGAGGTGGTGGCCGCAGTCCACCCGACGGCCGTCGTGTTCGAGCACCTGGACCACGAGGACCCCGTGGGGACCGCGACCACCGCAGCGGAGGTCCGCGACGCCGCGCGCTGGGACGAGTCGGGGTGGCCGCCGTTCGCCGAGTACGCGCCGATCTTCGACGCGGTGTTCGCGGCGGGCGCGCGCGTGGTCCCGGGGCACCCGACCCGCGCGGAGGTGAAGACTGCGATGAACGAAGGGTTCGACGCGCTCCCCGCCGAGGCGACCGCCGATCTCCCGCTCGCCGACGGGTTGCCCCCCGACCTCCGCGCCGGGCTCGCGGCCGAGATCGTGGAGAGCCACTGCGGCATGGCCGACGACGCGCTGGTCGAGAAGATGCTGCGCGCCCAGCTCCTCAAGGACACCACCCTGGCGCGCGCGATGCGGACGGCCGGGGACCCGGGGCCCACGGTGCTGATCGCGGGCAACGGCCACACCCGCGCCGATCGCGGCGTTCCACACTGGCTCGACGACCGCGGGGACCACGCGATGACGACGATCGCGTTCGTGGAGGTCACCCCTGGCGCCACCGACCCGACGCTGATCGATCCGGAGGGCGCCGACTGGCTCGTCTTCACCCCGCGCCACGACGAAGACGACCCGTGCGCCGCCTTCCGGAAGTGAGCTTCAGGCGCCGAGCGCCCGGTGGATCGCGGTGACGAGCTCGTCGCGCGTGGTCCGGTACGACGACCGGAACCAGCTCCCGATGGGGTCCTCGATCGTGGCCTTCCCCGCGAGGGGCCCGAGGTGCACGATCCGGCTCTCCGACAGCTCGGGGACGAGGTCCCGGACGGCGGAGCCGTGTTCGGGTTCCATCACGAAGATGCGGGAGGCCCAGCGCACGTGCTCTTCGTCGAGGCGCGCCGCGCGGTGGGTGGACAGATCCATCCCGAGCTCCCGGCACACGGCGACGACCTGCGCCTCCGCTGGGTCTCCGGGGCGCGCCCGGGTGCCGGCGGAGCGGATCTCCACCTCCACCCCCTGCGCCTGGGTCGCGCGCAACGCGATGGCCGCCGCCATCGGCGAACGGCACAGGTTTCCGGTACACACGAACAGCAGCCGCTCCATGGCGCAGCCCCCGGCGCTGTCGTATCCTGCGCGGCCACCCGACCTCGAGCCCTACTCATGCTCCGCAAGCTCGTCGAACTGTTCACAGGAGGACCCATGGACACGCCCGCACCCCCGCTCTCGATCCCCGGCACCGGAAAGCTGATGGCGCGCTTCGTCACCTCGGCCGGCAACATCGAAGCCGAGCTGTTCGAGAAGCAGACCCCGCGCACGATCGACAACTTCGTCGCGCTCGCCACGGGCACCGTGAAGTGGCGCCGCCCGAACGGCACCGAGACGACCGAGCCGCTGTACAAGGACCTCATGTTCCACCGGGTGATCCCCGACTTCATGATCCAGGGCGGCTGCCCCGAGGGCACCGGCCGCGGCAGCCCCGGCTGGCGGTTCAAGGACGAGTTCGTCCCCACGCTCAAGCACACGGGCCCCGGCATCCTCTCGATGGCGAACTCGGGCCCGAACACGAACGGCAGCCAGTTCTTCATCACCGAGGTCGCGACGCCCTGGCTCGACGGCAAGCACACGGTGTTCGGCAAGGTCACCGCGGGCGTGGAGCTGATCCCGAAGATCACGCGCGCCGGGAACAACGTGACGAAGCTCCTGCGCATCGAGATCTACCGCGCCTGAGCCGTCCCCCGCGCCTGAGCCGTCCCCGCCCCTGAGCCGTCCCCGCCCCTGAGCCGTCCCCGCCGAGGAACAGCTCAGTAGAACATCCCGAGCTCGAGGCGACCTTCCTCGCTCATGCGCTCGGGTCCCCACGGCGGGTCGAACGTGAGGTCCACCTTGACCTCACCGACCCCCGGCAGGGCGCGGAGCTTGCCCGTCACGTCGTCCGTGAGCACCTGACCCATGCCGCACCCGGGCGCGGTCAGGGTCATGG
>JBIKWC010000414.1:0-5052 GCA_044356535.1 Myxococcota bacterium
CGTGAAAGGCCAGGATCTGTCCGCATCGCCAGCTGCTCGGGGGCACGGGCACGGGCGCGGGCACGGGCTGGGGAGGAGCCGCTGGGCGAGGCCGCTGCGCGGCCTACGCCCCACAGGCTCCTAGTGCTTGACCGACCCGCGCTGGACTGCCGTGCCCGCGCGCAGTTCACCCTGGAGGCGTGTGATTCAGCCACGCCTCGACCGCAGGCCGCTCGCGCGCGCGCCGGCTCGCGCACGCAGCCGTCCCCGCCCGCAGCTCGTCCAGCACCGCGTCCACCCCCGGCAGCTCCGCGCGACCCGCGTAGAACGCCGCGCCCCGCTCCATCCGCGCCTCGTCGCACCCGCCCGCGTTTCCGGCCAGGTACATCCGCCATGGTGGCGGGGTGCGCTCCACCAGGAAGTCGTGGTGCGCGATCGACCACGCCAGCCGCTCGTCGTGGCGCGCCTCGTCCGCGAACACGCCGCCGAGCACCCGGTCGCGGGCGCGGCTGTCGAGCTCGTCCCCCAGCGCCAACTCCAGGGACCGCTCCCGCGCCGTGGCCGTCGGCACGGAGGCAGCGGCCGAAAGCCACTCGGTCCGCAGCCCCAGGTCGGTCTCGGCCCGCCACCGCTCGAGGAGCCCCAGCTGGAGAGCGTCGTCCCCGAGCGAGGCCGCGAGCCAGAGCCAGGCCCCGAAGGTCTCGCGGTCGGTGATCGGCGCCCCCGCGAGCCACGCCCCCACCTTCCGCTTCGCCTCCGCGCGGAGCCCGGCGTGTTCCCCCGCGCCCCCGAGGGTCGACACGAGCCGCGCCCGGAGCGCGCCGGTGTCGGCGGACTCACCGGGCACCTCCTCCCAGGTGATGCGCTCCAGCGCGGGCCCCCACGCCTGCCGCAGCCGCTCCGCCACCTCCGGCGCGCGGGCCGGTGGGGCCACGGCCACGAGCTCGTCCCACGCGCCCAGCGCGGCCTCCGCGACCAGGGGTGGCGCGGGCGGCAGCGCGCGGAGGAGCTCGAGCTCGTCCACCAGCGACAGGCCGCCGGTCTCGCGGAGCCGGGCCAGGTTCGTCACCAGCGCCAGCTGCTCCACCGGTCCCCGCGGCACGGCCACCAGCGCGCGCAGCGCCCCGGGCGGGAGCGTCCACACGAAGTACCCGATCGCGTCCGGCGTGGGCCACACCCAGTCCGCGCCGTCGAGGCCGGGCAGCGCGGTGACCGGGCCCGCCGCCAGCACCTCCGCGCTGCGTCCGTCCGGCCCCAGGACCCGGAGCGGCACCACCCAGGGCGCCTCCCCCTCCCCGCCGAACCGGTTCACGGTGACGCTCCACCGCCCGGCGGCGTCGCGGGTGAGGTCGAGGCGGGGCGCGCCTGGGTGCTCGACCCACGGCGTGAACACCGGCCCCACCTCGCGGCCCGACGCAGCGGAGAGCGCCGTCACCACGTCCGCGCCGGTGATCACGCCCTCCGCGTGGTCGCGCACGAGCGCCTGGATCCCCGCCCGGAACACCTCGGGGCCGAGCCAGGCCTCCATCGCGTCCAGGATGGCGCCGCCTTTGGTGTACGCCTGCCCCAGGTTGGTGGTCTCGAACACGTGGTCGGGGTCGACCGGGCCCGTGAGCGGCCGCGCGGAGGGCAACGCATCCTGCGCCAAGGAGCCCGAGGCCCCGCGGAGCTCGTCGGCGGCGTCCAGCGGTGACGCATTCGCTGCCTGCTGGGATTTGGCCGCCATCCAGTCCGCGAACGACTCGTTGAGCCACAGCTCGTCCCACCAGGCCAGCGTGACGAGGTCACCGAACCAGAAGTGCGCGAGCTCGTGCGCGACCACGCTGCTCGTGCGCCTGCGCTCGGCCTCGGTGGCGTCGGCGGGGACGAGGAACAGGCGCTCACGGCCCACGATCAATCCGGGGTTCTCCATCGCGCCGTAGGTGAAGTGCGGCACCGCGAGAAAATCGATCTTCGGGTACGGGCTCGGCCGCCCGAACCAGTCCTCCAGGAACCGCAGGTGCCGCGGCGCCTCCGCCGCCACGTACGTTGCCCGATCGGCGCGCCCCGGCAGCGTCCACACGGCGCCCGGGACCCCGTCCTCGAGCGGCGTCGACACGAACGGCCCGACCGCGAGCGCCACGAGGTAGGACGACAGGCGCGGCAGCCGGGTCACCACGCGCTGGCGGCCGTCCTCCACCGTCCGCGAGACGGGCGCCGCGCCCGTGAGCACCACCGCGTCGGCCGGGGCGGTGACGACGAGCTCCCAGGGGAGCTTGAACCGCGGCTCGTCGAACGCGGGCCAGGCGCTGCGGGCCTCGTCGGGCTCGAGCTGGGTCACGAGGTAGGCGTGGCCGTCGTCGGAGACGTGCCGGTACAGCCCCACGTCGCCCCCGAAGTCGTTCCGGAACGGCAGCGTAAGGGTGTAGCGCCCGGGCTTGAGCGGCCGCCGCGGCGTGACCCGCACCCGCGACCCTTCGGGGGTGAGCGCCACGGGCTCCGGGCGGCCGCCGCGGGACAGCGACCCCGGACCGAGCTCCAGGTCCTCGGCGTGGAGCACGAACGACGAGACCCGCTCGCGGACCTCGACCACCACGTCCACCTGCCCCGAGTAGGCGGTCGCGGCCGGATCGAGGTCGAGCGTGATCCTCTGCTCCATGGGTACCACCACGTCGGTCAGGCGGCGCGGATCGGGTTCGGCCTGGGCCCAGGCGGCAGCGACGAGCATCCGCTCAGCCTACCGCACCCCGCCCGCTGCGCGCGGTGGCTACCACCGCTGCACCGACACCCCGAGGAGCGGGGTCCCACTGTCCGACCGCTGCACCACCGGCGAGACCTGCGGCCCCGCAGGTGCACGCACCACCACCCCGCGTGCACCGCCCCGGCCGAGGGGGTGGGCGGCCACCTCCACCAGCAGCCCAAGACCGAGTCCCGCCGTCGCACCGATCACCGTTCCGCCCGCGATGTCCTGCGAGTCACCGCTGAACAGCGCGGCCCCCAGCGCACCCACGGTCGCGCCCGCCACGGCGCCCACCTCGGGCACGAGGGCGCTGCGGGGCTCCAGGTCCACTGGCCTCGACACCAGCACCGCCGACAATGCGGTGGCACCCGCCTCCCCACCCGCCGCCGCGAACAGGGACGTGTCGGCGTCGCCGCCGAGCGCGAGGGTGCCGAGGCCGCCGTACAGCGCGCCGAGGGTCGCGGCCGAGCCCACGAACAACGCCTCGTCCACCCGCGCCTCCACGAACGGCACGAGCGCCCAGGTGCCCACCCCAGCCACCCCGGTGGCGAACAGCCCGAGCCCCGTGCCCTGCGCAGGGTCCGTCCACGCGCCTGCCTCGGCGAGCCCCTCCCCGACGAAGAACCCGGCGCTCCCCACCACCGCCGTCGACACCCCGATCATCGCCGCGTCCCCGGTGGAGGGCCGCAGGACGGGCTGCAGGGCGTACCCGAGCCCCATCCCCACGAGGCCGCCGGGGACGCTCCCGGCCGAGACGGAGCGCTCGTCGTCGTAGCCCTGCAGGAGCGGCAACGACGCCCCGAACGCGTTCCCGACGGTGGCCCCGAAGCCGGTGGCCAGCGTGCGCCCCGGAGAGGACGGCAGGAGCTCCGCCACCGCCAGCCCGACCAGGGTCCCGCCGTGCGAGGGGAACCAGAACAGGCCCTCCAGCGCGTCGTCGTCCACGCCCACGAGGTCCGGGACCGTCGCTCCCAGCCAGGCTGCCTCCGCGCCGACCACCACCCCGAAGGCCGCGTCGTTCCAGCCGAGGTCCCACTTCGGCGCCAGGACCGCGCCCGCGCCCAGCCCGGTGACGGCGCCCAGCAGCTCCCCGCCGGCATACCGCTGGCTCGCGCGGCGCTGCTCCTCGAACGCGTCGATCCGGGTGGCGGTGGGGAAGGTCGTGGCGGTGGCCTGCGGGGTCGGGAACGCGAGCAGCACCAGGCCGCCCACCGTCGCGGACCCGAGGTACCCGGCGACGTTGACCTCCAGCACGTCGCCGACGGAGGGGTCCCGCCCGCTCCCGAGGTAGCCCAACGCCGTCCCGCCGAGCGTCGAGGCGGCCCGGAGCCCCGCACCCCGGGCGCGGATCGTCTCGGACTCGGGGTACGGGTAGTAGTTCACGCTGCCGTAGAGCGCGTACGGCAGCCACACCCCGGCGGCCACGCCCCACCCGACCCCGCTCGCGAGCGCCAGGCCTTGCGCCTTCGTCGCGGAGCGGTCCGCCAGCCGCAGGCCCGTGACGGCGGCCCCGACCACGCCCCCGCCGACCGCCCCCGCCGTGATGCCCCCGTTCCACTGCCCCAGCTCCCCGATGGACCCCAGCACCACCCCACCGGCGGTCGCTCCTGCCGTGAGGAACAGCGCGCTACCCAGCAGATCGGGCACCGTGGGCGGGGCGCCCAGGCGGGCGACGACGTCGGGGTGGGTCGCGAGGAGGGTGTCCTCGGAGAGGCGGCGCAAGCGGACCGGCACCGCCCGATCGCCGACCAGCGCCCACAGCGCCTCCCCCGCTTCGGGCGAAGGCACCTGCCCGAGCTCCAGCACCAGCGTGTCGGCCTCGGGTCGCGGGAGCCCGCCGCTCCGCAGCACGCGCCGCACCACCTCCGGGCTCTCCGGCGTCGCGAGCTGCAGCGCGCTGGCGGCGATCGCGCCCGCGAGCGCTGGCTCTGCGCGGTCGGCGGCGGCCTCGAGGAACGGCAACACGCGGGGGTCCCCGAGCGCTCCCACGTCGGCGAGGGCCTGTTGGCGCACGTCATCGGGCTGTGTGTCGTCGAGCACCACCCCCAGCAGCTGGAGCGCCAGCTCCGAAGGCGACGGCGCGGGCGGCGGCTCGGACGGGTGCGTGACGACCACGTCCGGAGGGTCGGCGGCGAGCGCGACAGCGACACCCCACGTGAACACAGCGGCCTCCCACACCAGTGTGCCGCACACCCGCCCCACGTCCAACGCAGCGAGGGAGTGCGGCCGCCATCATTTGATCCTCGCTCGCGCTTCGCACGAGCGAAGCTCAATGTTCGTGTCTGTCGTGTGGGTCAGGGGCTCCGCCCCCGACACCCCCGCGGAGGACCAGTCCCCCGCACCCCCTGCCAGGG
>JBIKWC010000013.1:0-67129 GCA_044356535.1 Myxococcota bacterium
TGACCGCGTTCGATCTCACCCTCCGCCAGCTCCGCGACGCGTGGCTGCGCCTCCGTGACGCTGGCATCCGGCGGTTCGTGTTCACAGCGGACCACGGGTTCCTCCTCCGTCAGGACACCGTCCCGCTGCCGCACGGCACCCGGTACGACCCGTCGCGGCGGCACGTGGTGTCCCCCATCGCCGCCGACCACCCGGGAGAGGTCCGCGTGCCGCTCGCGTCCCTCGGGTACGAAGGCACGACCGACTTCCTGATGATGCCGGCGTCGCTCCAGGCGTTCCTCACGACGCAGCCTGGCCAGTCGTTCGTCCACGGCGGGAACAGCCTGCAGGAGCGCGTCATCCCGGTGCTGGTCGTCACGAGCAGGATGGACCCGGGGAGGACGAACCACCACTACCAGATCCAGGTGGCGCAGGGTGCGCCCGTCCCCGGGATGCACCGCATCCAGGTGACGGTGCTCCTTCGGGAAGGCGAGCTGTTCGGTGCCCCCACGGCGGTGGACGTCGCCCTCCGGCCGGTGGACGCGCACGGGGTCGACATCGATGTATGGGTCGGCAACGAGCTCGCCGAGGGCCTCCTCCAGGTGACGGTCGGGAAGCCGGCCGAGGTGTTCTTCCGCTTGCGCGGCGGGCCCGCCCGCAAGGTGGCGGTCGAGGTCGCGTGCACCGGCGTGAAGGCGGAGGTGGTCAGCGCTGGCTTCTTCCAGGTCGAAGCCACGGTGAAGCCGAAGGCCGCGGAGGTAGCGCCGGCCCCGAGCGTCCGGAGCCTGCGCGACTGGCTCGAGGCGGTCGAGAACACGGGACATCGCCAGGTGCTCGCACACCTCGCAGCGCACGGCTCGATCACGGAGCCGGAGGTCGCGAAGATGCTGGGGAGCCCGACGCTGGCTCGCCGGTTCGCGAACGCGCTGGACGCGCTGTTGCCCGCGACGGCGCCGCTGCAGGTGCGGGTCGACACGATGGACGGCGTGAAGCGCTACGTGCGGGAGGACGGATGACCGGTCGGGTGCGGTTCCGTCGTCACCTCGTGGCTGACGCCGTCGGATTCGGGCCGTAGGATGGGGATCCCAACTTACGACCAGCTGATCGATCCGCTCCTCCGATTCCTCGCGACGACGCCGGCGGGGGCGACGGTCGGGCAGGCCCAGGAGGCGCTGCTCGCCGGGATGGGGCTCACCGAAGAGGAGCGGACACGCAACCTCCCCCAGAAGAAGCTCCTCGTCTACAAACACCGCATCCTCTGGGCGCAACACCGCCTCAAGAACGCGGGCCTGTCCACGAGCCCTGTGCGGGGGACATGGCAGATCACCGACGACGGCATCGCCCTCTCCCGCCGGTTCGCGGCCCTTCCCGACGACGTTGTCGACCGGATCGCCAAGCTGCGGTGGCCCGGTGAGACGCACGGAGACGCAGCCGCCCCGCCTCCGATCGCGCAGCCCGCTCCGATCTCCGATCGTGCACCGGCGGAGGCGGACATCGAGGATGGGGCGTCGATCCCAACCTACAACGCGTTCATCGAGCCCCTGCTGCGGCATTTGGCGGCTCATCCGGAAGGGTCCAGCACCTCGGATGCCTACGAGGTGTTGGCCAGCGGAGCCGCCTTGTCCCGTACCGAACGGGCCGTCATGCTCCCGAGCGGCCGACAGCCCGTGTACAAGAACCGCATCTTGTGGGCCCAGCACCGACTCCGCCGTGCCGGGCTGTCCTCCAGTCCGGTACGAGGAACCTGGGTCATCACGGAGGCCGGCCTCGCGCTCGCCCGGCGGCACCCAGCCCTTCCGGAAGCGGAGATCGTTC
Source organism: Myxococcota bacterium (assembly GCA_044356535.1). Taxonomy (GTDB): domain Bacteria; phylum Myxococcota_A; class UBA796; order UBA796; genus JACKER01. The sequence continues at coordinate 1,795 of JBIKWC010000013.1, forward strand.
GGATCTCGACCCTGTCCGAGGCCACCGAGGAAGCCACTCTCGATGCCACGATGGCCGCCGCCGCGCCCCATGCCACGACGCTGGTCTCTGGCGCAGCCGTGCCACCGCTGCCTCTACCAGAGCGTGACGTACAGCCGGAGCCCGTGCTCGCCGGGGCCTTTGCGGTGGAGCTCGCTCGCTCACCGGAATGGCTGGTGCCGGCGACCCGCGACGTGAGGGAGTGGCTCCAGTCCATTGGTCACGCCGATCACCGGAAGGTGCTGAGCCACATCGCGGACCACGTCTCCATCACGGAGATCGAGGTGGCCCGGATGGTCGGTACCCCGAGCAAGGCCCGGCGGTTCGCCGCCGCGCTCGACGTCCTGCTGTCGGGCGCCCCCCTCCGGGTCAGGGTTGACTTCGTGAACGGAATCAAACGCTACGTGAGGGAAGACGGATGACCACCAGCGCGCGCGACGTGCAGCACATCTTCGAGCAGCTCCGGGGCGGGCTCGTACCCGAACGCGGCCTCGACGACTACGCCGTCGGAGTCGAGGGACCGCGCGGCGAGATCAAGCGCCAGCTCGACCTCGCGAAGGCCGGCGAGGGGCGGATCAAGTTCCTCCGCGGCGGCTACGGGTGCGGGAAGACCTTCATGTCGAGGCTCGCCATCCTCGACGCCCAGGCCGCGAACTTCGCCACGAGCTTCGTCGTCGTCTCCGACAACGACCTCAAGTTCCACAAGTTCGACGACGTGTACCGCAAGGTCGTCTCCGAGCTCGGCACCGCCCGGTGCCCCCGCGGCGCGCTCTCCGACATCCTCGACCGCTGGATCGCCCGCATCGAGGAGAAGCTCGCGGCGCTCGGCAACGACGAGGACGCGCCCGACTTCCGCGACAAGGTGCGCACCGAGCTGGCCGCCGAGCTGTCGAGCGCCACCGCGCAGACCGCACCCCAGGACTTCGTGCGCGTCATCCAGACCATCTTCGACCTCAAGGAGCAGGGCGACTACGCGAACGCCGGCGCGCTGCTCTCCTGGCTCGGCGGCAGCGGGAACGTCGAAGCGCAGGCCAAGCGGCTCGCGAAGGTGAAGGGCGACATCGAGAGCCGCGACGCGCTCGGGTACCTGCGGGGCATCGTCGCCATCGTCCGGGCCGCCGGGTACGCCGGGCTCGTCGTGGTCGTCGACGAGGCGGAGACCATCCTGCGGATGAGGAAGGACTCGCGGCACAAGTCGCTGAACGGCATCCGGCAGATCGCCGACGCCGCGAAGGACTACCCGGGGCTCCTGTGGCTGTTCACGGGCACCCCCGACTTCTTCGACAGCCAGTGGGGCGTGAAGGGGCTCGCGCCGCTCGACGACCGGATCCGGTTCCAGTCGGACGGCGGCTTCGTGAGCCTGCGGCAGCCGCAGCTGGAGCTGAAGCCCTTCGATCCCGACCGGCTGCGCCAGGTCGCCCGCCGCCTGCGGTCGCTCTACCTCCCCACCTCCGCCGAGAGCCGGGCACGCATCGAGCACACGGTCGACGACGAGTTCATCACGGACATGGTGGAGAGCATCACCTCCGGGTTGAAGGGCGACGTGGGCATCGTCCCGCGGCACTTCCTCCGTGAGTTCCTGGGCATCCTGGACCGGATCGACGAACATCCGGCCTACACACCGAAGCCGTACAAGTTCGACGCGAGCAAGGCGCCCCTCACCAGAGACGAGGAGGGCATGCTTGCGGGCGCGAAGCCAGAAGTGGACGGCGATCCAGACGAGCTGGTCCCGGCGGAAGACAGCTGGTAGGAGGGGCCGTGGCTGTCCATACCGCCGACATCGACCTCCCCTGGCCCAAGGGAGAGATCAACCGCGCCGGCGACCGGCTCCGCGACTGGAGCACGGATCGTCCGTACCCCGAAGATGCCCTCCGCTGCCTCACGGAGTACCGCGCGTTGTGGCAGACCCGCACCTCCCCCGTGCTCACCGGCGTCGTCATGGGTCTGCGCCAGATGGCAAAGCGCGGCACGGCTGCTGCCGCATTCGAGGTATCGCAACGCCTGAAGCGCGCCGATCGGATCATCGGCAAACTACGACGATATCCGAAGATGAACCTCGCTCGCATGGCGGACATCGGGGGAGCCAGGATCGTCGTCCCAACCCTCGACGACCTGGGAGACATGCGATCACGAATCGTTCGGGCGTGGGGCGCCAACGTCGTCGGGACCAACGACTACGTCGCTGAGCCGAAGCCCTCCGGGTACCGCGCACTTCATTTCGTCCTCAAGCGGCGCGGCCTCATGGTCGAAGTGCAAGTGCGAACCCGACTGCAGCACCGGTGGGCGATGCTCGTGGAGGATGTGGAGCTCCGCGACGGGACGATTACGAAGGACGGCCGAGGGGACGCGGCCGTGCTGGCGCAGTACGTCCGGCTCGGCGAGCTTCTCGCGCACCTGGATGCACGGACTCCAGTCCCCAAAGAGCTGGCGGAACAGGTGAGAGTCGAGATACTTTCCACCACGCTGCGTCGTTCACGCTAAAGGTGAAACCATGCGCCACTTCCTGCTCATCTACGACATCGACCAAGGGCGTCTCGCCGAGCCGCCGCGAGAGTTTCGGCACTCGGAGCGCGCGCATGCGTTGGAAGAGTACGCACGCCTCGAGACGCTCCATCGCGGGACGCGGGTACAGGTGGTGCTCATCGCTGCCGACTCGCTCGACGCGGTGAAGGTGACGCACGCCAACTTCTTCGTGCGCGACAGCATCGAAGCATTGCTGCGCGACGCGATGGAGCAGGCGGGGGCGCTGAACTGAGCGCTGCGTACGCGCGGCTCCAGCCCCGCCTGCAGGCGGCGATCGTGTCCCGCCTCGGGTGGTCGTCGCTGCGACCGGTCCAGGAGCTGTCCATCCCCGCCGTGCTCGATGGGAGCAACGCGATCATCCTGGCGCCGACCGCCGGCGGGAAGACCGAGTCGTCGATGTTCCCGGTGCTCTCGCAGCTCATGGAGCGGAGCACTCCGGGCGTGGGCGCGCTGTACATCGCTCCGATCAAGGCGCTGCTCAACAACCAGGCCGAACGCCTCGGCACCTACACCGAGATGGTGGGCCTCCGGCGCTTCGTGTGGCACGGGGACATCACGGCGAACGAGCGCAAGCAGTTCCTCGACGAGCCCGCCGACCTCCTGATGACCACCCCCGAGTCGTTGGAGGTGATGCTCGTCTCCCAGAGGATCGACCCGCGTGAGCTCCTCGGGAACGTCGGCGTGGTGGTGATCGACGAGATCCATGCGATGGCCGGCACCGACCGCGGCGCGCACCTGATGTCCGTCCTCGAGCGCATCGCGGCGCTCGGCCAGCGCGACGTGCAGCGCATCGGCCTCTCCGCGACGGTGGGCAACCCGCCCGAGCTCCTGCGCTGGCTCCAGGGCTCGTCGAAGCGCGCGGGGGTGGTCATCGACCCGCCGAAGGTGCCGAGCAAGCGCGAGCTGCTGGTGGTCCACCGCGAGGACCTCGGCGCGCTGGCCTCGGACGCCGCCGCGATGGCCCGGGGCAAGAAGGCGCTGTTCTTCTGCCAGAGCCGGAAGACCAGCGAGGCCGTCGCCGACGCCATGCGGGCCTGCGGAACCGAGGTGTTCGTCCACCACGGGTCGGTGTCGAAGGACGAGCGCCTCCTCGCCGAGGCGCGGTTCCATCACGGGAAGGACGCCTGCATCGTGTGTACGTCGACGCTGGAGCTCGGCATCGACGTGGGTGACCTCGACCGCGTGCTGCAAGCCGAGGCCCCCGACACGGTGGGGTCGTTCCTGCAGCGCATGGGGAGGACCGGGAGGCGCGCGGGTGCTGCGGCCAACACGACGTTCTTCTGCGAAGACGCAGACAGCGTCGTGCAGGCGGTGGCGCTCGTCGAGCTGGCGAAGCGCGGGTGGGTCGAGTCGATCCGCGTGAACCGCCGCTCGTGGCCGGTGCTGGTCCACCAGCTCCTGGCGATGTCGCTCACCCGCGACGGCGTGACGCAGGAGAGCGCCTGGGCGCACTTCGCGAGGGTCCCGGACTTCGGCGACATCCACCGCGCCGAGTACGATCGGTTGATCACCTGGCTCCTGCGGGATGGCTCGCTGCGGCTCGCGGGTGGCCGGCTCGTGCTCGGGCACAAGGCCGAGAAGGCGTTCGGCCGCAAGAACTTCATGGAGTTGTTCGCCGTCTTCTCGTCGCCGCAGACCTACACCGTGGAGCACGGGAAGCAGCCGATCGGCACGCTCGGGCAGGGGTTCGTCGACCGCCTGGTGGAGGGGGTGTCGACGTTCCTGTTGGCGGGTCGCGCCTGGCACGTGGACGCCATCCACCACAGCGACCGCGTGATCCGCTCCTCCCCCGCCGCACGCGGTGCCCAGCCGACGTGGGGCGGCATCACCCCGACGTTCCTGGGGTTCGAGGTGTGCCAGCAGATCTGCAACGTCCTCGCCGGCGACGACGTGCCCGCATTCCTGCACCCTACCGCGGTGGAGGTCCTGCGCGAACGGCGGGAGGCCCTCGGGGCAGTGGCCGAGAGCGCGGATGGCGTCGAGGAGACGGACGACGGGCTGTACTGGTGGACCTTCGCGGGTGGTCGGATCAACAGCACCCTGAAACACGCGCTTGCCGCGGTGGGTGGGGACTGGAAGATCATTCAGGGCAACTTCGGGCTCGGGGTGAAGGGCGCCACCCGCGCGGAGCTGCGCGAGGCCCGCGACCGGCTCCAGGACGTGGAGTTCTGGGAGGACGAGCGGCTCTGGAGCGAGGTGGCGAAGGGCCTGCCCGGGTACCGCCTCTCGAAGTTCCAGCAGCTGATGCCGCCGTGGGTCGAGCAGGAGATGCTGGCGGCGTTCCTGCTCGACATCGAGGGCACGTGGCGCTGGGTCTCCGGCGGCGGGGTGCTGACGCCAGGGGCGATCCGGCCGGTGCCAGAAGAGGTCGACGCGGCGCCGGAAGAGGTGCGACCGGACCCCGTCCTGCCGGAAGGCGTGACGTGGGTGGCAACGGCGGAAGCGCTGGAGGCGGCGGCCAGGGAATGGGCACGCGCGCCGGCGATCGGGTTCGACGTGGAGACCACGCTCGCCTCACAGACCCTATGCCTGGTCCAGGTCTCCGATGGGAAGCGGACGTGGGTCGTGGACCCGTTCGCCGTCGGAGAGCTGCGGCCGCTCGGGGAGGTGCTGGAGGCAGCGACGCCGTTGAAGATCATCCACCACGCGTCGTTCGAGCGCTCGGTGATGAAGAAGCACGGGATCGGGATCGACGGCGTCTACGACACGCTCACCGAGAGCCGCCGGCGGAGCCCGGGGGTCGAGGGCGGGCACTCGTTGAAGGCAGTTTGCCAGCGGGAGCTGGGGCTGGTGATGGACAAGACGGAGCAGACGGGCGACTGGGCGCGGAGGCCCCTGAGCGACGCGCAGGTCGCCTACGCCGCGCTCGATGCCAGCGTGCTGGTGGCGCTGTGGGAGCGGTGGGCCCGCTCGACATCGAACGCCGCCGGCCAAGGTGACCTGTGGCCAGATGGGCCGCGGCACGGGGATCAGCGGGAGGGACAGCACGGCCCAGAACTGGTGATCGACGAACACGACGATGGCCACTGGGTGTGGCTCTCGTGCCCAGAGCCGCCCCCGTACGAGATAACCGGTAAATACCTGTTCTTCTCCGCCGATCGCGAACAGCTTCTCGAACTCGCCCGCTACGAGATTCGGTACCACGGTTTCCACGTGGCGAAGGTGCGCACGGCGCTCAAAGGGCAGACGGACTACGTGTTGTGCCTGTACTACGCGGATCCATCGCGAAAACAGGCACTCGCCGACCGCTACGGCGCTCAGCCGGGGATCCGGTACCGATACTGGAAGTCCGACGAGGCGACGCTCCGCGGCGAGTACTCCGCGCAGCATCTGGCCAAGCTCAAGCGGTCACGCTGACCCAGAACCACGCCGCTACACACTCGCTCATACCGAGCGTAGCGCTGGGCGTTTGGCGCCTGAACGAATTTCCGGTCCTGCTCTCCTCGCCTGAAGTCGCGACCCGCTGCGGGTCACAGCGCGCAGCGGAAGGGGATCCCGGCCCCAGCAGAGCCGAAGCCGGACGCACCGCCGCTGGTGCAACCGCCGTTGCCGAGGATGAGGATGTTCGAGTGGGACCCGGTGTTGGAGGCCCACTCGTTGTCGTCCGTGAAGCCCGGGAGCCCCCCGAGCGTGGCCTCGTCACAGGCGGTGATGTACTCGAACGCCTCCGGCAGGCGCATCCCCACCATCAGGCACTCTTCCATCGCCTCGTTCCACTGCGCAGCCGGACGCTCGGCGTTCTCGATGAGGAACCCGAGGTCACCCGGGGCGCAGTTCCCGCCGGTCGTGGGGCCGGACACCGGATGGTAGTCGGACAGCCGCACGCCGCCGACCCAGCAGATCTCGGTGTACCCGACGGCCGGGGTGAGGTTCAGGATCTTGTTCGAGTAGAGCCCTCCGGCTGCGGTGAGCGAGCCCAGCGTCCCGGGGGCAGCGTGGGCGTTCCCGACCAGGAACAGGGCGACGAAGTACTTGAGTCCGGGCATATTTTCCTCCGGACGCCATCGTACTGCAGGAGCAGGAGCGGGATGCCATCACCGCAGGGCCGTGATCAGGCGCTCCAGGTCCTCGTCTTCGACGTAAAGCTGTGCGCTCACCCGGAACCAGGTGCGCCCGCCCCACGTCGGGAACATCGCCTGGATGCCGTGGACCTCCCGCAGGTGGCGGTTGAGGGCTGCGGCGTCCACCGTCGGGTCCGGCATCGGCAGGGTGGCGAGCGTGCCCAGCAGCTCCGGAGGTGCCGCCGGCTGCAGGCCGAACGCCTCGCACCAGCGCGCCGCGAGCCGGGCGCGGAGCACGTGGTTGTGGGCGCGCAGGCGGTCCCAGCCGATCGACTCCGCGAAGTCCAGCGCCTCCCCCACCGCCAGCCAGTTCGAGGGGTCCTTCGTGCCCTGGTAGTCGAACTCCCCCGCCAGCCCCGGCCCGATCATCGCGTTCGAGATCGTGGGCGGCTTGATCGTGCCGTGCCAGGGCGCGCGGACGTGCAGCACCGCGCTGCCCTTCGGTGAGAACGCCCACTTGTGGAGGTTCCCCGTCCAGAAGTCCGCCCCCAATGCGCCCACGTCCACTGGGAACATGCCGGGCACGTGCGCGCCGTCCACCAGCGTGGGGATGCCCCGCGCCCGGCACGCCGCCACGAACGCCGCCACCGGGAACACCAGCCCCGTCGCCGAGGTCACGTGGTCGAACACCGCCAGCGCCGCGCGCTCCGGGAGGCCGCGGACGAAGGCGTCGACCAGCTCGGCCTCGGAGGTGACCGGGAACGGCAGCGGGATCGTGTGGACGCGGGCGCCAGCGCGGGCAGCGACGTGCTCCAGAGCGCGGTTCACCGAGTGGTACCGGTGGCTCGTCGTGACGAGGACGTCGCCCGGGCGCAGCTCGAGCGACCGCAGCACCGCGGAGACCCCGGTGGACGCGTTGTCGACGAACACGAGCTCGTCGGCGGGCACGCCGAACAGGGACCCGACCCGACCCGCCAGCGCGCGGAGCCGCGGCCCGAGCTCCTCGATCTCGAACCGCACCGGGTCCGCCTCGAACCGTCGGCTCCAGGCGTCTCGGGCGTCGAGCACCACGCGCGGCGTGGCCCCGAACGACCCGTGGTTCAGGAACGCGAGCCCAGGCTCCAGGAGGAAGTGGGGGCGCATCGCCGCCCCGAACCTGGCGCGCCGGCCATGGGCCTCCAGGAACGCATCCACCTGGGGCAGCAGCGCGTCCCGATCCAGAGGGCCCGCGTCGAAGCGGACCCCGTCTGCGGGTCCCGCGCCCGTCCCCGCCCCCCGCAGGTCGATGCCCACTTGCGCCAGCTCCGCGATCACCTCCGGGGACGGCGGCTCCTGCGGCGCCTCCACCTCGACCGCGTCGCTCCCGCGCGCCCGCAGCCACCCCACCGCCCGCCACGCCGAGGCCGGGGTCCCGGTCACGACCACCCGCATCTGCCCTCCCGCGGTGCGAGGATGTCACGCGGGCGGGTCCCGTGCGTCGTACCGGTGGGAGGTGGTGGTGTCGTATTGGGTCGCAGGCGGGTTCCCGATGGTGTTCGTCGCGGTGTTCGGCCTGGTCGCCATCGCCTCGTCGGTCCGGTTCGCGCTGGCGCCGGCCCCCGGCGGAGCGCGGGCGATCGTGGCGTACGCGGCCGCTGTGGTCTTCGTGTCGCTCGCGGGCACGGCCTTCGATCTGGTGGCCGTGGCCCGGTACGTCGCGCGGGAGGAGCCGGTCGGTGACCAGCTGACCACCATCCTGGTGGTGGGCGGCTCCGAGGCGCTGTCGCCGGTGATCCTGGGGTTCTCCCTGGTGGCGGTGGCGATGCTGGCCACGGCGGTCGGCCTGCGCCGGCGACCGTCGTGATCACCGTCACCGAAGCAGCCCGTCGCAGGGGTCTGGAGCCGCACCTGCTCGCTGCCCTCGAGCGGGTGCCGCGCGCCGCGTTCGTGTCGCCGGAGGTCCAGGCGCGCGCCACCTTCGACGAGCCCCTGCCGATCGGGGGTGGGCACCACCACGCCGAGCCGTCCTACCTGGCCGTCCTGTTGTCGCTGGCGGGCGTGGGCCCGGGGCGCAGCCTGGCCGTGTTGGGGGCGGGCACGGGGTACCTGGCGGCGCTGGCGGCCGCAGCGGGCGCGGAGGTGGTGGCCGTGGAGCGCGATCCCGCGATGGCCGCGCGGGCGCGGGCGGTGTTGTCGGGGGTGGCGCCGACCGTATCGGTGGTCGAGGACGACGCGTTTCGCTGGGTCCCCGGGCGGACGTTCGACGCGATCGTGCTGGCGGGGGCCGTCCAGCGCGCGGGGCCCTGGCTCGAGGCGCTGGCGCCCAGCGGCGTGTTGGTGGCCCCGATCGGGGACGCGCGGCGCCAGGAGCTCGTGAGCTTCTCGCTCGACGACCTGGGCAAGGTGCGACGCCGCGGCCACGGGGCCGTGCGGTTCGCGCTCCTGATCCGCTGAGCGTGAGCCTGATCAGCTGAGCGTTCTGTAGCTCCGCGACCAGTACACGAGGGGGCGCCCCTCCCCTTCCGGACCCACCGCGCGCCCGCCGGTGTCCCCGACCCGGCCGATCACGATGGTGTGATCTCCTTCGCGGACGGTGGTGTGCAGCGAACACGTCACCCACGCGAGGGCCCCGGAGATGACCGGCAGACCCGAGGGCGTCCACTGGCCCTCGATCTCGGTGAAGTCGGTGGTGGGCAGGCGGCCGGGCCGCGCGAAGTACTGCGACGCCTGCTGCTGCTCGCTCGCCAGGATGCTCACCGCGAACCCGTTCGCGGCCTCGATCATCGCCAGGATGCGGTTCGAGTTGGCGAGGCACACCAACACGAGCGGCGGATCGAGCGACAGCGACGAGAAGCTCGACACCGTCAGCCCGTACAACATGCCGTCGTCGTTGGTGGTCACGACACACACCCCCGACGCCCACTGCGACAGGACCTGCTTGAACCCCGCGGGACCCGACATCACGCGGGCTCGAGGTTGAAGCGGAGCGCCGTGCGTCCGACCATGATCACGTCGCCTCCCTTGAGCTCCTGGTCCGTCACCCGCTTGCCGTTGACCACGGTCCCCGAGGACGACTGCTCGTCGCGCAGCCAGTACCCCCGGGCCGTCTTCTCGACGCGGCAGTGGACGGGCGACAGGCGTGGATCGTTCGGCAGGCTGATGCCGCACCGGGTGCCCGAACCGATGGTCAACACGTCGTGGACGACCACGCGGCGTCCGCGATCGGGGCCGTACAGGAACTCGACCGAGGCCAGGGGCACCGTCCGCGCGCCCGACACCGGGGTCTTCCGTTCGACGGGGACCATCGCGGGAACGGCGCTCGGACCGACGACGCCGCTCGGGAGCTTGGGGAGCTCGGACGTGAACGACGCCACGTCGTCCTCGGCGAACTCGTCGCCGAAGCCGAACCCGCCGCCGTCGGGGCCCGGCGGGATGGGAGGCGCGGAGAGCGGCGACTGCGCGGAGATCGGCGCCACCGGGACGAGCGGCACCGACGGCTCCCCCGTGGCGACGGGCGCCGGCAGCGGGGCGGGGATGAGGCCCTTCGGGGCCGGGCGCTCGGACGGGGGGGGCGGAGTGGCCGGGACCGCCGGCAGCTCCTGGGTGACGCGCTCGGCAGCGGGCGGGGGGTACGAGACGGTTGCCCGGCGCGCCTCCGCCACGAGGGCGTCCCGCAGCCAGGCAGGCGCGTGCTGGGCAGGGTCGTGGGGATCGTCCGACTCGTCGTCTTCGACGTCCGGGACCGCGGTACGGCCCATCGGCACGGGGGTCGGGTTGGTGGGCGGACGAGGCGGCTCCACGCGGGCCGCCGTGGACTCCTCGGGATCGTCGTCGTCTGCGTCGTCGTCGCCCACGACGACCTCGTCGACGGACTCGGCGGCGCGGACGGCCTGCGCCACCTCCTCCGGGTCGACCCGGGTGGTGATGGCGTCGGCGGCGGGCTCCCCTTCTTCCGACGGGCCGTCGTCGGTCCCGGACAGGTCCGAGCCGGCGGACGGCACCGAGGCGCCTGCGCGGCCCTGCAGCACGTGCAGGAGCTCCTCGTCGGAGGCGGGCTCGTCGTCGTCGAGGGAGGGCAACGGGCCCGTGGTGGGCCCCATCACGTCGCCGGGCATCTGCACGGGCTCGGACGGGGTCTGCGGCTCGTACGACCGCGCGGGCATGGGGAGCGGCGACTCGAGGGGTCCCGTCTGCTCCCCGAGCGCACCCGACGCGGGCACCACCGGGGGGGCTGCGACCATCGGCGTGGGCGCCGGAGCCGCGACGACCGGGGCAGCGACGACCGGGGCAGCGACGACCGGGGCAGCGACGACCGGGGCAGCGACGACCGCGACCGGGGCAACGACGGGCGGCGCCTCGGGCGGGGGTGCAAGCGGAGCGGCGGGTGCCGGAGGTGGAGCCAGGGGGGCCGGAGGCGCAGGTGGAGCGGCCTTCGCCGCCGCCTCGACGCCGGGCGGGCGCGGCGGGATGCGGGCCGCGTCCTCGTACTGCTGGTACTGCAGGCGGGTCTCTCCGACCGTCACCCGCTCCCCGCCGACGAGGCGCCAGATCCGGCGGTCCTCGCCATCGATCTGGACGCGGGCACCCGGCGACGCTTCGGCGTACACCCTCGAACCCTGGCGGAACAGCCGCAGGTGCCTGGCGCGGATGGTGTGGTCTTCCGGGAGCTGCAGGTCGGTGTCGGGGGCGCTGCCCACGACGACCTCCGCCCGCGAGGTGTCCAACACCACCCACGCGAACCCGTCGCGGACGAGCGCGCCGACCGGGCCGGGGAACCGGGCGCTGGTGATCTCGGCGGTGGGCTCGATCATCGTGAACGGCGCAGGCGGCCCGGTGCGCTCGCCGCCCAACAACGCGTGCCAGCTCTCGGCGTCGTCGAGGTGGTCCACGCCGACGGAGACCACGGCCACGTCCATGGGGAGCACGGTGCGCGGCTCGAGCTCGGGGAAGTCCGCGAACGGGCGGCTCCCGACCTGGAACGGGCGCACCCACCGGTACGTGCGCACGATCGGGAAGGTGGCGGCGCCGTCCCCGAGGAGCAGGCGGTGGACCTCGTCGATGGGCTCCGCCCACTCGGGCGCGGTGTCGCCGAGGCGCCGGAACAGGTCGGCGTCGACGAGATCGTGGCGCACCATCACGTCCACCACGGCGGAGGCGAGGCGGAGGGCCGACGGCTCGGTCGCGACGTCCTCGAGGAACCCGCGACCCATCGCCGACCGCGTGAGCCAGTTGCGCAGGGCCGCTGGACGAACGAGCCCGACGAGCAGGCGCGCCAGGGCCTCCCAGCCGGTCGCGCGCTGCGGCATCGCCATGACCCACGGGGCTCGCTCGGTCCCGGGGTGCCCGGCGCGGGCGGTCAGCGCGACCTTGGCGAGGCCCCACCACGCGGCGACCGAGAAGGGATCGAGCTCGAGGGACCGGTTGTACCAGCCCATCGCCGCCGTGAGGCGACCCTGCATCCACGCCAGCTCCCCCATCCCGAGGCAGGCCGCGATCTTCTGCGGGGAGAGCTCGACGCTCTTGAAGAGCGAGAGCATGCGCTCGAACACGTGGCCCGCGCGGATGGCGTCGCCGCGCACGAGGAACAGCGGCCCCGCCAGCTCGAGGGTCGGGACGTGGTTCGGGTTGAGTCGCAGCGCCTCGTCCAGCCGCTCCACGGCCTCCGGGACCTGTCCGCGCGCGAGCAGGATCTGCGCGTACGCCGTGCAGTCCGCGGCCCGTTCGGAGGCCTCGGGCTCCTCGGACTCCTTGCCCCGGTAGGTGTCCCACAGGCGCTCGTAGTACGGCAGCGCGCGCACGTGTTCGTGGGAGCGGTGGTGCATGCGCGCCAGGTGCCGCAGCGCCACGACGTGCCTCGGCGCACGCTCGAGGAGCGCGTGGTACACGGACAGCGCCTCGTCGTCGAGGTGCACCGAGGTGGCGATGATCCCCGCGCGCAGCAGCGTGGGCGAGGCCTCCGCGATGTCCTGGGCGGCGGCCTGCTGGATCATGAGCTGGATCACGCGCTGCCACTGGCCGCGCTGGGCCCGGAGGCCCTGCAGGCGGGCGCCGAGATCGACCTCGGAGTAGCCAGCGGCCTCGGCCCGATCGATGAAGTGCAGCCCGCGGTCCTCGTCGTTCAGGTGCTCGAGGTACGCGCGGCCGATGGCGTAGTCGACGCGGCTCCGCTCGTCGCCTTCCAGGTACGACAGCAGCTCCTGGCCGTACTCGACGAAGCCTTTCCAGTCCGCGCGGCTCCGCGCGAGCTCCTGGAGCGCACGCAGCGCCACGGACGCCTGCCCGGGGAGCCGGTGGTCGGCGAGGACCTGGGTCCAGGTCTCGGCGGCGGCGACTGCGTTGCCGAGCTCCTGCTGGTTGATCCGCGCGAGCTCGGTGCGCAGCACCACGCGGCGGCCCGGATCCCGCGCGCGCGCCTGGGTCCACAAGGCCTGCGCGAGCCGCGTCCAGTCGCCCGTGCGCGAAGCGACCGTGCGCAGCGGTTCGAACAGCGACTCGACGTCCGGGGTCCGCTCGAGGGCCGCGAGGAGGTGCTGGAACGCGAGGTCGAGCCAGCTCGGCTCGGTGGCGCCGAGGTCGGTGTAGACCTGGCCCAGCAGCGTGCGGATCTCCACGCCGCGGGGTGGCTGGAGGCGCAGCAGGGTCTCGTAGTGTTCGGCGGCCGTCGCGAACCGCCCCTTGGTGCGTGCCCGGGCGCCGAGGCCCTCCACGAGCGCGCCGTCGGCGACGAGCTCGCCGATGAACGCGGCCAGATCCTGGTACCGGGAGCCGAGGTCCCAGTCGGTCGCGCGGCCGATCACGACCTTGATGGAGTCCGGCACCGGGACGGACGCGATGAGGCGCGCAGGGTCGCGCAGCACCCAGAACGGCAGCTCGCCACCGTTGAGCGTGGCGAGCATCGTCATGCCGAGGGCGTACACGTCGGACGCGGGCCGGGGGACGTAGCCGCGTTCGGCGCTCTCGGGGGCGCGGTAGAGGGAGGCCACGTCACCGCGGCCGTCGGCTTCGACCGAGAAGCCGACGAGCCAGGCGTGGCCGTCGGCCTCGAGGCGGACGTTGTCGGGGCGGATGGCGCCGTGGACCACCCCGTGATCGTGCGCGTGGGCGAGCGCCTGGGCGAGCTCGATCGCCATCTGGACCGCGTCCGTGGGATCGAGCCGGACGTCGGCGAGCGTCGTGGCGCCGACCATCCGGGTGACGAGGATCACGAAGCCGTCTTCGGACCGGTCGGCGTCGAGGAGGCGCCCGATGTGGGGGTGCGAGAGCTTCTGGAGGAGCTCCCCGCGCTGGCGGAACTCGGCCACGGAGGGCTCGTCGTCCACCCACTCCCCGTGAAACACACGGACGAACACCATCTCCTGCGACCGGCGATCCCAGGCCGCCCAGTGCTCGTCCCCGCGGGTGTGGCCGGGTTGCCTGCTCACGAGCCGGTAGCGGCCGTCCTTCAGGAACTCGCCGGCGTGGAGCCGCGAGCCCCGGCGCATGCGGGACCGGATCCGGGCGATCTCCTCTGCGAGCGCGACGAGATCCCCGGCGCCACCGGGTCCGTCGCCGCGCTCCACGTCGCGCGCCTGGTACAGCGAAGCCAGCCGCTCCCCGAGCCCACGCATCTCCGCGTCGGCGTAGGCAGGCGACACTTTCGGCATCGCGTCCGTGCGGTCGTCGTCGTCGAGCGCGTCGTGGTCCGCCATCAGGGTCCTCCGGGGGTCGCCATCATCGATCGCGGCCCCATGCTGCGTCCAGCCGGAAGGCCGTGACGAAGGCGAGCGCAGAGGCCTTGCGGTCGCCCGGGGGCTCCTCGGTCAGCCACGCCAGCCCGAGATCGGCGTCGATTCCGACCCGCAGCACCAGGGGGCGATCCGTGTCCGAGATCGAGCCGGCACCCATCCCCGCGTGCAGCGCGGACGGGGTCAACCCCCCGTTCACCGAGAAGTCGGCGCGGTCCTTCCTCAGGGTGAGCGAGACGTCGGGCTGGGGGTACACCCGCACCACCGGGGACTCGCCTTCGTAGTGCAGCACCGAGCAGAGCCCACCCCCGACCCCGACCGTGAACTCCTCGAGGATCGCGGCGGGGCCCACGAAGCCCGACGGGGCGAACCGGGTGGTATCGAACTGCAGCTCCCCCGTGGTGCCCTTGCGCAACCCGACCAGCTGCGCGTCGAGGGCGGCGTCCCAGTACACGCCCGCGCTGCCCGCCAGGGGCGCGACCCCGGTGCTCACGAGGCCGAGCCACAACGCGCCACCCTGCTGGTTCCCCAGCCAGTCGGCCGCTTCCGACACGAACTGCCGCGTGAGGGAGGGGCCGAGGATCGCGCCCACGCTCCCCCGGCTGGCCGGTGACCAGCGTTCGGGCCCAGCGTCCACCACGGCCACCGCGCGCGGCACGAGCCAGACGTTTGGGACCTGCTCGTTGTCGAGGTACCGGGTGTGCCAGCGCCCGTCCCGCCACATCTGCGCCACGTGTTCTCCGGCGAGGGCGGGGACCGCGGGCGCCAGCACCCCGTCCACGAACAGGGCGCCGTCGAGGGGCAGCTTCACGCCGCTGGCCGGCAGGGGTGGCGCCGGGGAGAACTGCTCGAGGAGGTAGGGCGGCACCACGAGGTCCGACCACGCGTCGAGGGCCGTGTCCAGGAGCGGGATCCAGGCCTTGCCCTGCACCTTGCGGACGATGGCCTCGTTGAGGAGGAGCCGCGCCCAGGCGTCTTCGGGGAGCTGGCCCTCGAGGCACGCCACCCGCTGCCGGAACTCCGTGAACAGGCGACCGTGTGCTGCAGCGTCGTCGGTCAGCAGGGCCTCGTCCGAGCGCGACACGAGCGTGCGGAGCTCGAACTCCGTGAACGGGACACTGCACGTGCCGTCTTCCTGCGCAGCGGCGATGGACGAGAACCAGAGCAACCAGCCTCCAGGCGGGGGAGTGTCGCAAACGCGGACCGGGGCGCGCTACTTCGCCCAGGTGCAGGTCTGCTTGAGCTCGCTGCAGGCGAGGCGGTACGTGGTGCCTGCGCTCAGGAAGTTCGTGGAGTTCGCCACGAGCGTGGGGCGCCCGCCGAAGTACGCCACCACGTCGTACTGGCCCGGAGGCAGCGAGCGCGACCGCGTGGTGAGGGACGCGCTCCGGAACTCGACCAGCACGGAGGCCCCCTCGACCTTGACGGTGGCGTTCTGTACCTCGGCCGGCTCCGGGCGGGGCGCCGGTCCAGGGCTGACCGGTCCAGGGCTGACCGGTACAGGGTTGACCACCACCACGACGGGCGCAGGCGCGGGCGCCTCTGGCGTAGCGGGTGCGGGAGTCGGCGGAGCGGGTTCCACGGACGGCTGGGGCCGGGTGGAGGGCGCCGGCTGCCTGGGCCGTGGCGTGGCCGTCGTGGATCCAGCGGAGGACCCGGGCGCAGGGGGCTCCGGGACCAGGGGGGCGACCGGCGCCGCGGCGGTCGTGATCGGGGCGAGCCCGGCCGCGGGCCTCGCCGCGAACCACTGCCAGGCGCCGAAGCCCACGACCGCGAGGAACACAGCGACCGCGGCAGCCACCGCCCCGAGGCCCAACACGCCGAACCCCATGCCCACCACGACCGACGGCCGCTCGAGGGTGGCGGACACCGTGCGGGACAACACGCCCTCGAAGGTGTCCCCGGCGTTCGGGTCCCGCAGGCGGCGGCGCGACACCGCCCCGGAGACCGCGCCCGGAACGCGCTCGCCGCCGACCGGCGTGAACCCGGTTTCGGTGGGGACCACCTGCACGCCGGACGCGGAGAACTGGCTCTCGGTGACGGACACGCCGTCGAGCACGCCGCGCACCTGCTTGGGCTGGGGCCAGACCCGGGAGCGCGCCCAACGATCCAGCGAGCGACCGCTCATCCGGTCCGCGAGGTCGGCGCAGGTGCGGGAGAGCTCGGTGTGGCCAGGGCGCTCGCGCGGGCTCAGGGCGACCATGCGGTAGAGGAGCGCGACGATCTCCGACTCGAGGTCCGGCGGGAGCAGGTCGAGCCGCTCCTGGACGAACCGCTCGTACTTCTGGGCGTCGAGGATGAGGAGGTAGACCTCCTTGAGCCCGAGCTCGCCGAACAGGCGCTTCCCCGCGAGGCACTCGAACAGCGTGCAGCCGAGGGCGAACACGTCGATGGCGGGTCCGTGGTCGTTGCCGTCCAGGAACCGCTCGGGAGCCATGTACAGGTACGACCCGAGCATGGCGTTGGTCTCGGTGTGGGCTTCGCGCTCGAGGTTGCCGGCGCGCGCGATGCCGAAGTCGAGGAGCTTGACCTCGCCGTGTTTCCCGAGCCGGATGTTCGCGGGCTTGATGTCGCGGTGGACGAGGCGCAGGGGACCGGAACCGTCCGGTGAGGGCGCGCGCCACGCGGCGTCCAGCGCTTCGGCCACGCACCCGACCATCTCGACGAGCCCCCGGCGGGGGATGGGGTCGTCGCCGCGCAGGCACTTGTCGAGGTCGGCGCCCTCGACGAACTCCATGACCATGGCCACGCGGCCGTCGAGCATGACGAGGCCGTGGACAGCCAACACGGAGGGGTGCCGCAGCGCGCCCAGGAGCCGCGCCTCGTCGCGCAGCCGCTGCACGGCCTGGGACTGGGGGTCGGCTTCGGCGTGGAGCACTTTGACGGCGACCTCCATCCGGACGCCGCCCGCGCTCGACATGGTGGCGCGGTAGACCTCGCCGAACCCGCCGCGCCCGAGGCACGACTTCATCTGGAAGATGCGCCGGTCCGAGGTGACCGTGGTCTCCGGGAGCGTGGGCGTCTGCTTGCTCACCGACGCCTCCGCCCGCGCGAGGACACCGCGGCGACCACGAGCGACACCAGCGCGCCGAGCGGCTCCCCTGCCCCGGCACACGCGCACCCACCCGTGGGGAGGAGCTCGTGCCGGGGGTCGGAGAAGCCGTCGCAGTCGCGGTCGACGGGCCCCGCGTCCTCCTCGGCGTCGGGGTGGACGGTGGGGTCGAGGTCGTCGCAGTCCGGGCCCTGGGCAGAGGAGGATTCGGCGTCGAACCCGTCCCCGTCCTGATCGAAGTCCGAGCCGCCGTCGCAGTCGCCGTCCCGACCGTCGTACCAGCGCTCCGGAGCGCCGGGGAACATCGCGGCGTAGCTGTCCTCGCAGTCGTCTCCGCCCCACCGGGCGTCGAGCCAATCGTCGCCGTCGTTGTCGAAGGGGTCGTTGTCGTCGAGCCACGCGCCCGGGAAGCTGGACGGGGAGATGCGCTCGGTGTCGTTGAGCCAGTTCCCGTCGCGGTCGAGGTCTTCGTCGAACGTGGGGAGGCCGTCGCCGTCGTCGTCCGGATCGTTCACGTCGGGGCAGCCGTCCTCGTCGGTGTCGAGGTCGTCCTCTTGCAGGTAGCGGAGCTCGAAGTCGTCCTCGAGCCCGTCACCGTCCGTGTCGGGAGGGGCCCCGTCCCACACGCACCCCGACGTGTCGACCGGGAACTCGGTCGCGAACGCGAGATTGCAGGTGACCAGGACCCACCACATCGCGTCCATTCTATCACCGATGGGAGTCCACAAACCGCTCGACGATCCCGGCGACCTCCCGCGGTGCGTCCTCGTGCACCAGCAGCCCGGCGCCGGGCACGCGCACGAGCCGGCCAGGCGGGAGGCCGAGCGCGAAGGGGTCGCGGGCTCCACACACCCACCAGCCGAACCCGGGGAGCGCTGCGCGGGTCGATACCCACGCGGCGGCAGTGGCCCCGCCCCCGCGGCTGCCCAGCGCCAGGGCCCACGCCTGGCGGACCCCGGGGTCGACCGAGCCCGGCAACCCGGCGAGGCCCGCGCGGACCCAGCCGCGGAGCACCAACGCGGCCAGCGCCGGGGGAAGACGGGGCCGGGGCGCGCCGAGCCAGATCGAGCGCTCGTGGGGGACCACCCCGGCGACCAGCACCGCGCCGGAGCCCTCGCCCACCACTCCTGCCACCGGACCGACCACCTGGGCCACGAAGGCAGCGAGCCGCGCCCGGAGCTCGTCGAGGGAGCAGCCGGAGGGGGGCTTGTCGGAGGCGCCGCACCCAGGGAGATCGGGGACGACGACGCGGTGACCCGAGGCCACCAGCCCGGGGACGAGCTTGCGGAACGTCGCCCCGGATCGGCCAGCGCCGTGGACGAGCAGGAGCGTCGGCCCGGTCCCCTCGGCCGCGAACGCGAAGCGGGCACCGAGGAGGTGGGTGTGGTGGAGCGGTACACGCACGAGGACGGCGATGATAGCCGGGACACCGAGGTGCGGATGTCGTTGGTCCTCTGGCTCGCCGCGTGTACTCCCGACGCCCCACCGCCCGGCGCGGACCCGGATGCCTTCCCCGACGGCTTCCGCTGGGGCACCGCGACCGCGGGCTTCCAGGTGGAGATGGGCTGTCCGACGTGGCCTGCGTCCGAGTGTGAAGACCGGGCCTCGGACTGGTACCAGTGGGTGACGGATCCGTCGATCTCGGGGGACGCCGGGTTGTACGTCACCGGCCAGCCGGTCGGCGACGGCCCGGGGATGTGGGAGCTGTTCGAGTCGGACGTGGAGCTGATGAAGGCCGACCACACCGACGTGTTCCGGATGTCGATCGAGTGGTCCCGGATCTTCCCGGACGCGGCCGCAGCAGAGGCCACCACCATCGAGGAGCTCCAGGCGCTGGCCGAGCCTCGGGCGGTGGCGCGCTACCACGAGATGCTCGCCGCGCTCGAGGCCGCGGGGATCGAGCCCATGGTCACGGCCAACCACTACGTGCTGCCGCTGTGGCTCCACGACGGCGTGGCGTGCCACCAGGACCTCGCCACCTGCACCGCCGACGGGTGGGTGACGGCCGACAACATCCTGCCCCGCATCGCGTTGTGGTCGGGGTGGCTCGCTCGCGAGTACGGCGGCGAGGTGGACCTGTGGATGACGCTGAACGAGCCGTTCGCGACCACGGCGTCCGGCTACCTGTTGCCGGGCGAGGATCGGTCGTCGCCGCCGGGCCTGACGATGGAGGTGGACGGGACGTTGGCGGTGCTGTTCCACCAGCTCGAGGGGCACGCCCGGATGTACGACGCCATCAAGGCCGAGGACCCGGACGCGACCGTGGGCCTGGTGATGAACTTCGTGGACATCACCCCGGCGAACCCGGACAACCCCGCGGACGTCCAGGGCGCGGAGCACATGGACTACCTCTACCACCGCTTGTACCTGGACG
The DNA here is from genome assembly GCA_044356535.1 of Myxococcota bacterium. GTDB lineage: Bacteria > Myxococcota_A > UBA796 > UBA796 > JACKER01. Next base: position 21,466 of record JBIKWC010000013.1, read on the forward strand.
CTGTCACCTCGGGCGCGTGGGACGACGACCTCGACGGCGTCCCGGACCGGACCCGCGACGACATCGGCGGCCGGCTCGACGCCCTCGGGGTCAACTACTACAACGGCGTCAGCGCCCTCGGACTCCCCTTCCCGCTCGCGCCCGAGGTGCCCGTCTTCGACTTCTTCCCCGAGTTCTCGTGGGAGCCGCAGGAGGAGGGCCTCCGGCGGGTGTTGGGGATCGCGGGCGGGTACGGCGTGCCGGTGTGGGTCACCGAGAACGGCACCCCGTACGTCGAGGACCAGGGCGTCGAGGTCCTGCAGAACCACGTCACCGCGATGCACGAGGCCATCCGGGAGGACGGCGTCGACGTGCGCGGGTACCTGTACTGGTCGTTCGTGGACAACTACGAGTGGAACCATGGGTTCGACCTTCGGTTCGGGCTGTATGCCCTCGATCCGGTGACGAAGGGCCGGTTGCCCCGCGCAGCCGCCGCGAGGTTCCGCGAGTACGCAGGAACCAACCACCTCTGACCGCTTGGACGGCGGTCCGTGCTAGACAAGCCGGATGGTCACGCCCGACAGGTCCGACGGGGTGCTGCCTCGCTTCGCGGGGTGGATCACCCTCGAGAAGCTCGGTGAGGGCGGGATGTGCGCCGTGTACCGGTGCAGGCCCGAAGGCGGGACGGGAGGCACCGAGCGCGCCGTCAAGGTGCTGACCGACCGGTCCGAGGCCTCGGTCCGCCGCTTCACGGACGAGGCGCGCCTCCTGCAGCGGATCGACCACCCGAACGTGGTGAAGGTGCACCTGCTGGTGCCGGAGCCCCGCCCGCCGTGGATCGTGATGGACCTGCTGGGCGGACGCGACCTCGAAGGCACGATGCGGGTCGAGGGGCCGATGGATCCCGAGCGGTGCGCCCGGTTGTTCGCGGACCTCGCGTCGGGGCTGGCCGCCGTCCACGCCCAGGGAGTGCGCCACCGGGACCTCAAGCCGGCGAACATCCGCCTCGGTGAAGACGGTGTCCCGCGCCTGATCGACTTCGGCATCGCCCGCGACGCCAACGCCGCCCGCGTGACCAAGGCCGGCTTCGTGGTGGGCACGGCGTCCTACCTGCCGCCCGAGATCTTCACGGAGGAGGACTCGGGAGCAGTCCAGGACACCGAGACGGCCGACGTGTACGCGCTCGGCCAGACCATGTGCGAGGCGCTGGCCGGCCGACCGGTGCACAACTCGGGTGAACACGGCACCGAGGCCTCGGTGCTGGTCCGGATCATGCGCGACAAGCTCGATCGGGAGCACCTCGACCCCCGGGACTTCGGGGCCCGCATCCCCGAGAGCCTCGCGCTGCTCGTCCGCCGCGCGACCGCGCGCGAGCCTGCAGACCGCATCGTCACCGCCCGCGACCTCGAGCAGGCGCTGCGGGGCTTCCTCGCCACGCGGGTCTCCAGCGCCGCGCTGGCGCCCGTGACCCGCATGGGCGGCGAGACCAGCCAGATGCTCCTCCGCCCGCCCGGGCCCCTCCCACCCGCCCCCGAAGCCACAGCTGCGGCGCCTCCCCCCCCCCCACCGCCCCGGGACCCCACCTCCGGCCCCATCCCCGTCCGGAGCGATGCAGCGCAGCGCGCGGCCGCAGGTCCCCGCTCGCGGTCCCTCGAGCCGAGAGACGCCCCCACGACCGAAGGAGGTGGCTCCCGCGCGACCGCCGCCGTCGCGACCGCCGCCGTCGCGGGGATGGGGGCGATGGGTGTGGTGGGCGCCAGCGTGGTGGCGGTCGCAGTGGTGGTGGTCCTCGCGCTCGCAGGCGTCGGGGCGTACGTGTGGTACCAGCAGGAGCAGACCGGGATCGTCACGCGCGACACCGGCCGGCTCCGCCACGCCCTCGCGGAGTGCCGCGGGCCCCGCGCACCCGACTCCGTGCGCGTCCACCTCGTGGTGCAGGGCGGGCGCACGTACTCCGTCGACCTGATGGACGACGCCCCCGATCGCGTCACGCGCTGCGTCGAAGACGTGTTCCGCAAGGCGACCTGGTCGACCGACGCCCGGGTGGAGCTGGTGGTCCCCGTCGACTTCAAGTGAGCCGGGTGATCAGGGCGCCCGCGCTGCCATCGCCCGGTGGAACGCCGCCTCGAGGTCGGACCGCTCGAACGGCTTGGTGATCACGGGCGCCTCGAGGCTGCCCGCGTGCTCCTGCGCGTACGCCGTGACGTAGACCACGGCGACTTTCGGGTGGCGTGCCCGCACGATCGCGACCAGCTCGGGTCCCGACATCCGCGGCATCAGCACGTCGGTGACCAACAAGTCGGGCTCGCGTGCGGCCAGGAGCTCCAGGGCGTCGGCGCCCGTCTCGGCAGAGCGGACCTGGTGCCCCGCGTTCTGCAACATGCGGGTGAGGGCGCGCCGCACGAGGTGCTCGTCGTCCACCACCACCAGGTCGTAGCGGCGCTGGACGGACGGGGCCGGGACAGGCGTGTCGGTGGGCGCTACCCGATCCACCGCCGGGAGCAGGAGCTCGAAGCTCGTGGCGCCGAGCCCCGACCGGACGAGCACGTGCCCCCCCGACTGCGCCAGGAACCCGCGGACCGCCGACAGCCCGAGCGCCCCGCCAGGGCGGTCCGTGTCGCCGACGAACGGCTCGAACAGCCGGGCCGTGACGGCGGGCGGCAGCGAGGGGCCGTCGTCGGCGAGGGTGAGCACCACCCAGTCGTGGCCACGGCTCTGGACGCCCACGGTGCCCATGAACGGGAGCTCCATGTGGGTGTGGGGATCGATGCCGCGCGACTCGACCCAGGTGGCCTGCCAGCGCGCCACCTGCAGCGTCACCGCGCCGGGACCATCGGGCCTCGCCCCCGCGCGCTGGAGCGCCGTCAGCGCCAGGGTCAGGAGGACGCGCTCGAGCTGGGCGGCGTCGGCGTCGACGACACAGTCGCGCTCGACCGTGGTCCGGAGCGACACGCCCCGAGGACCGAGGCGCCGGGCGCGCCCTTCGATGCGCCGCGCGAGCGACGCGACGTTCACGGGCTCCGGCCTCAGGAGCTGCTGCCCTCCGACCGCCAGCAGCTGCCGGATCAGGTCGGCGCCGTGATCCACGGCCTCCTCGACATGGCGCAGCGGCTCGTGGTGGTCGGGGTGGTCCCGCAGCTCCGACACCCCCGTCCGGATGACGGCGAGCAGGTTGTTGAAGTCGTGCGCCACCGACCCGGCGACGCGACCGATGGCGTCGAGGCGCTCGGCTTCGACCAGGTGGCGCTGGAGCTCGGAGACGGCCGACAGGTCGACGATCGTGTAGAGCTCGACGTCACCGAGCCGCGCCCGCTGCAGCCGCACGGGGACCGCAGTCCCGTCCCCGGTGACGAACTGCTCTCCGCGGAACAGGCCTGTCGTCGCCACGCCCCGGACCGAGGCCGTCCCGCCGTACAGGGACTCGGCCGCCGGGTTGGCGTCCGTCACCACCCCGTCGACCCCGACCACCAGGAGCGGGTCGGTCGCGGCCTCGAAGACGCTCCGGTAGTGGGCCTCGCTGCGGGCCAGCCCCTCTGCGAGGCGCGCGCGCTCCCGGATCTCGGTCTCGAGCGCCCGCGAGCGCTCCCGGTTGACGCGCAGCCGCCAGACCAGGAACGTGGTGAACCCGGCCATGAGCGCCGCGGGCAGCCCCACCCGGACGACCAGGGAGTCCGACCAGCGCCACGGGACGTCGATCCAGAGATGGGCAGTGGTGTCGCTCCAGGCGCCGCTGGGTCCCTGGACCGCGAGCTCCAGGTGGTGCTCGCCCGGCGCGAGGTCCCCCAGCGCGAGCGCCGAGCTGGCACCGAGGTCCCGCCAGGCGCGGTCCCCGGGCGACACGCGGTACCGGTACGCAACCGGGCTACCGTCCGGGGCGGGTGCAGCGAAGGTGAGCGCGAGGGCTCCGTCGGGAGCGGTGACGCGGGCGGGGCGGCGGACCCGGTTCGCCCCCGCGACCACCACCGACTCGATCAGCGGCAGCGGTGGTGGACTCCTGCCTCCCACGCGGGACGGGTCGAAGGACACGGCACCGTCGATGGTCGGAAACCACAGGGTTCCGTCCGCTCGGAGCCCGCCGGTTGGGGTGGCGCCGCCGTTCCCTTCCCCCGTCGCGACGAGGAGCACGGACAACGCAGGGCGGGCGCCGGCCACGACGTCCCGGAGCTCGGCGATGGTGAAGCGGCTGATCCCCCGGTTCCCGTTGGCCCACAGGTGGCCGGTGGCGTCGGGCACGAGGCTCGAGACCACGAGCTCTCGGAGGCCTTGCTCCAGGCCGAGTCGAGTCACCTCCCCGTCGGCGGACAGGTGGGAGAGCCCGCCCCCGTACGTGCCGAGCCAGGTGCCCCCCGCAGGGTCGAACCACATCGCCCGGACCTGCGACCCGAGCCCCACCGCCTCCCCGAAGACCCTCAGCTGGCCGGACGGGTCGAGGGCCGCGACGCCGGACGACAACCCGAACCAGGTGGTGCCGGAGGGATCGGTGGCGATCACGTCGACGATGTCCTGTCCGAGCCCCTCGACGGCGGTGACGGTGCCCCCCACCCACCGATACGCCCCGGCCCCCGCCGTCCCCACCCACACCGCATCGGGGCTCGCCTGGTCGGGGGCGAGGGCCACCACCCCGTCTGCGACCCGCGCGAGCAGGAGACCATCCCGGGACAGGTTTCCGTCGAGGTCCCCAGCGTAGAGGTGGCCCCCCGAGCGCAGCACCGACGACTCGCAGCCAGCGAGCCCGGTCTCCACGCGGCCCTCCGGCCCGAAGACGTCGCAGCCTCCGCCCCACAACACCGGGTCTTCGGACACGTCCACGAACGGGACCCCACCGCGCCCGTGGCGCTCGAACGGATGGGGACGCAGACGCGCGACCCCGGCTCCGTCGGTTCCCACCCACACCGACCCGGACCGATCCTCGAACAGCGCCCGCACCGGCGCTCCGAGTCGGAACACCGTGGGCGGCACGGTCGTGGTCTGTACGTCCGCGGCCGGGCCGAGCAGATACAGGTCGCGCCCGCTGGAGGCCCACAACCGGCCGGCGCGATCACACAACACCCGCCAGGCCTCCGTGGGGGTGGAGAGCACGTCGGCGGCGTCACCCACGCGGGCGACGCCGGAGTTCCGCGCCACCCAGGTGACCCCCTGGGGGTCGACGGCCAGATCGTGGACCGGGCCGCCCAGCAACGGGGTCTCTCCCTCGAACAGGCCGTCGTGCCCGGCGAACCAGTCGCCCAGGTCCCGACGCAGCGCTACGCGCGAAGAGTGGTGGAAGACCAGTGTCCACGCGCCGTCGAGGCCCTCCCAGGCCCCCCTCGACGACAACACCAGATCACGCGCGCCGGTGAGCTCGAACCCCCACACGGTCGAGCGCTGCGGGAGCGGAACGTCGACCCGCTCCGCCGGGCCTCCAGCCATCGGGATGCGGTACACCTCCCCGTACTGGGAGCCGAGCCACACGTCGTTGGTCTCGGGATCGGCGGCCACCGCGGTGATGCGCGTCGGGCGGACGCCTTCGTCGGGTCCGAGCGTGGAGAACTGCCGACCGTCGAACCGGGCCAACCCTCCGAACGTGGCGAGGTACAGGTAGCCGTCGGAGTCCTGGGCCAGACCCGAAACGGAGGCCTGCGGCAGCCCGTCCTCGACAGCGAACGGGGTGACCTCGAACTGGCCCGCGGCCGGGCCCTCCACCGAGACGGGCGACATCGGGATCGAGGGTACCAGACCCGGTCACGTCGCATGCTGGGGCCGAGGACGACGGTGGACCGCCCCGCGGGGCAGTTGCCGCTAGAGCGCGTCGAAGCGGGCGAACTCCATCACGAACTGGCCTCGGCCGCGGGTGTTGGAGCGGAGCGCCGTCATGTACCCGATGAGCGCAGACAACCCACATTCCCCGTCGATGCGGGTCGAGTCGCCCTCGAGCTCGTGCCCGGTGATGACCGCGCCGCGCGCCTGCAGATCGCCGAGCACCGGGCCCGTGTTCTCCTCGGGGACGATGACCTCGAGCCGCATGATGGGCTGCAACACGCGGCCGCCGGCCTTCTGGAGGGCCTCGCGCACCGCGGTCGCCGAGGCGATGCGGAGGGCCTGAGGCCCCGAGGCAGCGCCGAACGTGGTGACCCGCTCGAGCTCCACCACCACGTCCACGAGGGGCGCGCCCTCCAGCGGACCCGCGGAGACCGCGTCGCGAGCGCCCTGCGCCACGGCGTTGAGCTGCTCCTGGGTGGGCGTGTGTTCGGCCGGCTCCCACCGCGCGCGCTCCGTCCCCACCGTGACCCCCGCGCCCCGCGCCGCCGGGGTGACCCGCGCCTGGCACGTCGCCCGCAGCTCGATCGTGCCGCTTCCGGCGTCGATCGTGCGCTCGACCCCGCCCTGCGCCACCGCCGCGGACGCCACCGTCTCCCGGTGGACCACGCGGGGGCGGCCCGCCGTGAGCTCGAGCCCGAACTCGCGCTGGATCCGCTCGAACACGATCTGCAGGTGCAGCTCGCCCATGCCCTTCAGGATCTTCTGACCGGTGTCCGGGTCCTCCTCGTACCGCAGCGTCGGGTCCTCCTCGCAGACCTTGCGGAGGATCTCGACCATCTTCTCTTCTTCGGCGCTCGACTTGGGCTCGACGGCGAGGCCGAGCACGGGCTCGCGGGCGTCGATGCGCTCGAGGAGCAGCGGGTGCTCGGGCGGGCACAAGGTGTCGCCGGTGGTGGCGTCGCGGAGGCCCGCGAGGAGCACGATCTGGCCAGCGGTGGCGAGATCGAGCCGGGACTTCTTGTTGGCGTCGACCTCGAACACGCGTGCCACGCGCTCGACCTCGTCGGAGATGCCGATGCGCACGGCGGCGCCGGGCTCGAGCTGGCCCCGGTACAGCCGGGCGAAGCAGTGGCGCCGGCCCTCGAAGAGCTGCACCTTGAACACGAGCGCGCAGAGCGGCCCGTCCGGGGTCATCTCGACGATCTCCTCGCTGCCGTCGGGCTTGCGGCCCACGGCGGAGGGGCGCTCCAGCGGGTCGGGCAGGAGCTTGACCACGGCGTCGAGGATGAGCTGCACGCCCCAGTTCCGGAGCGCCGAGCCGGAGAACACGGGGCGCACCTTGCCTTCCATGGTGCAGCGCCGCAGGACGGCCCACAGGTGGTCGACGTCGACCGGCTGCTCCATCAGCACGAGGTCGGCGAGGGGCTCGTCGTGTTCGGCGAGCGCGAGGAGCAGGGTCTCGCGGTAGGGCGCCAGCTTCTCGGCCTCCCACTCGGTGAGCGGCCGGGTCGCGACGATCTCGCCGTGGTCCCCGGTGAACGTGTAGGCCACCTGCTCGACCACGTGCAGCACGACCTTGTCGTCCACCACCGGAACGCCGACCGGGACCGGCGACTCCTTGAGGCGCTGGGTGATCATGTCGAAGGTGCGATCGAAGTCCGCGCCGGGGCGGTCCATCTTGTTGACGAACACCATGCGCGGGACGCGGTGCTTGTTGGCCTGCCGCCACACGGTCTCGGTCTGGGGCTCGACCCCGCGCACGCCGTCCATCACGATCACCGCGCCGTCGAGGACCCGCATGGAGCGCTCGACCTCGATCGTGAAGTCCACGTGGCCCGGCGTGTCGACCACGTGCAACACGTGGTCCTTCCACGGGCACTTCGTGACCGCGGCCGTGATGGTGATGCCGTGCTCCTGCTCCTCGGGCATCCAGTCCGTGTGGGCGGAGCCGTGGTGCACCTCGCCCAGGCGGTGCGACGCGCCCGTGTAGAACAGGAGGCGTTCGGTGAGCGTGGTCTTGCCCGCGTCGACGTGGGCGGCGACGCCGATGTTCCGAACGTGGCGCAGATCGAAGGCGGCGGCGGGCTTGTCCTTCGCCATCGGCTCCTCCAGGGGGCGGGTCGGGGGGGGCGTTGGCACTAACGCGCCGCCACCACTACCGCCGCGGAGGCCGGGCCAGCAGCTCGCGCGCCGCGCGCGTCCGGGCGTGGACGTGGCCGAGGAGCCGGGACGAGACCTCGAAGGCCCGCTCGGCGAGCCCGCGGGCGCCGTCGGGATCGTTGGCCCAGGTCGCGGTCGCGACCTCGAGCAGCAGCGCCGTGTGGGCGTCGGCCACGGCGAGCGTCTGCGGGTGGGTGGCGCCGAGGGCCGTCTCGACGAGGCTCGTGGCGGTGTCCATCCACCCCACGGCCTCCTCCGAGCGCCCCATCCGGTAGCAGAAGTGGCCGAGCTGCGCGGTCATCGCCGCGACCTCGGGCGACGCCTCTCCGTGGAGCCGGCCCTCCTGCTCGAGCGCCTCGAGCAACAGGCCCTCCGCCTCGGCGCCGCGCCCCCGCCGCGCCTGGAGCTGCGCCATCATCGCGAGCCGGTTGGGGAGCGAGACGTGCGGCACTCCGCCGGCCCGGCCCAGCTGTCGCGTGAGCCGCACCGACTCGTCGATCCGGCGGACGGCCTCCTCTTCGTTCCCGCTGCGGTCGAGCGCGAACCCGAGCTCGAACGCCACGCCCGCGCGGCGCTCGGGGTCGTCCGCGCCCACCTGGTCGAACACGGGCCGCAGGTAACGGACGGCGTCGGCGTAGCGCTCGAGCGCGTTGCAGGCGGTGCCGAGCAGCTGGGACCGCGCCAGGGTGCGGGGCGCCAGCGGGCCGTCGAGCCGCGCCGCGAGCGCGTGGGCCTCGGTGAGGAACGGGACCGCTTCGGCGGTGCGCCCGAGCTTCTGCAGGAGCTCCCCGAGCTGCGCCAGCGCCAGCCCGGCGGTGTCCGGGGCCAGCGCCCGCCGCAGGTCGACCGCGAGCCGCAGCGGCGGGAGCGCGAGCGCCCAGCGCCCGGCGCGGACGAGCCCGGCGCCGAAGTTCTGGGCGACCACGGCGAGCCGGAGATCGCGGATGCGGGGCTCCAGCTGTCGCAGCGAGGCCTCGAGGAGGCGCAGGCCATCCTCGCTGGCGCCCGCGCGCTCGAGCAATGCGCCCAGGGCCCCGGTCTCGACCGCGGTCTCCACCTCGTCGCGGCCGCGCATGGCTGCGACCACGACCCGGGCGGTGCCGATCGCCACGCGCAGGTCGCCCGCCTGGCCCGCGAGGTCGCGCAGGACCTGGAGGACCCGCAAGGTGTCCGTCTCCTGCAGGGCCCGCTCGGGCAGCCGCGCCAGCACGGACTCCGCGGAGGGATGCCCGATGTCGGCCAGCCACGCGGCCCCACCGTCCGGGAGGAGGTCCCGGATCCGCGCCCCCAGCTCGGCCACGCGCGCTTGCACCCACCCTCCGGCGCCACAGACTACTTCAGGCCCGCCCGTCGGCGCACGATCCACCCGGTCCCGGCGAGCGCGCCGATCAGCAGCGCCAGCAGCGGGGACCGCCACAGCGGCGTCTCCGCCCGTTCGAGGATGGTCCGCTCCGCCTCCGGATCCCGCAGCAGCGGCGCGCGGTCCCCCGGCCCGTGCCACTGGCCCCCCGTTCCGCTGGCGAGCCACTTCAGGAACGCCTCGTCCGGCGCGATCTCGTCCATCTCCGGGTCGCGGGTGGTCACGGCGAACACGGTCTCGGCGGCGCCGACCTCGACCCCGTCGGCGGCGGTCACGGTGGACCGGACGCGGTGGGTCCCGGAGGTGTCGGCGGGGACGACCAGGGCGAGGTCTCCATCGGCGGAGGTGAGGCCCTCGAGCGTGGTCTGCCGGCCCTCGTTGTCGACGACGGTGGTGACCCGGGCGCCCGGGAGCGGCGCGAAGCCCGGATCCCGCGCCCGCACGACGACGCGGACCTCCTCCCCCACGGCGTAGTTCTCGCGCGGGGTCTCGACGGTCACGCGCGAGACGGCGCCGTCCTTCATGAGCCAGCGCAGCGCGTTCTTCCAGAACCGGAGGTACACCTGGTTGCCGCGTCCCAGCGCGGCCTCGGACAGCGACCACCGCCAGCTCGTGTCGACGGTGAGCGCCATCGAACGACCCCGGCCGACCTCGCGCACGGACAACACCGGGAGCGGCGCGCCGTCCGCGTCCTTGAGGGCGGGGTGCTCGAGGAGCACGGCGGCATCGGGCCGGGCGCGCAGCGGCACGTTGGTGCCGTCCGAGGCGTGCAGGCGCGACCACCACACCTCGTTCTCGGCCTGCTCTGCCACGAGGCGGGTGAGCGGGTGGCGGCGCCCCTCGTCCGTGAGGCGGGGCTGGAAGGCGGCCAGGTCGGGCGTCTCCTTGCGGGTGCCGAGCTCCACCGGGAGGATCTCGGCGATCGGGGTCCCTCCGTACTTCCCGAGCTGGAAGCTGCGGTCGCCGCCCACCATCACGAACGCGCCGCCCTCCTGGACGTAGGTGCGGACGTTGTCCAGCAGGCGGTTGCCGTCGCCCCACGCCGACCGGAAGTACGGTTCGTAGTCGAAGTTCTGGAAGATGACCACGTCGAACGACGACAGGTCCTCGTCGAACAGCCGCTCGTACGGGAACTGGATGAGCGACAGCTCGCGCTCTCCGTACTGTGCGTTCAGGTCCTCCTCGGTGCGGAGGATGAAGAAGCTCACGAGCTGGACCGACGGGTCGTCCTTGAGGAACCGGCGGAGGAACTTCACGTCCCAGGACGGCGCGCCCGCCACCTGGAGGACCCGGACGCGGTCGCGCACGACGGTGACCACGACGGGCATGGTGTTGTTCGCGGCGACGGCGTCGCCCTGGTAGCCCGGCACCGAAACGGCGTAGGCGAAGCGCCCGGCGGTCTCGGGGACGACCTCGAACTTGACTCGCGCCTTGCCCTCGGCGTCGAGCACCACCTCGCGCGTGGTCACCGTGCCGCCGTCCCGCGACAACGTCACGGTCACCGTGCGGCCCGCGAACCCCGTCCCGAGGAGGTCCGCCGTGATGCCGAACGGCGCCCGGATGAAGGCGTAGCCGCCGACGTCGACCGAGCGGACGGACAGGTCCATCACGTTCTGGCGCTCCCCCACCTGGTACACCGTGAGGGGACCGGGGACCTCCGGGCGGGGCGCCTGGGGGTCCAGCTCGAAGGAGCGCCGCAGCAGGCCGCGATCGAGGCCGTCGGAGACCAACACCACGCCCGCGAGCCGCTCCCCGGCCATCCGCTCCGAGAGGGCGTCGAGCGCGCCGCCGAGATCGGTCCCCGGCAGGTCGAAGGCCTCGGGAGCCCCCACCTCGAGGTCGTCGCCGAACCGGTACAGCTCGACGTCGCCCACGTCGGCGCGGATGGCATCGAGGAGCGCCGGGACCTGATCGGACCGCGGAACCCCGGCCTCCAGCACACCCATCGAACGGCTGCCGTCGACCAGTACCACCACGCGGCCGGGCTCGGTGCGCCCGGACTCCTCGACCCACACGGGGCCCGCGAGCACGAACCACAACAACGTGAGCGCCCCCGCCAGCAGCAGCGACTCCGCCGCGCGGGCGAGGGCGGCGCGGCGCCCCCACTGCGCGAGCGCCAGGATCCCGAGCGCGACCGCGGCGGTGCCGACCCGCCAGGGCTCGGACGCGGTCAGCACCAGGTGGCCGCCCGCCCCGAGGTCGCCGCCGATCAGGAAGCTGGCGAGGCGATCCATCATTCGATCCGACCCTCGCGCATGAGCTCCTTCACGTGGGCCTGATCCTTCTTGTAGTTCGACGTGAGGGCGTACATCACGAGGTTGATGCCGAGCTTGATGGCCTCCCGCCGCTGTTCCTCGCCGCCCGGGACACAGGGGTTGCGGCTGCGCCCGTCGTCGCCGCGGTCGAGGGCCCCGGAGAGGTCGTTGCGGAAGTACACGACGGGGGTGGTGTTGTCGAAGGTGACCCCCTCGAGGTACGGGAAGCGGTCCACCCGACCGAGCGGGCGCTTGAGCAGGAAGAAGCTCCTGAAGATGGAGTGATCCGGCGGCAGCGGGCCCGGTGGGCGGGTGGGGAACAGCCGCTGCAGGAACTCGCGCACGCTGTCGTCGAACGGGCTGCGCTCGCTGCCGGAGGTGTCGTCGATCAGCAGGAACCCGCCGTAGTTCAGGTACCGCTCGAACTGCTCGAGCGCGCCGTCCGACACCTCGAACGCGCCGGGCCCCATCAACACCGCGAACGGGTGCTCGAACACCGCCGGGTCTTCGGGGGCGAGGCGCACGGAGCGGGGCTCGCACTCGACGCTCGTGGTGCCCTCCACCTCGTACAGGAGCCGCTTCCAGGCGTTCGGCCGGCTGAGCGTGCCGGGTCCCAGGTCGATCTCGCAGATGTCGAGCTCGGTGGGCGCACCGAACGCCGCTGCCCGGCGTGACGTCGTCAACGCGCCCAGGGCCGCGGCCCCCGCGAGCAGGTCCCGGCGCCTCACGGTTCCCGCCGGCGGGTGGCCAGCAGGCCCTGGAGCAGGAACCCCGCGAGGGCCATGCCCCACAGCGGTCGGGCGAGATCGATCTCGCGCGTCAACGCGCCGGGCGCGAGCTCGCGCTCGACAGCTTCGATGGAGGCGTACGGACGCACGTCGGACTCCTCGGGATCGGTGTTGACCGCCACGTACGCGAGGGGCGGAGAGCCCACGAGCTCGAGGACGTAGGCGCCCGGCCGCTCGGGGACGAACGACAGGCGGGTGCCTTCGACCCGGCCGTCGACCGCAGCGCCGTCGGGCCCGGTGATGGTGGGCACCACGAGCAGGTCGGGCAGCTCCACGACGACCACCTCGCCCACGGTGCCCGACAGGCGCTCCGCGGAGCCGCCGGACTCGGCGCCCAGCCAGGACACGAGCCGCTGGGTGAGCGGCATGTACACCGCCTGCAACGCGAGGTTGGACCAGCCGAGATCGAACGTGGAGGTCCACACCACCACCCGGCCCTCCCCGATGCGGCGCTCGACCAGCGCCGGGAGGTCGTTCTCGTAGCGCAGGAGCGTGGTGCGCTCGTCGGGGTCGTCGGTGTAGGGCTCCAGCGTGACCACCGTGTGCGCCTTGACCCGCCCGAACGCCGCGCGGCCCGAGCGCCGGAACGGGGCGAACAGCGCCTCGTCCGCGTCGGGGAGCGCGAGCGCCACCCCCTCTTCGCCCGCGTCCGCGATGGCCCGGGTGGTGCGCAGCGGCGACGGCAACACCGAGCCGAGGGCCGAGTTGTAGCGATCGGCAGTGACCTGGTCCCCCATGCCGATCACGAGCGCGCCGCCCCGCCGCACGAAGTCCACGAGGCGCGGCCCGAACGGGCGGGGATCCGCCACGTTCGCCAGGAACACCACGCGGTGTGTCTCCGGCGAGATCTCGGCGAGCCCGCCCGGCGCGAGCACGTCGACCGACACGCCGGAGCGGCCGCCCCACGGCGCCAGCGCCTTCTCGAGGAAGTAGGTCTCGGAGCGGGTCGGCGTGTCTCCCGGGTCGCCGTCGACGACGAGCACGCGGGACGCGCCGACGCGCGGGAGGTGGAAGTAGCGGGCGTCGTCCAGGGGGAGGTCCGGGTCTTCGCAGCGGACCTGACCCACTCCGCCCTGGGCCTCGGTCGGGACCGTGATGCGCTCCTGGGCTTCCCCGAGCGGTGGGACGTCGACGAAGATCGGGATGCGCGCGCCGTCGGGGAGGGTGACCTCGCAGGAGACCTCGATGGCGTCGGGGCCGTAGTTCGCGAGGCGGACGGTGACCGCACCGCCCTCCGAGCCGTCGCCGTACTTCGCGTCGACGACGGCGACGTTGCGCGGCGGGTGCCCAGCGACGACCTCGGGGATGACGGAGCTCCCCTGCTCCACGAGGCGCGAGATCTCGACCGTGGCCTCGGAGACCATGCGCGGGCCAGCCTCGTCGGACAACACGATGACCTCGCCCACCTCACCGCCCAGCATCCGGCGCGCCTCGAGGAGGGCCTCGCGCAGGTTGCTGCGGCCAGCCGAACCCTCGACGGCGCCGATCTGCGCGCGGACGCGATCGTGGTCGGTGGTGAGGGCGGTGGTGAGCCGCAGCGCGTGGTCGTCGTACACCACGAGGCCCACGCGGGTCCCGGGGGGGAGCTCGGAGACGATGGTGGTGGCGCGGTCGCGTGCCTGCTGCAGGAGCGTGGCGCCGCGATCGAGCATGGACATGGACAGCGAACGATCGATGACGAGCACCACCCTGCCGCTACCCCCGAACGTGGGGGGTGGGCCCGGGACGAACACGGACGGTCCGGTGGCTGCCAGCACCATGGCCAGGACCACGAGGGACCGGAGCAGGAGGAGGAGGAGGTCCTTGACCCGCCGGCGGCGGCGGAGGCGCTTGACGACCCGCTGCAGCAGCAGCATCGCCCCGAAGGCCTGCCGCTCCCGCGGGACCTGCCGCGCCAGGTGAGCCGCGATCGGCAAGGCGACCAACCCAGCGAGCGCGAGCGCGGCGGGTGCGAGGACCGACGCGGACAGGCCAGGGATCACGGGATCTCCGGCTGGAGCGGCAGATCGAGGACCGCGGACCGCACCACCTGCTCCATCGGCAGGTCCGTCGGCACGGGCAGCCAGCGCCCGCCCGCGGCGACGACGCCCGTCCGCACCTCCTGCACGTACTCGGCGACGACCTCGCGGAAGGCGCCCGCCGCGCCGACCGGGTCGACCGCCAGGGGGTCCCCTCCCTCCGGGCTGTAGAACAGCGACGGCCGGTCGAAGTCGAGGCGCCACTCCCGGCGATCGAACACGTGGAACAGGCGGAGGTCCGCGCCCCGGCGCGCGAAGGCCTGCAGGCCGGGGAGCCAGGTGGAGGGCTCCTCCATGCCGTCGGTGATCACGCCCACGAAGCTGCGCCGGCGGGTGCGGGCGCCCACCTTCGCGAGGGCGCGGTCGAGGCCGCCGACCCCGCCGGGACGCGCCGAGGCCAGCATCAGGAACAGGCGCTGCAGGTGGTTCCGACCGCCCCTGGGCGGCGCCGACGACCCGGCCGGCGTGGCGCCGGCGAGGAGCTCGAGCCCCACGGGTTCGCCGTGGAGGTGCAGGAAGTACAACAGCGTCGCGGCCAGCGTGATCGCGTAGCCCGCCTTGGACTTGTCGAGGTCGGGCAGGGCCCCTCCGAGCACGGACCGGCCGCGGCCCCCGGTGCCGAGGTCCCCGGAGAGGTCGAGCACCACGGCGCAGGGGAGCTCGGTCTCGGTCTCGAACCGCTTGACCACGTACCGGTCGGTGCGCCCCGCCACGCGCCAGTCCAGGCGGCGCAGGTCCATCCCCGGCTGGTACTCCTGGTAGTCGGCGAACTCCACGGCCTGGCCCACGCGGCGCGAGCGGTGTTCGCCGTCGAGCCACGCCGCCGTGAGGAACCGGGCCCGCAGGTGCAGGTGGCGCACGCGCGCGAGCACGTCGGGATCCCACGCCCGAAGCTCGGACGCTCCCTTCCCCTCCTGTCCCGCGGAGCCTCGGGTGGTGGTGGGCACTACCCGACCTCCTCCAGGATCTGGCGCACGACGCGATCGATGTCGATCCCGCCGGCCTCGGCCTCGAAGTTGAGGAGCACGCGGTGGCGGAGCACGGCCGGCGCCACGGCGCGCACGTCGTCCTTGGTGGGGACCTCGTTGCCGCGGAGCGCGGCCCAGGTGCGGGCAGCGATCGCCAGGCTCTGGCTGGCGCGAGGGCCGGCACCCCACCGGATCCACCGGGTGGCGTCGAGCCCGGACCCGGGTCGGGTGGCGGTCGCGAGCCGCACCGCGTACTTCACGACATCGGGGTTCGGCGGGAGGCGCCGGAGCATCCGCTGGTACGCGAGCAGGTCCTCGCCGGACACCACGCGCTCGGCGTGGCGCGCGTCGCCGACGGTGGTTCGCCGGACGATCTCCTCCTCCTCGGCGACGCTCGGGTACCCGACCGGCACCGAGAACATGAACCGGTCCTGCTGGGCCTCGGGCAGCGGGTACGTCCCCTCCTGCTCGATCGGGTTCTGGGTGGCGAACACGAGGAACGGCGGCGAGAGCGGGTACGTGGTCCCGGAGGCGGTGACGCAGCGCTCCTGCATGGCCTGGAGGAGCGCGGCCTGCGTCTTGGGCGGCGTGCGGTTGATCTCGTCGGCGAGCAGGAGGTTCGTGAACAGCGGACCCTTCACGAACCGGAGCCCGCGCCGCCCGGTCGTGCGGTCCTCCTCGAGGACGTCGGTGCCGGTGATGTCGGACGGCATGAGGTCGGGGGTGAACTGGATCCGCCCGAACGTGAGCCCGACGGCCTCGGCCACGGTGTGGACGAGGAGGGTCTTGGCGAGGCCCGGCACCCCGACGAACAGGCAGTGCCCGTCCGAGAAGGCGGCGCAGAGCAGGAGCTCCACGACGTCTCGCTGCCCCACCACGACCTCGCCGATGGCAGCGATCAGGCGCTCGCGGGTCGGGGCCAGGCGCTCGAACAGCGCCACATCATCATTCAAGGTGCCTCCAATGCTTTCTTCACGGCTGCGTCGATCCGGGCGGTGGCTGCGTCACCGGCGCCGGTGATCACGTCGACCACCCGGCCGTCGCGGCCCACCACGAACAGCGTGGGGAGGGCGTCCACTCCGTACGCCCGGTTGGTGGCCCCCCCGACATCGACGGCGAGCAGGTACGACACCGGGGTCTTGGCCTGGAACGCCTTGATCTTCGACGGGATCTCCGACGACAGGCCCACCACCTGGACCGTGTCCGGGTTGGTGGTCTGGAGGGCGGACAGGTGGGGCATCATCAGCTTGCAGGGACCACACCAGGTCGCCCAGAAGTCCACGAGCAGCACCTTCCCCAGGAACGCGGTCTCGGAGAGCGCGACCCCGTCGAGGTCCTCGACGCCGTCCCACGCGGGCGCGGGCTTGCCGGTCCGCTCCTCCCGCGCCTGCTGCCGCTCCTCCGCGTCCGCCCGGTTCGACGGGGCCGCGTACTCCCCGGACATCGTGTGGATGGGCACGCGCACCACGTCGTCACCGCCGCGTGCCCGGATCTCGAGCACGCGCTCCTCTCGGGCGGCGCCGGCGGCGTCCCCGGAGGCCTTGAGCGCAGCGACGAGCTCCTGGCGCGTCTCGGGGTCGAACGGGGAGATGGCCAGCGACGCGCGCAGGGAAATGGCGGCGTCGACCGAGGCCCCCATCCGCAGCTGGATCTGGCCGAGCGTCTTGTGGGTGAGCGCGAACTCCGGGTAGTCGGCGAGGGAGTCCTGGAGCAGCCGCCGGGCGTCCGCCAGGTGACCGAGCGCGAGGTGCGTCTGCGCCAGGCGGTTCGACAACAGGGGTGAAGGCGGCTCATCGGTCGGGACCGCCTTCGCGTACTCGACGAGCGCGGCGTCCGGGCGACCGTGTTCGCGGAGCAGGTCGCCGAGCTTCACGAACCGGGCGAGGTCTTCGCGCCCGGCGAGCACCGGGTCCAGATCGATGTCCTCCCCGCCGTCGAGCACCGTGGGCAGCTCGCCAATGACGCGTCCCTCCAGCGCCTTGTCGACGAGCCACGCCTTCCAGTTGGCGAGGTGGGTGGCGAAGTCGGGCGCTCCCGAGGCCGCCGCGAGCGCGATCCGCGGGTCCTCGCCGGCACGGATGCGGGGCAGCGCCTCGCGCAGCACGCCCTCGCCGCCCTGCTCGAAGCTGTACTGCATGAGCGTCGACAACTGGGCGTACGCCAGCGCCGCGCGCTCCGCCGTGGGCAGCTTGGCGAGCGAGGGGTGCATCTCCTCGAACGACACGAGGTCGTCGTTGGCGATGGCCTCGGCGAGGAGCCCCTTCTGGCGCACCGTGAGCTCGAACGCGTCGGTGCCCTCGCGCCACCGCGGCTCGAGGTACTTCGCGATGGCCTCCTGGAGCCACACCGGCGCGCGGTCGCCCGTCTGGTGGGCCACGACGAGGTGGATGAACTCGTGCGCGACGGTGTCCTGCCAGCCGTACCCGCGAGGCAGCGCGCGCGGGGACGTGACCAGCAGGCGGCCCCACTTCGCGAGCCCCACGACGCCGGTGGTCTCCACGTCCTCCTTGAACAGCGAGCTCGCGGCAGAGAACGAGCGGCCGTCGGGGTAGAGCTCGACCCGGGTGACGGCGGGGAGCGAGCCTCCGAGCAGGGGGGCCACGTACCGATCCGAGCCCTCGATGGCCTGGAACGCCTCCTCCACGAGGATCACGTCGATGCCGGGCCGCCACCGCACCGCGAAGCCGCCGCGGACCTCCTCCACCCAGTTGGCGGTGGCGTAGAGCGTGCGCTCGTAGAGCGGCCCCTCGTCCCACCGGTCGTCGAAGCCGGCCGCCAGCGCGCGCTGCATGGCCTCGTTCGCCTCGGGGTAGCGGCCCTGGTAGAACCGCGTCTCGGCGAGCGCGTGGAGCACCTCGGGGTCGGTCGAGGTCTCGGCGCCGTCGGCGAGCAGCACCCGCTCGGCGCAGGCGGGGTCCAGGCGGTCCAGGCACTCCCGCACCTCGGCCGGGTCGGCCAGCGCGACGGCCGCTGCGAACAGCGCCCACCACGCGGTCACTGGGACACCAGCTCTTCGAAGTAGCGCTTCTTCATGGCGCGGTACTCCTCGGGCACCTCGCCCTCCATGCCTTCGAGGAGCGCCCGCCGGTACTCCTCGGGGGTCTGGAACGACTCGCGCCCCGGGATCTCGAGCTCGTCCCTCGACTGGCTGTTCTGGTGGCCCTCCTGGTCGCCGTCTCCGGGCTCCTCCTCACCGGGCTCCTCCCCTCCCCCGGACCCCTCCGAACCACCCTGGCCCTGCCGCATCTCCCGGCGCTGCTGGGCGGCCTGGTTCCGCGCCTCCTGCAGCGACTCCGCGGCCTCCTTGAGGCGCTCGGCCGCCATCCCCTGCGAGCCCTCGGCCTGCATGGGCTGCCCCTCCTGGAGGTCCTCGGACGCCTGATCCATGCGCTGGGTGGCGTCCTCGAGCGACTCGCGCATGCCTTCGGGACGGACCGGGAACTGCTGTTCGAGGGACCGGCCCTTCTCGAGGGCCTCCTGGGTCCGCTGCTGGAGGTCGCGCTGCTGTTGTTCGAGCTGCTTCGCCCGCTCGCGGGTCTGGGGATCCATCTGCGACTCGGCCGTTTCCAGCTGGTCGAGGAGGGCCTCGATGGCGTCGAGCTGTCCGAGGAGCTGGTTCAGGTCGTCCACGCCGGGGCCCGGGAGCTTGCCCTGCCGGCGCTGCAGCTCGACCTCGACCGCGCGGCGCTCCATCCGCCACGCCTGCCGGGCGATGCCCACGTCGTCGCGGGCGCCCCGGAGATCCCGCGCCCCGATCGACTCCCGGAGGTGGTCGGCCGCGTCTCCGCCTGCTCCGGCGCGCTCGCGCTCGTGGAACGGTCGGCCCGCCGTCGCCAGCCCCTGCCGAAACTCCCCTGCGTCCTTCGCGTGGGCCTCGGCCTTGCGGGCGAGCTCGTCCCAGGCGGCCGCGGCCTGGCCGGCGCTGCGGTCCTCTTCGCGCAGCTGCGAGACCTCCGACTGGAGCGCTCGTTGCTCCTTCTCAAGGGCCTCGAGCTCCTCCTGCAGCGCCGCCGCCTGATCTTCCGAGTCCTGGGACTCCTGCTCGGCCGACTCGAGCTGCTCCTCGACGCCGTCGCTCATCTCGCGCAGCATCTTCGTGAGCCGCTCCATCATCTTGCGGGCGTCGTCGACCCGGCCTTCTGCGATGGCCTTCCGGATCTCCTGCATGAGGTTGTCGATCTCGGACTGCCGCGACTGGACGAACTCCTGGAGGCCCGACTCCCCGAGGCGCGCCGCCTGCTTCGCGAGGGAGGCCATCATGCGCTCCAGCTGGTCGAGCTGGGACAGGAGCTCCTGGAGGTCGGGGTTCTCGTTCGCGAGGGCCTGCTCCATCCGCTGCGCGGCGGTCGAGAGCTGCTCGGCCTGGCGCACGACCTCGCCGAGCGCGCGCAGCTCGATCATCCGGTGCAGGGAGAGGATGGCGTTCTCCAGGGCCTCCACGGCGTCTGTCCGCAGCGAGGCGGCGAGCTGGAAGCTCTCGGCCGGGGGCCTCGTGTCGGACCCGGGCTCGAACGCGGTCTGCGTGTACCGCACGAGGTCGCGGCCAGTGCCGAGGACCTTCTCGACCACCTTGCGGTCTGCGCCCACCCGGGTCATGCCGGCCCAGAGCTGGTCGGTGAGCTCGGACAGCGGGCGGTACCGGGCCGCGACGACCTCGCCCCAGGCGGCCATCTGGGAGGCGGAGTCGCCCGGTGGCCAGGGGTCCACGAGGTTGTCGGCGAGGATGGGAAGCATGGCCTCGAGGAGGTCCTCACGGCGCTGCACGAGCTGGTCGTCGCGGCCGTTGGCGCCCAACACGACGAGCTCGACGGGGCGGGACTCACCGCGCTTGGAGCCGGACACGGTGTCGTTGTCCCAGGCCACGACCGCGAGCTGCACGCGGGCGCCGGGAGAGAGCCCCAGGCCGCGGGGGGTGAGGAACGCGCTGCCCGAGAGGTCGGACCTGCGGCGCTCGGGGCGCTCCAGCACCTGACCGTCCTTGCCGTCGAGCGCGAGCACGACGCTGCGTACACCGTAGTCGTCGCGCGCCTGCCACTGCGCCTCGAACCGCTGATCGACGGCGACCTCGATGCGCTCGAGGCCGTCGCCCAGCGTGGGGGTGCCCACGGACAGGGTGACGTCGGGCGGGAGATCCTTCTGGGCGGTGATGGCGAAGTCGCGAGAGGGTTCGGCGACGCCTCCCCGGTACACGGTGAACCGCCAGGAACCGTCGTCGACCCGCACGGTGAACCGGCCGGAGAGCCCGCGGCCGTCTTCGGAGAGCGAGGCCTCGAGGCTCTCTTCGTACGCCACGAGACCCGCAGCTTCGGCGGCGTCCGCTGCGCGTGCCACGACCTCGACGACGGTGCCGGGCGGCGCCTCGACCTCGCCGGTGCCGTTCGCGACCACCTTCGGCTCGAGGCCCGTGTAGTCCGGGAAGGTGTACTCGAGGACGAGGTCCCCGACCCGCGCTTCGTCCGTCGGGCCCGTCGCCATCTCGATCGACGCTGCAGCGAGGGCGTCGGCGCCGCGGAACCACCAGCTCACCGCGGTGCGCGGTCCGAGCGCCAGGAACAACACGAACCCGAGCGCGACGGACAGGGCGCCGGTCGCGACCGCCGGGACGATGCGGCGCACCTGGTGCACCTGTCCGGCACGCACGCCCTGGATGCCGCGGACCGCGCGCCCCACGACCAGCTGCAGGAGCGCCTCGCGAGCGGGATCCACCGGCCCCCGGGTGCCGTCGACCGCGGTGACGAGCCTGCCCCGCAGCTCTGGGCGGACCACTTCGACGCGCGCGGCCTGACCGAGGGGGTCTCCGGCGGCCCGCCACTCGCGGAGAAGCGGCAGCGCGACCGCGATCCACCCGCCGATCCCGGCGCCCACCACGAGCAGCAGGAGCCCGACCGCGCGCTCGAGCTGGAGGTGCGGCACGACGGAGAACCAGGCGAACGACGCCGCCCACACGAGCGTGAGTCGCCCTGCGACCCGCGCGGCGAGGAGCAACCGCTCCCGCCACACGAGCCCTGCCAGGAATCTCCGGATCCGCCCGATGTCGTCGGCCACGCACCCTTCCGTGTCGACGAACGCAGTAACCAGCCGAGCGCTTTCACACGCCCCCGATGACGCACGGTGACCGCGACGGCGGGCGCGTGACCGGCGGAGGGTTGCCGAGACCGGGCGCGGGCGGTACTGTACATCCGTTCACCACACGGGCGTGCAGTGTCGGCACCGACCGCCGCCCCCTGCCCTTCCCTCCCGGAGGCCCCTTGACCACGCCCACGCCCGCAGAGAGCTCGGACCTGTCTCCCCGCCAGCGCGAGATGCTGGACTTCGTCTCCTCCCAGGTGGAGCAGGACGGGGTCGTCCCGTCGTACCGCGAAATCGGCCTCGCCCTCGGCATCACCTCCACGAACGCCGTCTCGGACCACCTGAAGGCCCTCATCAAGAAGGGCTACCTCGAGCGCGTCGGTGACCCCGGCCGACCCCGCTCGCTCCGCCTCACCGAACGCACCACGGGCATGGACGACGACAGCGTCACCACGGTCCCCGTGCTGGGCCGGATCGCAGCCGGCGTGCCCCTCCTCGCAGAGGAGAACTACGAAGGCAGCATCCGCGTCGACAAGTCCATGCTCCCGCCGGGCGGCAAGGTGTTCGCCCTGATGGTCACCGGGGACTCCATGATCGACGACGGCATCCACGACGGCGACACGTTGTTCGTCCGCCAGAAGGAGGATGCTCGCGACGGCGAGATCGCGGTCGTCATGGTGGACGGGGAGGCCACCGTGAAGCGCGTGTTCCGCGAGGGAGAGCGGCTCCGCCTGCAGCCCGCGAACACCGCGATGCAGCCGATCCTCGTGAACCGGCGCTCGGGGGACGTACGCATCATCGGCGTGGCGGTCGGGGTGTTCCGGCGCATCCGCGGCTGAGCCTGGTTCCGGTCGTGGCTACTTCCGCTCGTGCCACGTCAACCGGGCGCGGGCGATCTCCAGTCCCCTCGGGGAGGCGGAAGACTCGGTGACCACGCGGAGCGCGAGACCCTCGAGCTCGAGCTCGGTGACTCCGCCCGTGTAGCCGACCGTCGCCAGCGTGGTCGGAGCGCCGCAGCCCGTGTCCTCGACGGTGAGGAACGGCTTCGACACGAGGCTCGAGAAGCCGTAGCGGACGAAGGACGACGTGCGGAGGTGGAGCAGTCCGCACCCGGGTGGATCCACCGTGGCGTCACCTTCCCGGGTGATCACGACGGTGGAGGAGAGGGGTGCCGCCTCCAGGCGGCTGTCGCGGGCGTCGAGGACGTGCGCCGAAGCTACGTCCCGAGTGGGGTCGGGGAACGGCGACAGCGGAGGTGCGTCGGACTCCTTCGTGTCGCCCACGAGCTTCCGTGCGCCCACCAGGAACCCAGGCTCCGCACCCACCTGCGCGATGAGCTCGGACCACTGGTCGTCCAGGAACAACCCGTCCGGGTTGCCGGCGTAGAACGTGGTGACGTCCGCCACGAGCGCCCGGCGGCCCGCCGGGGACAACGCGATGGCCACGGGCTTGGCTGCGCCACCTCCCTGGAGGCGGAGATCGCTGATGCAGCCGATGCGGAGGGGCGCGATGGTCTCGTCGTCCATCAGCGCCTGCGCGGCGATGCCCTCGAAGGCCTCTTCGCAGATGAGGTAGTGGATGGGCCGGTCCACGCCGCGGAACGAGAGGAACGCGCCGAGGCGGTCGCCGCGGAGGGCGAACCTGCCGACCTTGACGGGACCCGTGTTGTCGCTCGACAACCCCGGCAGCTCGATCGGCCCGGTGGGGGCGGGTGCAGGCTCCTTCGACTTCGCCGGGTCGGGCTCGGGCTCGGCCTCGGCTCCGGCCGGCCCCTCGCGGTACCAGACCACGACCCCCTCGTGGCCGACGTAGCGGTAGGTGCCGTCGATGGACATCCATTGCTCGCCAGCGCAGTCGAGGAGCGGGTACTCGCCGCTCAGGTCCTTGCCCCGCTGGGTGCAGTGGGCAGGGAGCTCGCCGACGAGGGTCCACTGGGCGGCGTCCCCGGGGAGCACCACGAACTCTCGGCCGTCCCCGGTGTGCAGCCACGCCTCGACCCGCCCGTCGTCGTTCTCGTCGGTGGTGCGGGCGCAGGTGAGGTCGCCCAACACGAGCCCGCGTTCGCGCAGGAAATCCTTTGGCACCTTGAGGGAACGAACCCCCACCGCGCCGACGAGCGTCGACTCCGGGCAGGCGAGCTCGGGGTCCGGGGGCTCGACGAACTGCTGCCCCGCGAACAGGGCGACCGCGACCAGGAGGAGCCCCCCCGAACCCGCGCCCATCCACTTGATCCATCGGGGGGTGCGGTGGGCGGGCTGCACCTCGAACACGGTGTCGCCGAACCGGAGTCGGGTGCCGACCCCGATCGGGCGCGAGTCCTCCCGGACACACTCCTCGTCGACCCAGGTGCCCGTGGCGGACTTGAGGTCCTGCACGACGTAGCCGCGCTTGTCGTCGTGAAACACCAGGGCGTGCTGGATGGACACCAGCGGGTCGGTGAGCTGGATCCCTTTGGCCGATCGCCCGACCGCGAGCGGCTCGAACGGCGGGATCACGAACTCTTCCCCGGCGGGAAGGTCGCCCGACACCGCGATCAACACGAGCTCGCGTGCGGGGAGTGGCCGGTTCTTCGTGAGCGCGGGGGGCCGGACCTTCTCGGACATGATGCGCTGTTCTACCTCGGAGCAAGGCTCCCTCGGAAGGGGGTGGCGGGTTACAGATCACCCCCAACCGCGAGTCATTGTGCCCAGCGCCCCCCAAACCGTGCTCGTGATGCCCGTGCTGGAGCGCTGGCACAAGTGGCTCCTCGGAGGGCTGTTCGGCCTGTTCGTGGTCGAGCTCGTCGCCAAGAACGCCGGCGCGCCGCTCTACCAGTGGCTGGCCTGGCGGTCGTTCGGCGCGGGCTTCGCGGGGTGGCAGCCCCTCACGCGGTTCTTCGTGCAGGGCGACAACCGCGACGCCGTCCTGTCCGTCGCCTTCTCGCTGCTCCTGCTCTACTTCTTCCTGCCGCTGATGGAGACCCTCACCGACCGGCGGACCCTGGCGAAAGCGGTGGGCTTCGGGGCGCTCGGTGGCACGGTGCTGCCCCTGTTGGCGGACGCCACCGGTCTCCTCGGTCCCTCCATGGCCCTCGGTTGGCGTCCCCTCGCGTTCGCGCTCCCGCCGCTCCTCGGGCTGTTGCGCCCCGACCAACAGATCCTGCTGATCGTGTTGCCCGTGCGAGCCTCGTGGATCCTCTGGGGGACGCTCGTGCTGGCGCTCCTCAACGTGCTCGCCGAGCGCTCGCTCGACTCGTTTCAGGAGGTCGGGGTCTGGCTGGGGGTGTTCGGGTGGTACCACCTGCTCGGGCCCGGGCGACGCCAACGGAACCTCCGCACGCGGGGCGCCTCGGTCGAGAAGGAGCTACGCCGGTTCGAGGTCATCGAAGGAGGCCGCCGCCCGAACCGACCCGACGACCTCGTCCACTAGCCCCGCCGTCCCGAGCGGCGGGCCGGCAGTCCATCTGCTGTTGGTACCATCTCCGAACAGCACGCTCACCGCGACCTTCCACCACGGCCGACATGACCCGCCACCTCCCCGAGACCGAGCGCAGGAGCCAGATCCTGCGGGCTGCCCGCGCCGTGTTCATCGAGCAGGGCTACCTGGCGGCGCGGATGGAGGACGTGGCGAAGCGGGCGTCCTTGTCGAAGGGGGCGGTGTACTTCTACTTCCCATCGAAGCGCGACCTCCTGATGGCGATCGTCCAGGAGGAACACGAGAACACCTACGGCTTCCTCGAGCAGGCGGAGGGCGACAACCGGCCCACGCTCGTCAAGCTCCTCGACCTCGGCATGAAGTACCTCGACTACTTCGCGGGCCTGAAGTCCCCTCCCCGCTTCTTCCTGCTGATGATCGAACAGGGCATCCGCGACGACGAGATCCGCGAAGAGTGCGTCGCCGTCCACAACCGGTTCGTGGACGCGTGTACGCGGATCCTCGCGCAGGGGATGCGCGAGGGGGTGTTCCGCGAGTGTGATCCCGTCGCCATCGCCATGATGCTGAAGGCCCTGATCGACGGCTTCGCCGGCCAGTCGGCCATCGGCGTCCGCCCCGAGAAGATGCGGCTCATGACCGACGGCGTGTCGATGATCCTCCAGGGGATCCTGGCACCCGACGCGAAGCAGCTGATCCCCCCCGACCTCGACCCGCGCCCGAAGCTGGCGGCGGACCCACCGGAGCCGCTCGAGTGATCGACGACCTCGTCCGCCTCGACGGCGCCCGCCAGATCGCGCTCGGCCGGAGCCTCCCGGGGACCCCGCTCTGGGCGACGTGGGGGCTGCAGGCCACCACCGACCTGCACTCCTGGCCGTGTTTCGTGCCGGGTGGCGGTTCCTGGGCCGCGTTCCGGGTCGCGCGCGACGGTGGCAGCGCCCGCGTCGTGGTGGGCGGAACCGACGGCGTCGAGCGGGAGTCCGTCGCGCTCGACGCGATCCCCGTGTACCTCCAGTGGTCCCCGCGCGGACAGCGGCTCGCGGTCCTGGTCCAACGGGGGGACCAGTTCGAGCTGCGCGTCGGCAACAGCGCCGGTGAGGACCTCCAGGTGTGGCTCAGCGGCACGCCCCTGTTCTTCGCCTGGCTCGGCGACGACCAGCTCGTGGCCCACGTGGGTCGGACGGCTGGCCGCAACGAGGTGGTGGTCGCCGACGGTGTGTCCGTCCGGGCGTTCCCGGGGATGCCCGCGAGCTTCTGCACGCCAGTCCCGACCCCGTCCGGCATCGTCTGGGCGGCCCTGCACGGCGGGCACGCGGGGATCCTCGTCACCGCGCCGGTCGGGGTGCCGTCGCGGGAGCTCGAGGTCGTGGACGGCCTCGCGGCGTTGATTCCCACGAGCGACGGGCGGGTGCTCCGCGCGGTGTCCACGGACGGCAACGGCAGAACGTACCGCGATCTGCGGTCCCTCGACCCGCGCACCGGGCGATCGGCCAGGGTTTCGGACACGGACCTCGTCGCGTTCCTCCCCATCCCGGGCTCGGTCTCGACCCTCGTGGCCCGGCCGAACCCGCGCCGCGGGAGCATCGTGTTCTCCAAGGTCCGCGAGCAGGGACGGGACGAGGAGCTCGTCGCCGACGTGATCCCGAGCCGCGACCTCCGCTTCTGGCTCCGGTTCTTCGAGCAGTTCGCCCCGTCTCACCCGCTGGTGGACGCGCGCGGCGAGTCCCTGGTCGTGTCGGGGACGATGGCCGGCGGGCCCACGTCGAAGCCGCACGTCTGGCAGTTCCCCCTGTCCGGGGGTCCCGCGGTCGATCTCGGCGAGGGGCCGTTCGCCTGCTTCGCCCCGCCGCCCCCCCGTGAGCCGGTCCCCCTGGGCCCCGAGGAGTGACCATGGTCCGAGACACCCTGAAGTCGTGGCTGGTGCGCGCTGTGGAGGGCTCGGTGGAGTCCCGCGTGCGGGCGGCCACCGAACCCCTGGCAGAGCGGCTGGGCCGCGTCGAGCTGCGGTCCGCCGAGCTCGCCGAAGAGAACGAGAAGCTGAAGAAGAAGCTGTCGATGGCCACGGGCGCCATCCAGGCATGCACCGCTGACCTGCAGAAGGCGAAGACCGCAGCCGACCAGGGCGCCAACGTGGCCCAGCAGGCGATGCAGCGCGCCACCAGCGCTCTCGCCGCCGCCGAGGCCGCTGCGGAGGGGGTCACCGCGCTCGAGCTGCGCGCCGCCGAGGAGCTCACCGCGCCGAAGAAGTCGCCCCGCACCCGCAAGGCCTGACCCCCCGGCTCAGCCGAGGGCGTGCTCGAGCGCGCGGCGGATGGACCGCACCAGCGCTGGTCTACGGGCCGGGTCGCTGGCCACGTCGTTGCGGACCTCGAGCTCGAGCGCGCGACGTTCGTGGCGGGTGGCGTGCCGTTCGGCGCTGTAGATCAGGCCGTCCCTGCCCGAGTACGGCTCGTTGAGCGCCACGCGCCAGCCGTCCCTCGCCATGGCCTCGGCGATGCGGTGGCTGAGCGCCTCCTCCTTGTCGAACAACACCCCGATCTCCATGGGCCGTGGCGGACCGGCTTCGTAGACGGGCGTGAAGGAGTGCATGGAGAGCACCAACGCGCGAGGGTACCGGCCGAGGAGCTGGTCCACGGCGTGGTGGTACGGCGTGTGGAGCCGGTCGATCCGCACCTGGCGCTCGGTGTCGCTCAGCGCCTGGTTGAGGTGCACCGGGTGACCGTCGGCGAACGGACGGAACAGCGTGTCTGCGTCGAGCGGGCGGTTCACGTCACACAGCAGCCGGGAGAACCGCGCGAGTACGGCGGGCAGGCCTGCGTGCTCCGCCAGGGCGCGGGTCACGTCGGCGATGCCGAGGTCCCAGGCCCAGTGGGTTTCGACGAGCCACGCGTCCTGCGGTGGCCACTGCCAGGGCGCCGGCAGGTGGTTCGACGCGTGCTCGCAGGTGAGCAGGACCGTCGCGTGGGGATCCCCCTCCAGCACCTCGACCAGATCGCTCACCGCTCCGCTCCCGGGTTGTCGGCCGTACACGGATCGCTACCGCAGAAGTGGCGGATCGCACCAGCGGTGTCGGCGTCGAGGTGGACGCGGGTCTGCTCGAACGCCCCGAACCACGTGCGCGGGAGGTCGTGGGCGTTGGTGACGGGAGCGGGGCGGTTGTCCGTGGGGGGAGGCGCCACCAGGGGGTCGAACTGCACCAGGGCGCGCGCTCCGGGCGGGAGGTCGGCTGCCGCAGGCGTGAGGTCCCCCGGAAGCGTGACGCTGGGGGTGAGGATCGGCAGCCCGGCAGAGCGAGCGAGCGCCTCGGTCCCGAGGTTGGACACCTGCTCGTCGCCGATCGACTCCTGCAACACGAACGGCCGCCCCGCCGCCAGCTCCTCGGTCCAGCTCATCGGGTCGACGGGATCCCACCACAGCTGCGAGGTGGCGAAGAGGACCTGCCGATCCGCCGGGTTGGCGATCGTCGGCGTCAGGAGGAGCTCGAAGGCGCTCCAGTTGGAGGACCGCTCCAGCAGCGTGGACCACATCGCTCCACCCACGTGGAAGACGGCGTTGTCGACCTCCGGTTCCTGCGCCCACAACACCATCCCCTCGATGCCACCGAGCGAGATGCCGTAGTACACGACGCGGTCCCGATTGGGGAGCGACTGGCCGGAGACGCCCTGGAACACAGGGTCGTCGAGGAGCTCTCCCTCCTTCACGCTGCGGACGAGGGTCAGCGTGTCGGCCTGCCCTTGGACCAGGAGGTCCGTGAGCTCGGGGAACCGACCGAAGTCGGCGGCCACGGAGATCGGGACGAGCCGGTCGGGCGACGCGAGGCCCCGCCACAACGTCCCGACCACGATGACGCCGAGCGCGTCGGCCAGCGCGATCACGTTGCTCGGATCCTCGGGGTCGTCGAAGTACCGACCGGGGTCGCCGAAGATGCCATGCCCGAAGACCATGATCGGCACGGTGCCGGCCGGAGCGTCCTTCACGGAGGTGGGGATGTGGACGTACAGCTGCGCCTCTGCCTCCCCTTGTGGGCTGACGGAGCCGTCGTCGCCGAGGGTGAGGAGGTGGGAGGGTCCCGTGAAGTCGGTCGTGGTGAACGTGCCCTCGGCGACCCGCCACGCGCCGGGGACCACGACATCGCCGAGGTCCGCATCACGCACCCGACTGAACTGGTGCGCGGGAGATGGCCCCACCTGGCTCGCGACGCTGCGGAGCGGAGCGGTGCCGTCCCCCACCGGGAACTCCCAGGTCACGGCGATGTCGTCGGCAGCCACGAACGGCGCGAGGTCGGCCACGAGCGCCCGGTAGCGGGGGGCCACGTCCCGGAGGCTCGCCGGAGGGTCGGCGGAGAGCAGCAGGTCGAAGCGCGCGGGCCGGGCGACTGCGTCCGTGGTGACCACGACCGCGATGCGGTGCCCCACCGGGAGCGCTTCGAGCGGTCGTACGAGGGTAGCGACCTCTTCGGCGCCCGGGAACGCGTCGAGCTCGACGAGGCACCGGACCTCGCGGCCCCCCGTGAGATCGACGAGGTGGACGGTCCCCTCCCCCGGCGTGCCCGACCCGTCCGGAAAGCCGCTCGGGTCGACGTCGGCGAGGCGAAGCACCGACACCTGCGCCGGGGAGAACCCCTCCCGCCAGGTGAGCCGCTCGATCGGGAGGCGCGTGGCGGGCACCGCTGGGAGATCCCGCAGCGCGAGGTGACCGTCCTCGACGAGGTCCGCAGACGGGAACGGGTTGGCCCAGCCGGTGCCGAGGATCCCGGTGCCCACGTCGGGGACCGGGTCCGGGCCGGTCGGGTCGGGCTTGCAGGCGACGAGGAACAGGATCATGAGCGCCCCCGACCCCGTTCTACCTCGCCGTCGGATCCTTCGGTGCCGACGGCAGCACCGCGCGGGTGCGCTCCAGCAGTGCGTCGTCGTCGATGGCGCCTGCAGCGTGCGCGTCCACCGCGGCCTGCAGCGCTTCGAGCCCGGCCCGCGCGATGCGGTGCCAGGCCGCCAGCGCGGCCGACGCCTCGTCCACCGCGGCGCGCACCTCGGGCCGGGGAGCCGGTACCCAGGCGCTCCGCACGGCCTCCAGGGTAGTGCGTGGCCGGGTCTGGCCCGTGAGCGGGAGGTCGCGACGGAACACGGGCGTCCGCAGCGCGTGCCGGAGCCAGCGCGCGTGGGCAGCAGGCCGCAACACGATCCACTCGGCGCTCCCGGACACGACCGCCGCGCCGCCGTGGATCCCCACGATCCCGAGCTCCGGGCGGAGCCGCGAGAACACGACGTCTCCTGGACGCACGAGGGGCAACCTGCGCGTGCGTACCACCTCCCGGGGCACCAGCTCCCCAGAGAGCCCGTCCACGTCCCCGAGATCGACACCCGCCGCCGCGCGACCCCGCTCCGAGACCACGGTGGCGAGCTCGTCGAGCCGCACGCCCTCCGCCCGGGCCGCCACCGGCGCGAACCCGACCCCGGGGAGGTGGACGAACCCCTCCCCCCGGACCGCCGCCTCGAGCTCCGCGCCGCTCGTGGGCCGAAACCGCCGGCTCCGGACATCCCACCCGGGGTCCCTGACGGACCGGTACCACGTCCCGACAGCCGGGCCGGGCCCCCCGCGCCTGCGCAGCCACAGGACCCCCGCTCGGCCGGTGGCACCGCCGAAGGGACGGAACACGCCCTCGGGCAACGCGACCACGGCCTCGACCTCGAACGCGTCGAGGACGTGCGCCCGGAGGCGGCCGAGGCTCGGGTTCGCGACCACCGACCAGGGGACCACGACCCCTGCGCGACCTCCGGGCCGAACCCAGCCGCGGAGCGCACTCAGGAACACGACGTCGGAGGACACGCCGCGAGGACCCGCCAGCCCGCGGTGCGCCAGCGCCAGGTCGGGGTCGTCCAGCGCCACGGAGAACGGTGGGTTGGCGACGACCACGTCGACGGGCTCCGGCGGCTCCCGGAAGAAGTCGAGTCGACGGATGTCTGCGTCCACCCCAAGCAGCCGCAAGTTCACCTTGGCGAGGCGTGCCAGGCGACCGTCGAGGTCGAAGCCCCGAAGCTCCGCGCCGACGCTCGCGACCGGGAGCAACAGGCCCCCGCTCCCGCAGGTGGGGTCCAGGACCACCTCTCCGGGTTGCAGCGGGAGGCGCGACCACAAGAGCCGGCAGAGCGGAGGCGGCGTGAAGTACTGCCCCCGCTCCCCCTTGTAGACATCCGACAGGAAGTGCTCGTAGGCGAGGCCCAGGAGGTCGTCCCCCGCCACCTGCGGCACCGCCGACACCACCGCGAACAGCTCCTCGTCGACGCCGGTGGCAGCTCCCCCCGCGCGCGCCTCCAGCGCTGGAAGCAGCAGGTCGAACGCCTCCGACCCCGTCAGCCCCCTCGCCCGGAGCCGGACCTCGAGCGAGCGCAGCGTCCGCGCCCATCCGACGCCGCCGGTCGCCACTCAGGCCACGCTACCCGCGAACTCCCCTACCTCGACGCTGGTTCCGGGCCCGTCGTGGGGGACGCGGACCAGCGCGAGCCCGAGCCCAGAGCCGTCCTCGAGCTCGACCGGGCTCGACACCAGGCCCACGACGGCTCCGTCGACGCGAACCTCGCTCCCAGCTGCGACGGGCCGAGGCGTCGCGACCCGGACGAGCCGCCGCCGGACCTGCCCCATCACGTCCACGCGGTGAATGGTCTCCTGGCCGAGGTAGCACCCCTTCTCGAAGTGCAGGAGCTCGTCGCGGAGCCCGAGCTCGTGGGGCAGGCACTTCTCGGTCGTGTCGTCCGGAAACCGGGGGATGCCGGCAGCCACTCGCGCCACCTCGAGTACCTCCGCCGCCAGCTCTGTGCCGCTGGGCATCCAGGAACCCTCGGGGCCGACCCAGTCCAGGGTCTGCCCAGGCGCCCTGCGGTGTCCCCAGGCCCACCCCCCGGCCGCAGCTTCCCACCGGCCGGGGCCTGGCCGGGCGCCCGCTGGACCGTCCGCGCCGAACACCGTGAACCGAGCGAGCGGTGGGACCGTCAACTCGACCCGATCGAACAGGAGGTAGCGCTCGTGCCGTTCCAGGAACTCGGCGGGGGTCATCCCATCGACCACGGCCAGCAGCTGGTCATCGGCCAGGCAGAGCAGATCGAGGAAGCCGTGCACGCGCCCCCGATCGTCCACCATCGCGGAGCGATTCCAGGCGCCGATGGGCAGATCCCGGACGTTGTTGGTGAACAACCCGTTGCACCACCGACGGGCGTCCGCGCCCCGAACGAACACGGCAGCGGTCGGAACCCGCGCCCAGGCTTGCGTCACGAGGCCTCCGCCCGGAGCCCTACCAATCCTCGTCGTCGTCGTCGAACGCGATGATCGTCTGCCCGCTCGAACGGCTCGGCGGGGGCGCGGGGGTCTGCTTCGGCTTCTCGGCGATCGCCGGCGGCAGGGACGAAGGTGACGCGTCCACGGCAGGCGCACGTGGCGGCTCCGGAGCGGGCGGCGGCGGCGGCGTCGACGGCATGTCCTTCATCATCATGCCCGCGGGCGGCGGCGCCACGACGGTGGCCATCTCGTCGTCGTCGAACAGATCGGGGTTGTCGAACGCGCCCACGCTCATGGGCTGCGGCTTGCTGGGCGGCGGCGGCGGTGAGACCGAAGGCATCGACGGCTTCGGCAGCTCGCGCGGCTTTGGCGGCGGCGGCGGCGCCTTTGCGGTCGCTACCTCGGGTTCCTCCTCGACTTCCTCGGGCGCCTTCTTCCGGAAGAGGGCGAACCACGCCACCACGAGCACGCCGATCGTGCCGAAGAGACAGCACCCTCCTCCGCACACCAGCGTCGTCAACCACGCGATCGGGTCCACTGCCACCCCTCGTCGCCGCCATGCTCGACCACCGAAGAGGTGGTGTCAAGCACGGCCCGCCGCACGCCTCTAGCTCCTTTGCCGCGCCGCGGCGAGGGCGCCGGGCCTCGGAGCCGGCGCTGCGCGATCCGGGCACGGGTCCCGCATGCACTCCGCGTAGATCTGGTGCCGATGGGACGACAGCCGCATCCCGTGGGCCGCCGCGACGTCCTGCTGGTACTGCTCGATTCGGTCGTCCTCGAACTCGAGGATCTTCCCGCAGGTGGTGCAGATCAGGTGGTCGTGGTGTTCACCCTCCACTGCAGGCTCGTAGCGGGCCTGGCCCTCGTCGAACTTGTGTTCGTTCGCGATCCCACATTCAGCCAGGATCTTCATGGTCCGGTACACCGTCGCGTACCCCACCGACGGCTGCACGACGCGAGCCCGTTCGAGCAGGTCGTCGAGCGAAAGGTGCTCGCCACCGCTGTCCAGGAACACCTGGACGATGGCCTCGCGCTGACGGGTGTACTTGAGCCCGCGCTCCGACAGCCACGCCTTGAAGCGCTCCACGACCTGCGTGTCCACCCTGCCCCCGAGCGCAGTCCTAACGCCGAAACCCGACCCCACAACGACAAACGCCCACCGCGTGGGTGGGCGCCGGACCAGAGAGAGGGCGGTCGCCCTCCCCTCAGACCTTGGCTTCGAGCGGCTCCACGAGCTGCACCACGGCCATCGGAGCGTTGTCGCCCGGACGGTGGCGGGACAGCTTGACCACCCGGGTGTACCCACCCGGACGGGTCCGGAAGCGATCGGCGAGCTCCGTCATCACCTTCCGAACGGCGTCGTCGGTCTCGAGCACCTCGGCGAGGCGACGGCTGGCGGACACGCGATCCGACTTGGCATGGAGCAGCTCGGCCCCCTCGAGCGTCGCGAGCGAAGCCACCGAGGGCGCCCGCTTACCGATGGAGATGAGGCGCTCGGCGAACATCCGCAGCTCTTTGGCGCGCGGCAACGTCGTCCGGACCTGCCCGTGCTCGACGAGCGACGTGGCCATGTTCCGGAAGAGGGCCTTCCGCTGTGAGCTGTTCATGTCCAGGCGGCGGCCGCTGTGACGATGACGCATGACGTACTCCGATGAATCAGGTGTCGATGACGGAACGACGGGGCCGACCGAAGGTGGCCGGGCCCTGTCGGATCAGCCGCCGATCCGGTGCTTGGGGAAGTTGTGGAGCTTCATGCCCAGCGAGAGCCCGAGATCGTCGAGGATCTCCTTGATCTCGTTGAGCGACTTGCGACCGAAGTTCTTGGTCTTGAGCATCTCGGCCTCGGTCCGCTCCACCAGCTGGTAGATGAACTCGATGCCGGCATTCTGGAGGCAGTTCTGCGACCGAACCGACAGCTCGAGCTCGTCGACGCGCTTGAACAGCTCCTCGTTGAACTCCTGCGTGGCCTCCGAGGTCTCCTGCTGGGCAGGCTCGTCCTCCTCCGCGAAGTTGATGAAGATCTGCAGCTGCTCCTTCAACACCTTGGCCGCGTATGCGAGGGCGTCCTCGGGGACGACGGAGCCGTCCGTCCACACTTCCATGGTGAGCCGATCGTAGTCGGTGCGCTGACCGACGCGAGCGTTCGTCACGGTGTAGCGGACCCGGAGGACGGGCGAGAAGATCGCGTCGATCGGGATCGTCCCGATCGGCTGCTCCTCGGTCTTGTTCTGCGCCGCGGGGACGTACCCCTTGCCCATCTGCACCGCGACCTCACACGAGAACTCGCCGTTGTCGGTGAGCGTCGCGATCGGGTGCAACGGATTCAGGACTTCACACGCGCCGTCGAACACGAGATCGCTGGCGGTGACGACCACGGTCTTCCCGGGCTCACCCTTGCGCGCGATCCGACCCCGAACGGCGTCGGTGGAGGAGGTGCGGATGAGCACGCCCTTGAAGTTGAGGACGATGTCCGTCACGTCCTCGACGATGCCGGGGATGTAGGAGAACTCGTGCAGGACGCCGTCGATCGCGACGGAAGTGATCGCCGCACCCTGGAGCGACGACAACAGGATCCGCCGGAGCGAGTTCCCGATCGTCGTACCGAAGCCGCGCTCGAGCGGACGGATGACGAACTTCCCGTAGGTGTTCCCGGACCGGACGTCACGTTCGACGCGGCGGGGCTTGATGAGGGAGCGCCAGTTCGAATACACGAGTTGCTGCACGGAGAACTCCGACCGCTACTGTCAGAGCGCCCCAGGCTCGACATGCGCGGAACGGGAGGAAGCGAGCGCGCGAGCCCCCGACGGGAGCCCACAGCAGGCCGGCGGGTCACCGGCCCCCGCGAGGGAAATCACACGCGGCGACGCTTGGGCGGGCGGCAACCGTTGTGCGGGATGGGCGTCACGTCCTTGATGTGCGTGATCTTCAGCCCGGAGTTCGCGATGGCGCGGAGCGCCGACTCACGGCCGGTGCCGGGCCCCTTCACGAACACGCCGACCTGCTTCATGCCGTGTTCCATCGCCTTGCGGGCGGCGTCCTCGGCGACGAGCTGGGCTGCGAACGGAGTGGACTTGCGGGACCCCTTGAACCGGAGCACCCCCGCGGAAGACCACGCCACCGTGTTCCCGACGAGGTCGGTGATGGTGACGATGGTGTTGTTGAACGTGGCCTGAATGTGAGCGACCCCAGCCGGGACGTTCTTCTTGGCCTTGCGGACTTTGCGCGTGGCGGCAGACATGACGGAAATCCTCGGTCACACGGATGCGTGGGTGGTCACTTCTTCTTGGCGACGGAACGACGCGGGCCCTTGCGGGTCCGGGCGTTGGTGTGGGTGCGCTGCCCGCGGACCGGGAGGCCACGACGGTGACGGAGCCCGCGGTAGGTGCCCAAATCCACCAGCCGCTTGATGTTCAGCGAAATCTCCTTGCGGAGTTCACCTTCGACCCGCGTGTCCTTCTGGATGACCTCGCGAATCCGAGCGACCTCGTGGTCACTCAGCTGGAAGACCCGAGTCATGCTGTTGACGCCAGCTCGCTCGACGATCGTCCGGGCAGTCGCCTGACCGATCCCGTAGATGTAGGTCAGGGCGATCCAGACGGGTTTGTTCCTGGGCAGGTCGACGCCTTCGATACGAGCCACGTTGTCATCCTTTGCGTGAGGTCATCGCCAGACACCTG
Organism: Myxococcota bacterium; assembly: GCA_044356535.1. GTDB lineage: Bacteria > Myxococcota_A > UBA796 > UBA796 > JACKER01. Next base: position 57,159 of record JBIKWC010000013.1, read on the forward strand.
CCGTGAGGCGCGTCCAGCCGGTCAATGTACCTTCCGGTCGTCGAGGACCGTCAGGATCTCGGGGCCCCGGGGGGTCACCGCGATGGTGTGTTCAAAATGAGCTGCCAGGCTACCGTCGGCCGTGACCACCGTCCACTCGTCGTCCAGAACCCGGGTGTCTCCCGAGCCGAAGGTGACCATCGGCTCGATGGCGAGGCAGTGCCCCTCTCCCAACACCACCCCTTGTCCTGCTCGACCGACGTTCGGTACCGGGGGATGCTCGTGCATCTGTCTCCCGATGCCGTGGCCGACGAAGGCCTCGACGATTCCGTAGCCAAGGGGCTCGATGTGGTTCTGGATCGCGTGTCCGATGTCTCCCGTCCGTTGGCCAGCCCTGGCCATGGCGATGCCCACGTAAAGGCTCCGCTCGGTCTCGTCAAGGAGACGCTGTCGTGCGTCGTCGATCTTCCCGACGCCGACCGTGAAGGCGGTGTCGGAATGATAGCCGCCGTAGATCAGCCCGAGGTCCACGCTCAGGATGTCGCCCTCGCGCAACGGGCGATCATCCGGGATCCCGTGAACCACCACCTCATTGGGGGACGCACAGATCACGGCCGGGAACGGGACATTGCCCCCCGCCCGATACCCCTTGAAGTTCGACCGGCCACCGCGGCGGAGGATCTCGCGCTCCGCGATCTCGTCCAGCTGTCGTGTGGTCACGCCCGGCTTGACGGCCTCACGTACGAGCGCCGACACCTCCGCGAGGCGCTTCCCGCTCTGCCGCATCAGCGCGAGCTCCCACGGGTCCTTCGCGCGAGCCATCACGAACCGGACTGACGGGACCCGACGGGCTGACGCCGCCCCCGGGCACCCTTCGCCGCGACCACGCCATCGTAGTGGCGGGTCGACAGTTGAGCTTCGATCTGCGCAACAGTGTCGAGCGTCACTCCGACGATGATCAACAGACCGGTCCCGCCGAAGTAGAACGGGACATTGAAGGTCGCGACCAACAAGCTCGGGAGGACGCAGAGCACCGAGAGGTATACGGCGCCACCGGAGGTCAGGCGGGTCACCAGGTGGTCGATGTACGCCGCGGTCTCCTTTCCCGGTCGAACACGAGGGATGTAGCCGCCCTGCTTCTTGATGTTCTCCGCCACGTCCTCAGGGTTGAACGTGAGTGCGGTGTAGAAGAACGCGAAGAAGGCGATCAACGCGACGTACGTCAGGTTGTACAGCCACCGGCCCGGGTAGAAGGCGCCGGCCAGCCACTGCAACGCGATGTTGTTGGCCATCGACGTGAGGCTGGACGGGATCATCAGCACCGACGAGGCGAAGATCGGGGGCACCGTGCCGGCCAGGTTCACCTTCAACGGCAGGTAGGTCGTCTGTCCTTCGTAAACCTTCCTTCCGAGCACGCGCTTGGCGTACTGGAGGGGGATCCGCCGCTGGCCGCGCTCCACGAACACGATCGAGTACACGACCAGGAACATGAAGCAGAGGAGAAGCGTCGCCTGCAAGAGGTTGATTTCGTTCAGCCTCACGAGCTCACGCAGCTGGTTCGCGCCAGCCGGGATGCGATCGATGATGCCCGCGCAGATCAACACGGACGACCCGTTTCCGATCCCGCGCTCCGTGATCTGTTCGCCCAGCCACATGATGAAGCAGCTGCCGCTCGTCATCGTGAGCATCGTCAACAGACGGAACCCGAGCCCGGGCTCGATCACGACACCCGAGGTGCCGAACCGCATGTCCTCGAGCGTGATGGCCATGGTGAACGACTGGACACACGCGACGACCAGCATGAGGTATCTGGTGTACTGCGTGATCCGGTTCTTCCCGGCCTGCCCTTCGTCCTTGATGCGCTTGAGGGCCGGAACCATCTCGGCGAGGAGCTGCATCACGATCGACGCAGAAATGTACGGCATGATCCCGAGGGTGAATACGCTGAACTGCTGCAGCGCGCCGCCCGAGAACATGTCGTAAAGACCGAACAGGGTGTGACCCTGGTCTTCGAACCACTTGCCCAGGACCGTGCGATCGATGCCCGGCGCAGGGATGAAGATCCCCAACCGGTACACGCCGAGCATCCCCAACGTGAACAAGACCCGCTTGCGCAGGTCCTCCATCTCCCAGATCTCGGTGAACAGATTCGCCACGTGCCCATCCTTGTCCGGGGCCGAGACCAACCACCGCCTCAGGTGGGAGTCCGGGATCCATCAGCGGTTCAGGAGGCGTCGCCCTCGACGGTTCCCCCGGCCGCCGTGACCTTCTGCGCGGCGGACCCGGTCATCTTGGACACGCGAACGTGAAGGGCAACCCCCAGATCGCCCCCGCCGAGCACCTTCACGCCGTCGCGCCCGACCTGGCGCACGAGGCCCTTCTCGAGGAGCAGGGCTTCGGTCACGGTCGTCCCCGCAGGGAACACGGAGAGACGACCCACGTTCACTTCGGCGTACTCCTTGGAGAACAGGTTCGTGAACCCGGTCTTGGGGAGTCGACGATGCATGGGCATCTGGCCGCCCTCGAAGCCAGCGCGATGGTTGTACCCAGCGCGTGCCTGAGCGCCCTTGGTGCCGCGACCTGCGGTCTTGCCGTTGCCGGAGCCGTTGCCCCGACCAACGCGGAAGCGCTTGCGACGCTCCCCGACGACCGGCTTGAGGCTGGAAAGTTCGTTGGCCATGGAGTGCTCCTCAGCCCTCGTCAACTTCGGACACGGTGACGAGGTGCAACACCTTCTTCACCATGCCGCGGACGGCGGGCGTGTTCTCGAGAACGCGGCTGGCTCCGATCTTCCGGAGGCCCAGGCCAACGATGTTCTGACGCTGCCGAGTACTGCAACCGATCGTGCTGGTAGTCAGCGTTACCTTCAGGCGGGACATGTTCCCTCCCCTCACGCCGGACCAGCGACCGAGGCCGGACGGACGGTGTAGTTTGCGTACACCTGATCCAGGTCCTTCCCGGTGCGGGTCGCGTACTGTTCAGCCGACTCGAGCTGCTCGAGCGCGGCGAACGTGGCGCGAATCAAGTTGTGCGGGTTGGTGGAGCCGAGGCTCTTCGTGAGGATGTTGTGGATGCCAACGGCTTCCATCACGGCACGGACGGCGGGACCGGCGATGACGCCAGTACCAGCGTTCGCGGGCCGGAGGACGACACGCCCCGAGCCGTACTCGCCGATCACGTCGTGAGGGATGGTTCCCCACACCACGGGAATCGGGCGCAACGAACGACGCGCCTTCTCGGTACCCTTGCGGATCGCCTCGGGCACTTCGTTCGCCTTTCCGAACCCAACACCGACCTGGCCCTGCCCATCCCCGACCACGACGATCGCGGAGAAGCTGAACCGACGGCCACCCTTCACAACCTTCGCAACGCGGTTGATGTAGATGACCTTTTCGATCAGATTGGACTCTTCTTCTTCGCGGCGGCGCTTCGCCATCGCGGCCTCCTCATCCGTAGGAAGAAATGCTCGACAGAATCAGAACTGGAGGCCGGCCTCGCGCGCGGCATCAGCCAACGCAGCCACCCGACCGTGGTACAAGTATCCGTTGCGGTCGAAGACGACCGACTTCACGTTGGCAGCGATCGCCGCCTTCGCCAGCGCAGCGCCGACCACCTTCGCTCCATCGATGTTCCCACCGTCCGCACCCTCGGGCATCTCCACCTTGAGGCTGGAAGCCTGCGCGAGCGTACGACCCTGCGAGTCGTCGATGATCTGGACGTAGATGTTCTTGTCGCTGCGGAACACACAGAGACGCGGACGCACCGAGTTGCCCCGGATGGTCTTGCGAATGTGCTTCTTCCGCCGCTGACGAGCAGCTTCCGACGGGTTGGTCTTGGCCATGGTGTTCTCCTACCGCCGCTACTTCTTGGCGCTCTTGCCCGCCTTGAGGCGGATCTGCTCGCCGTGGAACCGGATGCCCTTCCCCTTGTAGGAGTCGGGCTTCCTGAACGCACGGATGTCGGACGCGACCTGACCGACCTGCTGCTTGTCGATCCCGGTGACGGTGATACCGCCTTCCTTCGACACCGCGACCGCGATTCCCGCGGGGAGCGGGTACTCGATCGGATGGGAGTATCCAAGGTTCATCACCAGGCTCTTGCCCTTGACCTCGGCGCGGAAGCCGACGCCGATCAGCTCGAGCTTCCGCTCGAAACCAGCCGACACGCCCTGCACCATGTTCCGGCACAGCGCGCGCATCAGTCCGTGGTTGGCACGTGCCTGACGCTCATCGCCCTCGCGCTCGACGACAACGGAACCCGCATCGACCTTTACGGTGACATGGTCCGGCATGAAGTGCTCGAGAGTGCCCTTCGGACCCTTCACAGCGACTTTCCCCGCGCCTACCGTCAGGGTCACCCCTGCCGGGAGCGGAATCGGCATTCTTCCAATTCGAGACATCGTGATCTCCCGTCACCAGACGTGACAGATGACCTCACCGCCGACACCGGACTTCCGTGCCTGTGCGTCGGTGAGCACCCCGCGAGGGGTGGTGAGAATTGCGATCCCGAGGCCGTTGCGGACGCGCGGGATGTCATCCTTGCCGACGTAGACGCGGCGGGAAGGACGACTGATCCGACGGATGCCCCGGATCGTACCCCGGTTCGCAGCGTCGTACTTCAGGAAGACCTTGATCTCGCCCTGAGGACCCTTGGCGTCCTCGACGAAGCCCTCGATGAACCCTTCGGTGCTGAGGACCTTGGCAACTTCGATCTTGATCTTGGAACGCGGAATCATGAGATTCGCGTGACCAGCCAACTGCGCGTTGCGGATCCGCGTCAGCATGTCTGCGATTGGGTCGGTCATCGACATGGAGTGTTCTCCATCCCGGCTGGAACCGGGAAACTCCTGGTGCACAAAACGAAGACTAGGCGAACGGCATTCCGAGGTGGCGGAGAAGCTCTCTGCCTTCCTCGTCGGTCGAGGCGGAGGTGACGAACGCGATGTTCATCCCAGACACCTTGGTCACCTTGTCGTAGTCGATCTCGGGAAAGATGATCTGCTCGGTCAACCCGAGCGAGTAGTTCCCGCGACCGTCGAACGCCTTGGCGGACACGCCGCGGAAGTCGCGAATACGCGGAATTGCCATGGTGACGAGGCGATCGTAGAACTCCCACATCCGAGCGCCGCGCAGCGTGACGCGCGCGCCGATGGGCATGTTCTCACGGAGCTTGAAGTTCGCGATGGAGATTCGAGCCCGCGTGATGACGGCCTTCTGGCCAGCGATGAGCGAGAGCTCCTCGGCAGCGGTCTCGAGCAACTTCACGTTCTGGATGGCGTCCTTCATGGACAGGTTGATCGCGATCTTCTGGAGACGCGGAACCTGCATGGGATTCTTGTACCCGAACTGCTGGAGCAGCGCCGGGACAACCTCGGTGTCGTACTTCTTCCGGATTCGCGGAATGTACCGTTCCATCGTCGTCACCCTTGATCCTTGTCGAGGAGCGCGCCAGACTTGCGGTCTACCCGCACCTTCCGGCCATCCTCGGACACCTTGTAGCTGACCTTGACGCGCCGCTTCTCGGCTGCATTCCACAGCGCGACGTTGGAAACGTCGACCGGCATCTCCTTCTCGACGATGCCGCCCGGCGTGTCACCCACGGGACGCCGATGGCGACGAACGCGCTTCACGCCTTCGACGACGAGCTTCCCCTCTTCCGGCATGACTTTCGCCACCCGTCCGATCACGCCCCGGTCCTTGCCCGTGGTCACGATCACCTGGTCGCCAGTCTTGATGCGACACTTCGCGGGCATCAGAGCACCTCCGGAGCCAACGAAACGATCTTCATGAACTTCCGCGCACGAAGCTCGCGAGCCACCGGCCCGAAGATGCGCGAACCCACGGGCTCGTTGTCCTTGTTGATCAACACAGCGCTGTTGTCGTCGAACCGGATGTAGCTTCCGTCCTTGCGGCGGACCTCCTTCCGGGTGCGAACGATGACGGCACGGGCCACCTGACCCTTCTTCACCTTGCCGTTGGGCGCGGCGTCCTTGATCGAGACGACGATGATGTCGCCCACGGTCGCGTACTTCCGCTTCGAACCGCCCAACACCTTGACACAGCGCAACCGCTTGGCTCCGCTGTTATCTGCAGCGTCAAGCACGCTTTCCATCTGAATCATGGGAACCTCGACCTCGAGCTCTCGTCGCGGGGACGAAACGCCAGTGGTTTCCGGAGGGCGCGGCGCCTATCGGCGACCGACCACCACCCAACGCTTGGTCTTGGAGAGCGGACGGCTCTCGCGGATGACGACCACGTCGTCGACTTTGAATTCGTTGTTCTCGTCGTGCGCGTGGTACTTTTTCCGACGGCTGATGAACTTGTGGTACTGCCGGTGCCGGAGGGTCCGGGTCACCTCGACCGTGACGGTCTTGTTCATCTTGTCGGACACCACGCGACCAACGAGTTCCCGCCGACTCGACGGCTGCTCCGTCGGGATGCTTGCTTCCGTGCTCATCGAGCCCTCGTTCGAGGATCGGCACCGTTACCGGCGCCGAGGTTGTAGAAACTGAGGCCCCTTGAGGCCAGAACCTTTGCAGCTGGGGTCTCCTGGCGAACCAGGACGCACAACCGCTGGACAGACCAGCACCGGGAGCGGTGACCACCCGATGCCCTACTTACGCGACCGCCCCGAAGGGCGGCCCAACTCTTCCTGGGCCGTGAGCTTGTCAACGATTCCGGAAAGGAATCCACCTTTCTCCGCCGGAGCGGCGGAAGAACCAGCGGAGCCCGCCGAGAAGGTCGAACGATGCTTCGCGAACAGAGCGCCCTTTGGCAGCGCCGCTGCGATCTCACGCTGGCGGGCCTCGGTCTGCAACCGGGCGATGTCTCGCCGGAGCTCGCCGAGCTGCGCCTGGTTCTCGAGCCGATTCAGCTTGTGCTGGAACCGCTTGGTGACGAGCTCACGCTCAGTCTCCAGCGCCTTGTGGACGATCTGCTCGTCCGAGAGGTCCGACTTCGATCCCATCACAGCACCTCCGTGCCGCGCTTGACGAAGCGCACCTGCACGCTGAGCTTGTGCCCGGCGAGGCGGAACGCCTCCTTGGCGGTCTCCTCGTCGACACCGTCGATCTCATACAGCATGCGACCCGGCTTCACCGGAACCACCCACTGCTCGACGGCGCCCTTACCGGACCCCATTCGCACTTCGAGCGGCTTCTTGGTTTGCGGCTTGTCCGGGAAGACCCGGATGAAGACCTTCCCGCCACGCTTGATGTGGCGGGTCATCGCGATACGGGCCGCCTCGAGCTGACGGGCCGTGATGTGACCACAGGACGTAGCCTGCAGACCAAAGTCACCGAAGGAAATCTCGGTGCCGCGGGTCGCGAGACCCGTGAGGCGACCCTTCTGAACCTTGCGGTGCTTGACGCGCTTGGGCGAAAGCATCGGACACTCCTAGCGCGGGGCTCACTGAGCCTGACGCGCGTCCTCACCGGGGAGAATCTCCCCCTTGAAAATCCAAACCTTGACACCGATGAGACCATAGGAGGTCTTCGCTTCGGCCAGGCCGTAGTCGATGTTCGCGCGGAGCGTGTGCAACGGCACCCGCCCTTCGCGGTACCACTCCGTCCGGCTCATCTCGGCACCGCCGAGGCGACCCGCACACATCACCTTGATGCCCTTGGCGCCAGCGCGCCGCGCCTGCGTCATGGCCTTCTTCATCGCGCGCCGGAAGCTGACCCGCTTCACCAGCTGCTGCGCGATGTTCTCTGCGACGAGGATCGCCTCGGTCTCGACCTTGCGCACTTCCATGATGTGCACGAACACTTCCGTGCTCGTCAGGCGCTGGAGGTCGGTGCGAAGGCCATCGAGACCCGTGGCACGCTTACCCAGAATGATCCCAGGCTTCGCAGCGTGAATGAACACCTTCGCCTTGTTGGCGGCGCGCTCGATCAGGATGCGAGAGACACCCGCGGAAGCGAGCTTCTCCTGCACATGGGCTCGGATCTTGAGATCCTCGGCCACGTACCGACCGTAGTCCTTGTCGGCGTACCACTTGGAGTCCCAGCCCGCCGTGATGCCGACGCGGAACCCGATCGGATGTACCTTCTGACCCATGTGTTTTACCTGCTACCGAGCTCGACGGTGATGTGGCTGGTCTTCTTGAGGATCTTCGTCGCCCGACCCTGTGCGCGCGGCCGGAACCGGCGCAACGTGGGACCGGCATCGACGAACACCGACTTCACGAAGAGAGAGTCGATGTCAAGATCCTGGCGCTCGCGCCGAGCAGCGTGTTCGGCATTCGCCACCGCCGACTCGACGAGCTTCTTGATGATGGGGGCCGTCTTCTTGTCCGTAAAGGACAACAGCTCGATGGCCTCCGAGACGTCCTTGCCGCGAACCAGGTCGGCGACGAGGCGAGCCTTCCGGGCGGACACGCGGGCATGACGGAGTCTGGCGGTGCTCATGACGCGTACTCCTACTTCGCGACCTTCACCTTCCGATCGGCAGAATGGCCGCGGAAGGTGCGGGTGGCAGCGAACTCACCGAGCTTGTGACCGATCATCTGCTCGGTGACGTACACCGCGATGAACTGCCGACCATTGTGAACGGCCAGATGAAGGCCGATCATCTCCGGAACGACCGTGGACCGACGCGACCAGGTCTTGATGACCCGATTGCTACCGGCTTCACGAGCCATCCGGACCTTGTGCATCAGATGTCCGTCGATGAACGGACCCTTCTTGACTGAACGCGCCATGACCCTACGTCCTGAACAGGTGGCATCCGCCACCCGAGAAAGGTGCTACTTGGCGTACCGACGCTTCACGATGAAGCGAGTGGAAGCCTTCTTGTCGCGCCGGGTCCGGTACCCCTTGGTGGGGATACCCCACGGGGTCACGGGATGGCCGCCCTTGGCCTTGCCTTCACCACCACCGTGGGGATGGTCGACCGGGTTCATCGTGACGCCGCGGTTGCTGGGCCGGATCCCCATCCAACGGGAGCGACCCGCCTTCCCGATCACGACGTTCTCGTGCTCGAGATTCCCGACCTGCCCGACGGTCGCCCGGTTCTTGCCCCACACATTGCGGAGCTCACCAGACGGCAGGCGAACGAGAACGTAGCCGTTCTCCTTCGCCATGACCTGGGCATAGGTACCGGCAGAACGGCACAGCTGGCCACCACGACCACTCTGCAGCTCGATGTTGTGCACGAACGTGCCGAGCGGAACAGAGAGGAGCTCCATGCAGTTCCCCGGACGAACGTCCGCGGTGTTGGAGCTGACGACCGTATCACCCACCGAGAGACCGATCGGGTGGACGATGTAGCGCTTCTCGCCATCGGCGTAGTGAACGAGCGCGATGCGGGCGGTCCGGTTCGGGTCGTACTCGATGTGAGCGACCTTCCCAGGAATGTTCCACTTGTCCCGGCGGAAGTCGATCCGACGGTACTTGCGCTTGTGACCGCCGCCCTGATGGCGCACGGTGATCCGCCCGGTGTTGCCGCGACCGGAGTGCCCCTGGAGGGGCTCGGTCAACGACTTCTCGGGGGTGCTCCGCGTGATCTCCGAGAAGTCCGCGACGGTCATGAACCGGCGGGCAGCGGAGGTGGGCTTGAACTTCTTGACGGGCATGGTGTTCCCAGGGTCCTGTGATGTTCAGGACTAGACGAGCACGTTGAGCGTCTGACCCACGACGAGGGTCACGTACGCCTTCTTCCAGTTCTTCCGCTTTCCGTAGTGCCGACCGAAGCGCTTGGCCTTGCCGCGCATCACGGAAGTGCGGACCGCCTCGACCTTCACGCCGTAGAACGACTCGATGGCGGTGCGGATCTGGGCCTTGTCGCTGCTCGGGGTGACTTCGAACACATAGGTTCGATCATTCCCGAGTCCGCTGGTGGTCTTTTCGGTCACCAGAGGCCGAACGAGGGTGTCCTTGAGCAACATGGGAACCTCAGGTGCCCGCAGCGAGGCGCGCGGTGACCGCGTCGACGGCGGCACGGGTGAGCACGATGTTCCGGCGGCGCAGCACGTCGTAGACGTTCAGGCCCTCG
>JBIKWC010000415.1:0-5001 GCA_044356535.1 Myxococcota bacterium
TGGACCCCCCGCGTACCAAGGTCGGTCGAACCTGGATCAATTGATCCTCGCTCGCGCTTCGCACGAGCGAAGCTCAATTTTCGTGTCGTTCGTGTGGGTCAGGGGCGCCGCCCCCGACACCCCCTCGGGGGACCAGTCCCCCGAATCCCCTGCCAGGGGGCGCTCCCCCCTGGCCCCCCCGCGTACCGAGGTCGATCGAACCTGGATCAACTCTCCGCTCACCCCTCGGAGCGGTTCCAGGCGACCACCGCCGGGCCCGCCGACCGGGCCGAGAGCACCAGCCACAGGCCCAACAGCCCCACCGCCGCCGAGACCGGCAGCAACAACCAGAAGATCACGCCCACCAGCGCGAGGAACGCCGCGAACAGGGCCACCGCCAGGCCTGTGGCGGTCTGGCGTCCCGCGTAGGCCGCCGCCACCGCGCGCGACGACGACCGCACCCCCGCGCAGCGGCCGGTCACCGCGTTGACCGTGAGCACCCGGACCACCCCGTCGTTGTCGCGGTACCGCCCGATCCACATGGGCACCAGCTGGAGCGTCCACTCGGGCGCGCTCGAGCTCGGCGACAACGTGAGGTGAAGGTCTTCGGCGCGGGTGGCGCCAGCGGCCCGCACCGCGTCGGCCACCACGGCCGCCCGCAAGGCGGAGAGCGCGGCGGGAACCTGCTCCTCGGGGGCGCGGGAGGGCAGGAGCCAGGGATCCGACCAGGCGTCCGGCGTGGCCGCCACGGACTCGTCGAGCCGGTCTGCGTCGGCCACCGGCGCGGGCACGAAGGCCGGGACGAGGAGATCGGGGTACCGCCGCTCCACCCGACCGACCCGCGTCTCCCACCGGGTGCGCGGGGGCTCCCGGCGCGACCACCGCCCGCGCACCCACCCTTCGAGCGAGGTCCCCACCGGCTCCTCGAAGGCGAGGTGGACCTCGAGCACCGCGCGTACGTCCTGCTCGACCAGCCAGCGCGGCGCCCACGCGAACTGCAGCGCGTCGCCGGTGGCCAGGAGCTCGGGGCCGGCGAACGGCACCTCGGCGACCCACTCGCGCAGCGCCATCGCGGCCTGGCGCGCGTCCACGCGCGGGGGGAGCACGAGGCCCGGGGGCCGCGCCAACGCCGAGTCCTCGAGCCCCGTGGACTCCAGCGCCCCGCCACACCACCGGCACGCCTCGGGCCGCGGGGGCGAGCCCCACACCCACACGCGTCCGCACCCCGTGCAGGCGAAGCCGGTCATCCCCCCTCCGACGCGAGGGCCGTCGACCACACCAGCACCGACGCCACCGACCCGAGCACCAGCAGGAACAACCCGAACAACATCACGGGGACGCCCACCGCGAACACGAACAGCAGCGGGACCCCCACGAGGACCAGCAGGATGCCCGGCCCCAGGGCGACGACCAGCGCGGCGCGCACCTTCCGCCAGTCGACCGGCTTGTCCCCCGCGATCACGCCCGTCCGCCCGTGGCAGGACACGGCATGGGAGCGGTCGCGGAACCACCACGGGGCCACCCACACCGGGAGGAGCACGAGCTGCCAGGACTCGTCGAGGAGATCGGCGACCACGGTGAGATCGCGGACGTGTTGGGTGGGGAGGGCAGCCCGGCAGTCCTCGCGCACCCCGGCGAGGAAGTCGGCGCGACCGCGCTCCCAGGCGTCCGCCAGCGGCAGATCGGCGTCCACGACGGGCACCGTCCCGAGCAGCGCAGGGTCGAACGGCACGGCGTCGGCGAGCTCGGAGGTGGTGTCCACGTCGACGACGCCGTGAGGGAGGCGGCGGGTGCCCTGCACGATCCGCGGGCGCGCAGGGGAGCGGACCCGGCCGGTCTGCCACCGCCAGTCCAGCTCGACCCGCGTCTCCCAGCTGTTGGTCCGCGGGTCGAAGGTGCGCTCCACGCGCTCGTGACCGACCCGGGCCTTCCACTCCGCGTCCACGGCGGCCGTGAACACCCAGTGCGGCACGTAGAGCGCGTGGAGGCGCTCGACGCGGGCGATGCGGGACAGGTTCCAGGGGTGGAACCACCCGCCCCCGAGCCAGCGGGCGACGTGTTGCCTGCACACCTCGGCGGTGACGGAGAACGGGACGAGGCCGGCGGGGCGGATCGGCGTCGGCCCTCCCGCGGCCCGCGCGGAGACGTGGGACGAGCCGCAGAGCAGACAGGTCGAGCCGTCGCCCCCTGCCGGCAGCGCCACGCGCGCCCCACACCCGCCACAGTGGATCTGCGTCCGCCCCGCGGTGATCGGGTCGGCGGCGCGCACGGGCAGGCCGGAGTCCTCGGGCGCCGCCCAGGGACAGAAGCTGCAGGCAGCGCGCGCTCCGTCCTCCGGGGCCGGGACCCGCGCACCACACCGGGGGCACGGTGGGCCAGCGGGCGGCGTCGCGCCCGGCGTCGGGTCCGCCCACCACGCCAACCCCTCGACGGCGGAGGAGGCCGGTTGCCAGTCGGCGGGCGGGCTGAAGGTCTTCCACCGGTCCAGCACTGCGTCAGCGCTCCTTCATGCGGATGGAGCCGTACCGGGAGATGGAGTCGATGCCCACGTCACCGAACGAACGCACCTCGGCGGGCTGCAGCTTCCCGTCGCCGTTCGCGTCCACGAACAGGCGAAGCGCGGCGAACGCCGGATCCTTCGCGTCGAGGTAGGTGTCGCCGTTCGCGTCGAAGTACAACATCGTGTCGATGCCGCCCTGGACGAGGCGTTCGCCCTGGGGCAGGCCGAGGATCCGCATCCCGTCGACCAGCGGGACCGCCGGGCCGACCCGCGGGGTCTCGCCGACCTTGAGCTCGAGCTTCGCGCTGGTCCTCAGCGCGTCGGCGTCCACGAGGACGTGCCCGACCAGCGCCTGGCCGTAGGCCTCGAGGCTGAGCACCACGCCGTGGGTGGGCGGGTCGGCCGGGGCGTCGGGGGCTGCGGACGAGGGGGACGACAGGGCGGGAAGCAGCGCGAGGTGCAGCATCGGTTCGGCTCCGAACGCGGTGTAACCCGTGGACCACCCGACACAATCCAGGCGGAATCATCCCGCTGTAATGCGCTGGGCGAGTGACGCCGGGCGCCACCGGCTAGTCAATGGAGGTCGGGCGGCGTGCCTCGGTGTTCGAAGCGCGCTTCCCAGATCCCGCACGGTCCCGTGCATCCCCCTGTGGGTCCTCCCATGTCCTCCGCATGCGTGGCGGCGATGAGCCGTCGTCGGTTGTGGTCCCTCGCGCTCCCGAACCTCGTGTCGACGACGTCGTTCACCCTCCTCGCGGTGGTCAACGCCGCGTGGGTCGGGCAGCTCGGGACCGCCGAGCTCGGCGCCATCGGCATCGGCACCACCTGGGTCTACCTGGTGGTGTCGTTCCCGATGGGGCTGCTGAACGCGGTCCGGACCCCCATCGCGAACCGGGTGGGCGCCGGTGACCTCGACGAGGCAGGGCGGTTCACGTGGCAGGGCGTGTGGCTCGCGTTGGGCTTCGCGCTGGCCGCGCTGCCGTTCGCCGCGGTGGGCCCCCTGGTGTTCCCGTTCCTGGGCGCCTCGGAGGCGCTCGTGGGCGCGGCGGGCGTGTACAGCGCGCTGCGACTGCTCGGCGCGCCGCTGCACTTCCTCGTGCTCGCCCTGGGCGCGGGGTTCCAGGGCCGCGGCAACAGCCGCGCGGTGATGGTGGCCAACCTGCTCGCGAACCTCGTCAACCTCGTGCTGGACCCGATCCTGGTGTTCGGCCTGGGTCCCGTCCCCGCGCTCGGAATGGCCGGGGCGGCCCTGGGAGTGGACGCGGGGCTCGGTGTGGCCCTGCTGGTGCTCCTGTGGCAGGCCCGGGACCTGCTCGCCGTATCCTGGCGCCCCGAGCTCCGGCTGCTCCGGCAGGTGTGGGCCGTGGGTGGCCCGGCGGCGCTCCAGTTCTTGCTGGACGTGGGCTCCTTCGTGGGGTTCCAGGCGCTGCTCTCGGCGAGCGGCGACGCGGTGCTCGCCGCGCACGTGGTGGTGGCGCGCATCGTGATGCTGGCGTTCTTCCCCGCGGTGGCCGTCGGGGACGCGGTGGCGGTGCTGGTGGGGCAGTCGCGGGGCGCAGGCCGCCCCCGGGAAGCGCTGCGCGCCATGCAGCTCGGCGCCACCGACGTCCTCGCGATCTCGGGCGCGACGGGGCTCTTGTTCCTGCTCGTCCCGGGGCTCCTGGTGGCGCCGTTCGGGGCCACGGCCGAGGTGCTGGCGCTGGTGCGGCCGGTGTTGGTGCTCTGGGCGGGCGCGCAGGTGCTGGACGCCCTGGCCCAGGTGGGCTTCGGGGCGCTGAACGGCGCGGGCGACACGCGGTACACCTTCGCGGTGACGACGTTCGGCGCGTGGTTCGTGAAGCTCCCGGTAGCGGCGGTGTTGGTGTTCGGGTTCGACCTCGGCGTGCTCGGCGCCTGGGGCGGGCTCGCCGCGGAGTGTGGTTGGCAGGTCGTGACCACGGCCTGGCGCCTCCGCGGCGTGGCGTGGCTGGTGCGGGAGCGCCGGGTGGCCGTCGCGGCCTGATCAGCGCCCCCGCCGGCCCTTCGGCGGGGTCTCCACCCGGAACACGAGCGGAAGGGTGACCTCGGACGGGGTCTCCCCCGGGAACGCGGGGAAGGACCAGTCCGCGGCCGCGCCCTCGATACACGAGGACAACGTGCGGTCCTGGACCTGGCCGTACACCGACAACGTGCTGACGAAGCCGTCCGGACGCACCACGGCGGACAGGAAGGCAGCGCCCTGGACGTTCGGGTCCTGGGCCCAGCGATCCTGGTAGCAGCGCGCGATCCGGGGCTGGAGGGGCTGCGAGGCCTGCGTGGCGGCGGCCACGGACAACGCCCCACCGGTGACGACGGTGTCGAACACGTACGTCCTGGCCGGTGACGCGGGGTCGGGCGGAGCCCAGGTTCGACCACCGGGGGCGGGGGTGAGCACCGCGACCGGAGCAGGCACGGGCAACGGCAGGGGGGTGGGCACGGGCCCGGGCTGGGGCACCGGTGTGGGCGTGGGCACCGGCACAGGTGTGGGCGTGGGGGTGGGCGTG
>JBIKWC010000416.1:0-4990 GCA_044356535.1 Myxococcota bacterium
CACGAGGTCGTCGACGCCGCCCTGAATGTCGCGGGACCACCGGAGCCGCCCCTCGGGGGACAACCGGGCGACGAAGCCGCCGGTCTCCCAGGACAACAGGTCGCCTTCGCCGCGTCCGAACTGCTCGCCGCCCACGTGACGCCCCCCCACGACCACGTCGCCGTCCGCGAGCGGCACCACGCGGGTGAGCAGGCTCTCGCCGCCCGTCTGCAACCGGAGCAGGAAGTCGAACGGCGGACAGTCGGCGAACGGCGCCTCCGGCGCAGGCTCGTCGAGGAGCACCGGCCGCGCAGGCCGGGAGGTCGGGAGCTCCTCTGCGCACGAGAGGAGCCGCGTGAGGGCGATCATGGCGACCCCAGCGGGCAGCCGTCGGGGCCGCGGGGGTACCCCTGGAGCGGGCAGGCGTCGCAGGCGGAGTGCAGCCCGTCGAGATCTGGGTCGGCGGGACTGGTCAACAGGGTCACCCGGTGCTGTTCGGCGAGGCCGGGTCCCGGGCCGGGCGGCGCGTACAGGTGCAGCGCAACGGACTGGGCCGTCAACATCGTGAGGTCGGCGCGGCGGAACTCGTACCAGGCGTCGTCGAACCCGTCGCTGTCCAGGTCGCGGACCTCGGACGACACCGGCGCGACGCCCACGAGCCGCGGCGCGGCGAGGGTGGTGACATCGAGGGTGGCGCTGCCGTACACCACCACCGGGATGCGCCAGGTGGCGGTCGTGGTCAACGGGACCGTCGGCGCCGCGCACCCCGGGTACACCTGGGTGCGGGGGTGTTCGATGAAGGCCTGCGCTGCGGCCGTACATGACTCCGAGATTCCGTGGTCGCTCTCGTAGAAGTCCCGGTCTCGATGAAATGCCAACCGGAGGCTCTCCCAGTCGTTTTGCCCGGAATGGAGCGGCGTCGGGTTCGAGTTGCCGTTCGTGTCAACGAGCGACAGGTCGTGGAACACGGGGTTGTGGTCGATCACGGTGTCGCAGTCGAAGTCGAGCCACCGCTCGGGACCCGTCAGCGCTCCGCTCCCGCCGGGCGCGTGGGGCGGCGCGCTGGACGCTCCGCCGATGGCCGGGGGGCACTGCCACGTCACCAGATACAGCGCTGCGTCCGGCACCCGAGTGCTGGTCACGCCTGCGGTCTCGAGCACGCCGGCCACCTCGTCGAGGTCGACGTCGAGGTCGGCGGGGGAGTAGTCGAGCACGAGCTCCCCGCCGTCGTCGTCGGGATCGGCGTCCACGTCCCCCACCCCCATCGCTCGGGTCTGGCCGAACGGGCTGCTGCAGTAGCTCATGGCGGACGGGTAGTTGACCTCGCAGTTCCGGTCCCGTTCGTCCGGGGCGCCGCCATGGCTCAGCCCCATGTTGTGTCCGATCTCGTGGAAGACGAGGTTGCCGTCGAAGAGCGAGCTCTGGCCGATCTCGACCACGCGAAGTCTCCCCGGAGCGCTCGGGCCGTCGCCGACCGCTGACCGACGATGTTCTGCCATGCTTCATGGGGGGAGCGGCGGCGTCAAGGTTCAAGGGGGGCGAACCGGGCAATGAAGCCGTCGGTGTAGCCGCGGGATACGAACGGGTGACTCACGGCGCCCGAAGGCTCGAACACCGTCATCTCCCCCTCGAATGTGCCGACCACGTAGTACGCGCCGTCTTCGGTGAGCACGGCGTCGAGGGTGTCCTGGTTGTCCGGACCGGAGTACCACGACGCACACTGGAATTGCCCCTCGTCCCCATGGAGGACAGCTACGCTGTCTCGGGGATCGCCGTTCTCGATCACCAGCTCTCGGGGCGTGCCAGCGCCCACCACACCCTCCCACGGAGGAGCAGTGGCGAAGACCGCCGGGCCCACTCCCGAGCTGCTGCGAATATCCCCGAACGGACCGGGAGAGGTCAGCACCTGGAGTGCTCCGAACGGCGTGACCGCAGCCCAGAAACCACCGTAGCCGGGGTGGGACTGCTCTACTCCGGCGGCGTCCCACCACCGCTGGTCGATGCGGTTCATGTACCCGGTGGCGATGAGGGCGCCACCTGGCTGCTTCTCGAAGCGGTGGATCCAGTTGGTGACCACTCGGTACTGCACGGGAAGCACCTCCCCCGTGGCCGCGTCCGCAGCGAGCACCGCACCGCGCATCTCTCCCAGGTCGATGTCGGTCCGGGTACCGTTCGACGCGATCGCGGGTGCGCGCCCGCCGCCGCCGCGCACCTCCACCGCCCACTGGAGCTTGCCGTCCGACCAGGACAGGCCGATGGGCTGCGCCAGCGAGTCCTCGTCGCCCAGCACGGTGGCCCAGCGCGGTTTGCCGTCTGCGTCCCACGACAGGAGGAAGGCGTGTCCTCCGTTGCTTCCGAACGTCGGCCGGAAGGACCAACGCCCGAACTCGAGGTCGCCCGTCCGCCACCAGCCGGTGAGGTACACGTTGCCTTCGGGGTCTGCCGTGGCTGCGGTGCCGAACCCGGCGCCGTCGATCTCCGCGACGCGGACTGCGTGCGTAGCGCCGTCCTGGTGGTCGAACCCGATGGCCCACACGAGCGATTGCACCTCGCGCGGGGGAGGGGCGGTCACTGCGACCCGATCGATGGCGACAGCGGCGATGGGTGAATCGCCGAAGACGTCGGTGGTTCCTGCGACCCACACTCGGTCGTCGTCCCAGGTCATGTGAGGCAGTTCGTCCATCCCGACGCTTCCGATGGTGTGGTGCCAACGGGTGCGGCCGTCCGGACCGAGCCGGGCCACGAACCCGTCCCGGTAGTTCTCCGACGGCAGCAGCTGGTCGTCGGGGCCGAGCCCGATGTCGGGACGGCCACCGTACGTGCCCGCGACGATCACCCCGCCGTCGGGCAGCCCTTCGACGGAGTGCACGACATCGGGCAGCTCGTCGCCCACCGGCACGACCCAATCGAGCGTGGGACAATCAGCGAACGGGTCCCTGGGCGCGGGGGCTGGCGGGGGCGGGCTGCCCGGCTCGGGAGTGCAGGCGAAGACGAGCGCGATCACGGCGGGCACCCATCTGCGTCCACGTGGCTGCCGGAGGGGTCACCATTCAGGGGACACGCATCGCAAGCGTCGTGGATGCCGTCGCCATCTGCATCGGCGGGGTTGGTCGGTCGGGTGATGGCGAGCGTCGCCACGATCGCGGTCCCGTCTGCGAGCGTCCCAGATACCAACGCCTGGGTCGCGCTGCCGTGAAGGGCGCTCAGGTCGTCGACCAGGTATCGGGTGTACTGGTCGAGCGTTCCGTCCCCGTCTAGATCCACCAGGGTGGTGGTGATCGGCAACGCGCCGTTGAGGGTCATGGAGGTGATGGAGCCCACGGAGAGGGTGGGAGAGCCCCAGACGATCAGCGGGGCTCGGTAGCTGGCGCCTGCGCGTGGGACCTGGGCTACCGCGCAATGCGGATACAACCGGGCTTGGGCCCGCTGCCAGCTCGACGCCGTAGCTCGCGTCTCCTCGGGACTGGCAGCCGCCCCACCGTGGAACCCGTTCCCCCGCTGGAACGCCAGATCGAGGTCGCTCCAGTCTGCGTGGCCTTGGTGCACGGTCAGCTGCGGATCTTCCCCGCTGTCGAAGTCCTTCGTGTACCCGGAGTCGCCCAGGACCCCGTTGCAGTCGAAGTCGATGCGCCGCGCAGCAGGCCCGAGCGTCGGGAGGTCCGCGTGGACCGGCGCCGCCACCCGAACGAGGACAGGGGGCAGTGGGAAGGGTCGGGCCAATTGGCACTCCCAAGTGGCCTCGTACAGACGCGCGTAGGGTACGCTCCCTGACTTGAACGCATTGGACTCGTCGACGTTGGCCTCGTCCAGGTCATTGTGGTCGTACCAAGAGTAGTCGAGGCGCCATACACCTTCGCGAACGTCCCAGAGGCGCTGCACGCCGTAGTTCATGACGGACAAGTAGTTCGGCTTGTAGTTTTTCTCTTCGAACCCTCCGTGTTCGAGACCGAGGGTGTGCCCGATCTCGTGGAGCTCCACCTTCGCCATGCCCGCGGGGTCGACCTCCAGGCCGTACCCGACGATAGCCTTGTCAGAGCCGAGACCTGCTTTGCCCGAGTATTCGTCGTTGTTCTCAAAGTCCACGTCATGGCCTACGACCAGGTAGCGGTATACGCCGCGGCGATGGGCTGCGTCGAAGTGGACTGCTCGCAGCTCGGAGTACGTCACCCAGTCCGGGGCACCGAACCGGGGCGCTCGGTCGCCGAACATGGTCACGGTCACATGGGGAAGGACCGGACCCGCTTCGTCGACGATCAAGTTCACGCCCTGGTCCTCGAACGTGGTACGCAGGGAGCGCATCCCGTCGGGCACGCCGTTGTTGTCGTTGTCGGCGCTGATCAAGAGCCCGTCGTCGAACGAAGGGGGCGTGTGGTCGTCGCCCGGGCCCCCAGGCGCCATGTGATCGATCTCCACGAACACGTCCGGACCCGGTGAGAAGGAACTGGTCGGGATGTCGATGGCGCCATCGCAGTTCAGGTCGGCTCCGTCGTCCTCCCAGAGGTTCGGAAAGCCGTCGTCGTCTCTGTCCCACCCCAGCGGATCGTTGTCGTCGCAGTCGTCGAACACCAGCGCACCGTTCTCCACGTCGAGGTCGTCGGGCCCGCAGAAGCCGTCGCCCTCGATGCCCTCACACACGCAGCCCTGGTCGGGGTCACAGGTGCACACGTTGCACGCCGTCTGCTCCGGGCACTCCCAGACCTCGGAGCCGGACACACAGGTGCCGAACGCGTCGCAGGTGTCGCCCGCGACACAGAGGTCCCCGTCCTGGCACTTGTACCCGACGGGCCGCAGCGTGGGCGCGTCACAACCGGTGTTCGGGCCACACTCCTCATCATCGGACGTACACGAGTTCCCGTCGTTGCACTCGCCCCGCTCCACGGGCTTGCAGCTCCCGCTGTCGTCGCACTGCGCCGCGTACGTACACGGGTCGGCGTCGTTGCAGGTCGTGCCCTCCGCTGCGGGCGAGGGGGCG
Organism: Myxococcota bacterium; assembly: GCA_044356535.1. Lineage (GTDB taxonomy): Bacteria > Myxococcota_A > UBA796 > UBA796 > JACKER01. The sequence continues at coordinate 4,952 of JBIKWC010000416.1, forward strand.
CCCTCACACTGGCCCGCGGAGCAGGTGTCGCCCGAGGTA
>JBIKWC010000417.1:0-4987 GCA_044356535.1 Myxococcota bacterium
AGGGAGGGGTGTGCCCTGGGGTGGCGTCGACGACGGGAGCCGGAGGAGCCCAACCAACCAACGCCGCGTTTCCACCGGGCGGGCGTCAACGCCGCCCCGACCGCACGACTCGTGCTACCCTCCAGCCATGCCCAGGGAAGCCGGCGATGCAGCGGGACCATGGCGGAGGCCCTTATCCTACCTGTCCCCGCCGACGACCCCTCGCCGCTGGTGGTGTGGTGGGTGTTCGAGGAGGCGTTGGCGGCGGTGTCGGGTGAGGTGTCCGTCGGCGTCCTCCGAGGCCTGGAGCGACTCGTGCGGGCGGCTCGCCGACTCGCGCAGGTGCACGGCGGAGCGGCCGGCGAGTCGCCAGGGCGGCGCCTGACCCTCGCGCTCCTCGGTCTGGGAGCCTCGCAGGGCCTGGTGCGCAGCGGACGCGCGCCTCGCGCCGCGGTGAGCCCCACCCTCGACGTGTGGAGGGCCTGCCTGGAGGAGGCCGCGTTCGACCTGGATCCGGCGGTGGCGTGGCGCGCCGATTGGCGGCTCGCCTCGGACGCGGCCCTGCCCGAGGAGCACCACGGCCTGGCGCGCGGGGTGCTCGCTCCGCTCCTCGCCCTGGCGCTGGCGCAGCTCGAGGGCGAGGAGCCGCTCCCTGGCGGCCCGGAGTGGGTGCTGGAGCGCGCCTCGGCCTGATCCTGGCCTTCGCCGGGGCCGGGCGCACCTCCGGACCCCTGTCCCTGCGGGCGGGGTTCGGTCCCGCCAGGGCCGACGAGCCGAGCGGTCGGCCCGCCGCACCGCGTCGACCGTGTGGTACGCTGCCAGAGCGGGGAGGGTCCCGCAGCGGGCAGCGTCCGAACCAGGCCGCAGGTCGTGCGGAGCGCAACCATGTCCAGGTCCCATCGAGCGAGCGCGGACGGCAGTCAGAGCGGAGCGTCGTCCTTCGGTCTTTCGTCGTCTCCGCTCGAAGGGGTCCGGTCGGACGCGATCGGCGAGCCGGTCTCCCGGATGGCGACATTCAGCAACGAGCTGGCGCTGCAGACCCTGCGGTCCCAGCTCTCCGGCGACCAGGGGGCGGCGTCGGGCCTCCCGTCCACGGCCGCCCTGAGTCGGGTGGTGGACGACGTGTCGCAGGGAGGGGTGTCGCGGGGAGAGGAAGGTCTCCTCGCCCAGGCCCTCCCGTCGCCGGTCTCGCGGGCGTTCGACTGGGCCCGGAAGACCACCAGCGGCCTGCTCGGCGGCGCCGACGACGTGGCCCAGCGCGCTCCGGTGACGGCCGGGACGGCATCGACCGCTCGCCCCACCGGGACCCTCGAAAAGATCCGGGCGTTCCGCTACTCCCTCTCCACCGGCCGGGCCGCGGCCCCCCAGGACAAGAACGCGCGTGGGACCTACCATGCGGCATTTCCGCAAGACAACCCGCTGCTCGGGCACGGGCTGAACAACCCGTCGGGCGCGCTGAAGGGCGTCGGCGCCGACGGGAAGTGGGGTCTGACCCAGTTCGACGTCCGCGGACCCACCCTCGACCCGGGCAACCCCACTCGGCTGCGGGTCGATGCCCAGGGCCGCTACCCGGGCGGAGAGGAGCTGCCGTCGAACGTCTTCTCGCCGCGTCGGCAGACCGACCAGATGGTTCGGCAGATGGAGAGCCTGCTCCCCGACGACATCCGGCGGAACACCGCGTTCCTCAACCCGGACCGGGTGCTGCAGAACCCGGAGCAGGCGATCCGCGACATGGCGGGCAAGCGGGACGTGGTCGTCCACGGCTCGTTCATGGGCATGGGGAGCGACAAGTCCTTCGGGTCCGCGGGGGGCGCGATCCCCCCCGGCGCCCAGGCGCTCCACCAGCGTCAGCTCGAAGCCCTGAACTTGACCCTCCAGCTCGCCCGGGAGCTGGGGCTCGAGGTCAAGGACGTGTTCTACGCCGTGGGCGACACGAACGTGGCCCAGGCCGGCCACCAGCGCGCCGCGCTCGGCTACATCCGCGGCGGGCTCCAGAAGAACCTCGAGTCGGTCCTCGCGCAGAACGGTGTTGCTCCCAAGCAGGCGGGGATCCCGTTCGGCGCCGACGAGGTGGCGGCGATCGCGATGGCGCGGCAGGTCACCGCGCGCCGGCCGATGACGGCCACCATGAGCATCGAAGGCGAGAACAAGCCCCAGAAATACGACGCCTACCAGCAGACGGGGACCCTCGCCCGCCAGAGCCTGTCCCTGATGGGGGTCCGGCCTGTCGCCTCGGGGGGAGACCTCAACCTCCTGGTCGCGGCCCAGGGAGGGGAAGCCACCCGGAGCGCGGTGGGGAAGCTCGCCGGAGACCAGCTCGCCCGGACGGTCGTGGTGGACTCGCGCAAGGAGAACGGCGCGCTGGACGGGTCCCTCACCCCCGACCTGGGCGCGCTCGGGTATTCGGCCTGGGGGACCTTCAACAACGCCTTCGGGCAGGGGGTCGCGCAAGGCATCATCAGCCAGGACTACCTGCGGCGGGCGGCCGAGGAGGCGAAGGCGAAGGGGGACCCGTCGATCCTCACCCGCGCCCGGCAGCACGTCCGGGAGCTGACGACCCAGGCGGTCGCGCACGACGCGTACACCGTCGGGTTCCGGGACGGCGGGAACCAGGACGGCTCGTCGCTGCAGAACCGGGTGCAGAAGCGGACGGGCGTCGACTGGAACCAGGAGCGGTACCTCCCCCCGGCCGAGGTGCCCGGCTTCACCGCCACCGTGACCGACCACGTCAACGGCCGGATGCGGGAGCGGTACGGCGGGGCGGCGCCGCGCGTCCTGATGCTTCCGCAGTTCAACCGCACCTTCGAGATGGTACCGGTGACCGAGGGCGCCATGGGGGCCCAGACCGGAATGCTCGACCCGACGACGGTGCAGCGGATCGCGGCGGAGCAGCCCCAGCTGTTCACCCCGACGCTCCGGAAGCAGCTCGGGTTGTAGGTCTGCCGCGCCGGGGGCTCGACGGTCACGAGGCCCGGTCCAGCGCCTCCACCACCATCCCGGGCGTGATCGCCTCGGGCAGCACGATCGTGCCCTTGCTTCGGTCCGCCGGGATCACCAGGTACATCGGCAGTCCAGCGCGGCCGTGCCGGTTCAGCCAGGCCTTGATCGTCTCGTTCGGGCGCGTCCAGTCTGCCTTCAGCGGCACCACCCCGCGAGCGGCCATCGCCTCACGCACGGTGGCTGTCTCGAGCACCGTCCGCTCCTGCACCTTGCAGGTCAGGCACCAGTCCGCGGTGAAGTCCACGAACACCAGCTTTCCGTCGAGCTGCGCGATCGCCGGCTCCGAGAACGGCTGCCAGGGGATCTCCTCGTCGAACGAGAGCGCCGCCGTCTCCACCGTTGCCGGCGCGCAGGTCGGGTCCGCCTCCACCGTCAGGTCCACCAGGAACCAGCCGGAAGCGGCCACCAGCGCCAGGGCGGCCGTCCCGGCCTGGAGCTGGCGGGTCCCGGACTCCGCGAGGCCGCCCCACCGCCCGAACGCCCAGCAGGCCACGCCCAACAGCGTCAGGAACACCAGGAACCAGCTCGTGCGATCCTGGCCGATCTGCGAGCCGAGCGTGTGGACCAGGAACACCGTGGTCAGCACCAGCGAGAAGCCCAGGACCTGCTTGAACACGTCCATCCAGGGGCCTGGCGCCGGCAGGAAGCGCGCCAGGGAAGGGGCGAACGCCACTCCCAGGAACGGCGCCGACATCCCGAGGCCGATCGCCGTGAACACCAGGAACAACGTCGGCGTCGGGGCCGCGAACGCATAGGCCACCGCCCCGCCCAGGAAGGGCGCCGAGCAGGGGGTCGCGAGGAGGGTCGCGAACGCGCCCGAGAAGAACACGCCCGCCAGGCCCTCGCGGGAGGCTGCCTCGCCCGCCTTCTCGCCGCCCAGGACCGGCAGCTCGAACACCCCCAGCATCGACAGGCCGAACGCGAACACGATCGAGGCGAGCGCGGCCACGTAGGGCGGGTACTGGAACTGGAACCCCCAGTCTGCCTCGATCCCGAACGAGGCGCGGAGCACCACCACCGCCAGCGCCATCGCCCAGAACGAGGCCAGCACCCCCGCGGTGTACGTCGCGCCGGTGGTCCGGCGGGCGCGGCTCGACAGCTCGGCCTCCTCCACCAGGCCGTAGATCTTCAGGGTGAGCACCGGCAACACGCACGGCATCACGTTGAGGATCAGGCCGCCGACGAAGGCGAACAGCAGGTTCATCAGGAGCGACGCCGACCCCAGGTCCATCTGCGCCGGGGCCGGTACGGCAGCCGCGGTCGGGTCGGCGGTCGGGGCTCCGGCGGTCGGGGCGGCGGGCGCGGCGGCCGTGAACAGCGGATCCGGGTCCGGCGTGACCTCCGCGTCCTTCCCGGCCCAGCGCAGCGGCAGCTCGACCTCCGTCGCGATCCGCCGGCCGCCGATCTCCACCTGGACCAACCCGCCCAGCCGGTCCGCGGCGGGGAGGGGGTCCGGGGCGTACGTCTCGCCCGTCACCAGGAACGCCACCCGGCCGTCCGGCAGCGGACGGACCTCCGTCGCGGTGACGGACCAGTCGTAGCCGCCCGGGATCGGCACGAACGAGGGCCACACGCCGAGCACGCCCTCGACGCGCCCCGCCGGGATCGCGGGCGCGGGGCCGGTCGGCGACAGCACGAACGCAGCCGTGAAGGTCGACTCCGGTCGGATCGCCGAAGCGGAGATCTTCCCGGTCACCGCGAAGTCCGTCACCGCGGCGATGGGGGTGGGGTGGCGGGCGCGGTGGTGGGCGAACGACGCGGCGTTCGGGCCCGGGGCAGGCTCGGCGTCCGCCACGGTGAAGGTGCGCTCCAGCACTGCCTCGCCGGGGATGCAGCTCGACTTGCAGACCAGCCAGCGGACCTGCACCGACACCGGGAGCGGGCCGGGTACTTCAACCTGCACGCCGCGGTCCGCATCGCGCCCCACGACCGCGAGGCCCTCGAACGGCTGTGTCGCTACGTCCAGCGGCCCCCGCTGTCCCACGAGCGTCTCACCCGGCAGGCCGAC
>JBIKWC010000290.1:0-9193 GCA_044356535.1 Myxococcota bacterium
GGACCAGGGATCGTTCCACGCCAGGACGCCCCGGTCGATGCGGAACTCGCGATCCTGCAGGAACGCGATGCCGTCGTGGAACGTGGCCGTGCCCACCAGACCCGGGCGCTCCGTGTCCCCGATGATCCGCAGGTCGGCGCTGGCGGCGCCCTCGGCCAGGTTGTTGTCCATCCGGATCGTGTCGTCGGCCGTGATCTGGACGTTGAGGCTGAACATCGGGTCCTCGACCGACGTGCTCGCGGGGTCCACCAGGAGCTGATCCCGGGTCTCGACGACCCAGTCCTCCCAGTCGATGCGGTCCGCGAACGTCATCTCCTGCACCTCGACCTCGCCCGTCAGGAGCAGCGCGTCGATCGGTCCGTCGAACTCGAAGTGCCCGTCCCCGATCGCCGGCGGAAGCGAAGCGACCCACTGCACCTGCGCGTCCTTCACGTCGAGGGCGAGGTCGAAGCGCGTGGGCACGAACCCCTCGGCGTCGAGGGAGCCCGAGCCGGTGAAGGTGCCTCCGCCGAGCCCACCGGAGACCTCGAGCAGCTCGATGCGATCGCTCGTGACCCGCAACGTCGCGCGGGAGTCGTCGAACGAGAGCGGCGCGGCGGAGTGGCGGAAAACGTCGGCCGCCAGCTCCACGTCCACCACCGCCTGCACGTTGGGGCGAGCGCCGGCAGCGGAGAGCCGGACGTCGGCGGACCCGACCGACTTGTCGATCCCGGGCACCACCGCCCGCAGCAGGTCGAGGTCGACCTTGCCCTGGCCGGACGCCTGCATCCCCTCCGGGCCCCCGCCCGCCACCGAGACCTGCAGATCGGTGCTTCCGCCCGCGAGCCCGATGTCGGTGCCGGAGAAGACGTTGCCCTCCTGAGACCACCGCCACGGGCGCTGGTTCTGGAGGTGTTGTTCTCCCCAGGTGACGTCGACCCGGTCGAGCGTGGAGTCGAGCGCCACCTGCGACCACGTGGGACCGAAGTGGCCCGACACCTCCACCGTCCCGTCGACCACGGCGGTGACCGGGCGTCCGTCCGCAGCCGTCGGGTAGAAGGTGTGGGCCGGGAGCTCCGACAGCTTCGCCACGAGGGCGTAGGGTTGTTCGCCCCACAGGCCGAGCGTCCCCTCGACGGAGGCCGCGCCGCCGAGCAACCGGCCGGTGTACCTGGCCACGCCGCCCTCGGAGTCCACGTCGATCACCGAGTCTCCGGCGCGCGCGTTGGCGTACCGGAGGTGGGTCAACACGATGCGGCCGTCGGGGGAGGGGTCGAACAACGTGTTCGTGATGCGGGCCCGCACGGAGAGGTCGCCTTCGACCGGCAGCGCGTACGCGGTGAGGCGGTCCATGGTCTGCAGGTGGAGCCCGTCGGCCAGGAGCTCCATGTCGAGGGCCCACTTGCGGTCCACGCTCCCCCGCAAGGTGATCCCACCCGCGCCGCCCTCGCGACGCACCCGCAGGTCGTCGAGGGTGAAGATGCCCTGGTCCATGTACCCGTGGGCCTCGCCGACGGGGAAGCGCTCCCCGTAGAGCTCGGCGTCGGCGACCGCGAGGTGGGCTTCGCCGTCCATGTCGAACAGCGGCCCGTCGAGCCACAGGCTCCCGGTGAGGTCGCCTTTCAGGCCCTCGAGGTCGATGAACATCCCCACCATGTCCTCGACGCGGCCCTGGTCGATGTGGATGGCGGTCTGCATCGAGATCGGCGAGCGGAAGTCGATGGCGTACCGGCCCTGGTAGCGGCTGCGCCCGAGCTCGGCCTTCGCGTTCTCGAGGGCGATGGACTTGAGCCCGGGGGAGTACAGGTCGGCCTCGAGCACGTCGGCGTACTCGATCCCGAGGACCTGGAAGTCGCGCAGGGCGCCGTGCCCCGTGAGGACGAGCTTGTTGAACGGGCCCACGATGTCGCCCCAGACGTGGCCGGTCCCGAACAGGCCGACGTCGGCGAGCGGCCGGAAGTCGGACAGATCGGCCTGCGTGAGGTCGAAGTGCAGATCGAGGGGGCCTTTGGGGCCGAAGCCGATGTCGATCCGTGCGGAGCCGCTGTTGCGGGGGCCCCGGACGCGGTCCGCGGTGAGCAGGATGTGGTTCTTCTCGAGGAGGAGCCGCCCCCTCGCGTGCGCGTGCGGCAGGTTCAGCAGGTACTTCGCGTCCCGCCGCTCGAGGGGCCGGTCGCCCACGTGGAGATCGGCCACGCCGAAGTCGAAGTCGCCTTCGATGCGCAGCGGCTTGAGGGTGCCGCCGCACGCGATCTCGATGTCCCCCTGGAAGTCGACCCACGGCGTGGGCGCGGCGTCGAACTGCTGGAGGAGCGGCAACAGGCGCACGTTCTCGGCCGTGACGTGCCCGTCTTCGAGCGTGAGCTCCCGGGTGACGTGCCCGCGGGCGACGATGCGGCCGTCTCCCCAGGGCAGGACGACCTGCTGGACGTCGATGCCTTCGCGCGTGGCGATGGCGGCCGCGCGGACCTCGCGGAACTCGTACGTGAGCAGGGGCGTGAGGATCCCGGGGACGTCGAGGCCGAGGTCCACGCCGGCGAGCGCCACGGACAACGTGGGGTCCTTCGTGGTGCCTTCTGCGTGCAGGTCGAGGTCGAGGGTGCCGTGCGCCGCCCGCGGAGGCGCGAGCGCGGGGTTCAGCTCCTCGAGGTCGACGGCAACGACGAGGTCCGCGTCGAGCTCCCCGGCGAGCGCCACCCGGGCGCGGCCCGTGGCGTCGAGCACCTTCAGGTCGAGCTCGAGCTCGGGGAACTCCACGACCTCCGGGCCCACCACGACCTCGCGGAAGAACAGCTCGGTGGACTCCTGCAGCCCGCGGTACCGGATGGACAACGTGCCGTCGATGCTGGTCTTGTGGCCGGGGGTGGGCAGGGCGTCGATGCCCTCGATGGCGGCGTAGCCGTCGGGGAACTCGAGGCGGACGGAGCCGTCGATGATCCGGATCCCGGAGAAGGGGAGGCGCTTGAGCGGGCGCCCTCCGGTGCGCGGAGGGAGGTGCTGGAACTCGCGGAGCTTGCCCTTCTCGTCGAGGTGCAGGAGCACCGAGGGACGCTGCAGCAGGAGCTGGCCGATCCCGATCCCGCCGCGATCGAGCACCAGCGGGACGCGGATCTGCTCCGCGGACAGGATGGTCTCGCCGTCGTCGGCGCCGAACACGTGGAACCCTTCGACCTCGGCGCCCGGCGGCCAGAAGTTGATGTTCACGTCGGTGAGCGTGACGGACTCGCCGAGCTGGGACTCGAGGACCGTCTCGACGAGCTTGACGGCGCGCACGCGGAAGTCGTCGGACCGCACCCAGCCGATGAGGACCGCGAGCACGAGGACGACGGTGAGCGCCGCGAGCTGGCCACCACGGACGAACAGCCGCCACAAGCAGCCGCCGCGCGCCCTGGCACGTTTGCGCGAGCGCTTTCGCTTCGCGGGCGCTGGCGCCACGGCGGAGGCGGGGGCCTCCGGGGCCTCGGGCGCCGCTGGCGTGGTCTCGCTCATCCCCCTCCGACGGACTGTCTATCCGACACCGGAGGAGTGTCGCGGGGCGACCGTTCCTTCGAGGTCCAGGTGGAACGTGCCTGGGGAAGGTCGTGGGGGGTGGAGCGGGTGACGAGAATCGAACTCGCGACACCAAGCTTGGGAAGCTTGTGCTCTACCAGCTGAGCTACACCCGCACCTGCGCTCTGCTAACGCGGGCCCCGGAGCGGTCAAGCGCCACCAGCTGGTACGATGGAAGGGGAGGCGCTGGTGGCCCTGTTCGCGTGCGTCGGCTGGCTCCTCGGCGCAGTGGCCACCGCCACGGTCCCCCACGCGATCGCGGACGCCGGAGGCTCGACCCACCCCAGGTCGATGCTCGTCGCGCCCGAGCATCCCGTCGATCCGCTCCACCTGTCGCCCGAGCTCGTCGCCTGGGCGGTCGCGCAGGTCCCCACACACGGCACGCCGGAGGCGCGGACGGATGCGTTGCTGCGCGCGCTGTCGCGGCGGGGCCTCTTCCCGGACGAGCAGACCCGCACGGCCGAGGAGGTGTTCGCCACTGGCCGCTACAACTGCCTGGGGCTGGCCACACTCCTCGTACCGATGGCGCGCGCGGTGGGCGTGGACGCGCACTTCGTGCGGATCCTCGACCTCGAGACCCCGGTGGACCTCGGGGGGACGGTGGTCGTGTCCGGCCACGTCGCCGCAGCGTTCGGCGCGCCGGGCCAGCTCCGCGTCGTGGATCCGGTGCCGACCACCGACGAGCAGCTGCGCGCGGCGTCGCGCCTGAGCGACGTCGAGGCGGCGGCGCTGTACCACGTGAACCGCGGCGCCGAGGAGACGCTCGCTGGGGAGCCCGCCGCCGCGCTGCGCTGGTTCGCGCTCGCCGAAGCGCTCGCGCCCGCGCTCCCCGAGCTCTGGGTCGACCGCGGCGTCGCCCTGGCTCGCCTCGATCGGCCGGACGAGGCGCGGGCGGCCTACGAGCACGCCCTGGAGCTCGATCCGCGGGACGGCTCGGCCTGGCGCAACCTCGCCAGGCTCCTCTCCGAGGCCGGCGACCCGAACGCCGCGCGGGCCTCGCTCGAGGCGCTGTCCGGTCGGCTGCGCCGCGATCCGCTGACGCAGCTGGCCCTCGGAGACGCATGGTTGTCGGTCGGCGACCCCGAGCGGGCCCTCCAGGCCTACCGGGCGGCGTTGTTCCTCGGTGGGAAGCCGGCGGTGGTGCTGGCGGCGCGGTCGGTCGCGGCCGACGCTGCCGGACGGACGAGGGCAGGGGCTCGCTGGTTCGCGAGGGCCGAGCGGCTGGATCCGGAACACCCCCGGGTGGTGCGGGCGCGCCTGCTTCGGTCGACCACCCGCTGACCCTCGGAAGCAGGACCTTGGTGGGACGAGGGTGCTGGAGTATCCTGCACGCCGATGTGGCTCCTGTTCACCAGCACGATGGCCGGCGCGTGTGACCTCCAGGGCGTCGACGAACTCGTCGCTCGCGCCGAGGCCGCGTTCCAGAGCCACGACGACGCCGCGCTCCGCGACGCGGTGGACGCCGTCGACCGCGAGCTGCGCTGCCTGAAGGTGGTGATGCCGCCGCGCTGGTGTGCCCGGGTCCACTACGCCCACGCCCTGCTCGCGTGGGCCGATGGCAGCCCGGCCGAGTGCGTCGCAGCGCTGCGGGCCGCGACGCACGCGGAGCCCATGTTCCGCCTGCCGGAGGAAGTGGTCCCGAGGACCCACGCCATGACCCGCCTGGCCTGGCAGGCCGAGGAGGCCCCCGACCGATGGACCGCCACGCCGCGCCCGCTGCTGGTCGACGGCCTGCCGTCGGCGGCGGTGCCGATCGATCAGCCCTGGATCGGGCAGAAGAGCCTGGGCGCCGGCACGGCCCGCGGCGCGAAGTGGAACGAGGTGCGCGTCGGGATGGACGGTGGCCCCATCGACGGACAGGGGCACACGAAGCGGAACCTGCGCTGGGTCGGGGTGGGCACGGGGGCCGTGGGGTTCGGCCTCCTGACCGCGGCGGCAGTGGAGCGTTCGCAGTACCAGGACGCGCTCGCCACCTGGGAAGACACCGGCGCCGCCGGGGACTACGCGCGGCTCCAACCACTGCACACCCGCACGAACGTGTTGTCCACGGCCTGGGCCGTCACGGGCGTGGCGGCGGCCGGCCTGGTCACGGTCTCGTTCGTGGTGCCGTAGGACCGCAGGGTCCTCCCGCCTCGTTAGGCGAGCGGTGCCCTGCGCCCTTCCCGTTGCAGTCGCCGGAGCTGCCGGGAGCGATCGGGCGACGACCTGTACGCCGCGTCCGTTGACGGAACGGCACCGGCCTCAACCAAATCGAGTGAGGGAGGTGTCGCGTGTTGTTGCTCACCTGGTTCGGATGTGCAGGGTCGGAAGGCAAGGACGGGGACCCGCCCCCGGTGGAGACCGTACACGGGTGCATCGTGGCCGAGGCGATGCCGGCGGACGAGGCCGACTGGGGCGGCCCCACGGAGCAGGAGGTGCTCGCGCGCGTGGCAGCGAGCCTGCCCACCACCATCGCGTGGACCTCGACCCTGAGCGTGGCATCGTCCCCGGTGTCGGTGGTGGCCACCCGCACCGCGGAGCCGGCCCGGGTGCTCACCTACGAGGAGTTCAATCCCGACGACCCGATCGCGGAGTGCTCGGTGGTGCCGCAGCTCACGTTGCCGATGTCGTTCTTGGTGAACATCGACGACGAGGGGGTCACCGCGACGGTGGAGGGCGACTTCGCGATCGAGGCCGGCGATGACACGCTCCACGTCACCGCCGAAGGCCCAGCCACGCTGCGGCGTGAGTGGGCGACTCAGGCGGAAGATGAGTTCGCGTCCTGGTACGACGGGACGCCCCCGGAGCGGGGTGACCTGGTGGCCCTTTACGACAAGTGGCCGGTAGTTGGCGTGGAAATCAACGCAACCGACTTCCCGCGTCGGCGGGTGTCAGTGCTCTGGCGAGGCACCTTCACCGCACCCATCCCGTGACCGGGTGGCTCGCGGTCCTGGTCGGTTGCGGCGCTCGCGTCGCGGCGCCCCTCCCTACCGACGAGGACCTCCTGGTGCAGGCCGCGCTCGAGCAAGGCCTCGTCCAGGACCCGGAGGTCCGCGCCGCCCTCGTGAAGGCTGTGCTCCGGGAGCGCGTCTTCGCCCCGGTGCGCGACGTGCCCGTGTCGCGAGCTGAGCTGGAGTCCTGGTGGGCCACACACGGCCACGAGCTCGCCGTGCCCGAGAAGCGCCTGGCGCGCTGGCTGTTCGTGGATCGGACCCACGCCGACGCCGAGGCATTGGTGGCGCGTCTCCACACCGAGCTCGTCGCGGATCCGGAAGCATTCGCAACCCTGGCCGAGACCCACTCTGATGCGCCCTCCAGGTCCCGCGGCGGTGACCAGGGCTACGTGGGCCGCGACGACCAGGAGCTGCCCGCAGAGGTGGTGGAGGTCGTGTTCCGGACGGAGCCCGGTCAGGTGTCCGACGTGTTCGAGACCGCCGCCGGGTACCACCTGGTCCGCGTGTCGCGTCGCCGCGACGCGGTCGAGCGCTCCCTCGACCAGCTGGCGGAGACCGTCCGGGCGAAGGTGCGCGCCGAGCGGTACGAGGCGGCCAAAGCTGCATACCTCGCTGCGCTGCGCGCAGGGTCCGGCAGGTGACCTGCGGTCGGGACGGTCACGGCGGCACCGGCAGGGGAGCCGCTCGCTTGCGAGCTGGAGAACGCTCCTAGACCGAGAGCCCGCCGTCCACCACGAACACCTGGCCCGTCACGTAGGCAGCGCGCGGCCCGCACAGGAACGTGACCATCGGCGCGATGTCTTCCGGCGTGCCCATCCGCCCGAGCGGGATCGTCGCCGCGGCCTTCTCCCGCTGCTCCGCCGTCAGGGCGCTCGTCATGTCGGTGGCCACGAAGCCCGGCGCCACCGCGTTCACGCGGATGTTGCGGCGCGCCATCTCGAGCGCGAGCGAGCGCGTGAGGGCCAGGAGCCCCGCCTTGCTCGCCGCGTAGTTCGCCTGGCCCGCGTTCCCGCGGATCGCGCTCACCGAGGCGAGGTTCACGATGGCGCCGGCGCGCTTCTTCACCATCGCCGGGAGCGCTGCCCGGCTCATCCGGAACGCGCCGCCCACGTTCACGTCCATCACCCGATCCCAGGCGTCGTCCTTCATGCGCAACACGAGGCCGTCCGCGGTGAGGCCGGCGTTGTTCACGAGCAGGTCGGTCCCGCCCAACCCGTCGGCCACGGCGATCACGCGCTCGCAGCCCACCGTCTCGGAGACATCGGCCTGCACGGCCTCGCCGCCGGTCTCGTGCGCGACGGCTTCGGCGGCGGCGGCGTCCCGCGTGTACACCACCAGCACCTTCGCGCCAGCAGCAGCGAGGTCGCGCGCGACCGCCCGCCCGATCCCGCGGCCCCCACCCGTCACGATCGCCACCTTCCCGGCCAGCTCCACGGTGCCCTCCGTTGGGGCGGCGGCTATCGCGTCGCGTCAGTCGTCGCCGAGCAGGTTCCCCAGGTCCACCGGCTCGTCGTCGTCTTCGGCCTCGCCCGCCATCTCGAACTCGTCGTCCACCCGCTCGCCGGGGAGCTGGATGCGCACCACGGTGCCCACGCCGCGCCGCGACCGGATCTCGAGCGTACCGCCCGCCCGCTCGATCACGTCGCGGGCCGTGGTCAGGCCGAGCCCCGCCCGCCCGCGGGTCGAGAAGAACGGCTCGGTGACCCGGGACAACAGACCCGCCGGGATGCCTTCGCCGTCGTCGGCGATCTCGATCGCGACGGTCTCCTTGAGGCGCGTCGCCGAGAGGTCGACCCGCGTGGCCCCCGTGGCCTGGTCGGCGTTGCGCAAGACCTCGGCCAACGCCTGCGCGAGGCGCCCCGGATTCCCGAGGACCACGGCGTTCTCCGAGATCTCGACGGTCTCCGGGTGCGCGAGGGGCCGAACGAGCGACAGCGCGGACTCGATCAGCTGCTTCACCTCGACAGGCACCCGATCGCGGCCCTGCGACACCCGCGAGAGGTCCTCCACCGCGCGGTCCGCCCGCTCCAGACCCTGCAGCGCGTACTCCAGGTGCCGCTCTGCCTGGGAGCCTGGCGGGATCTCGCGCGACTCGAGGGCCGCGCGCAGGTTGGTGCGGGTGTACGCCAGCGGGTCGCGGATCGCGATCAGCGCGTCGACCGCGAGGCGCCCGACCGACGCGGCGCGGGCGTCCTCTTCGAGCCGCGCGCGGGTGGCCTCCATGGAGAGCAGCCGGTGTTGGAGGTCCTTGACCAGCCGGTCGTGTTCCGCGGCCAGGAGCGCGCGCTGCGCCACCGTGCCCACCGCGCCCAGCTCCCGGGGCGCGAACGTGCGCCGCACGAGGGAGCGCGAGACCCACAACACCCCGTGGAAGTGGTTGGCGTTGCTGACGAGGACGCCACCCAGGTGACGGTCGCTCCGGGTCTCGGCCACGGGCTCCGCCGGGCGCTCCCGCTCGAGGCGCTCGGTCCACCGCACCAGGACGGGGAGGGGAGGGGTCCCCGTCGGGCTCCCCGAGGTCGCGACGACGTGAAACGTGCCTTCGCGGTTGCGGGCGACGTACACGGCGTGGTCGGCGGCTGCGGATTCGCGGGCGAGGGCCACGGCGCTGTTCGCCAGCTCCGTCGGGTCGGTCAACGTGGCGAGGCCGAACGTGCGCTCGTGCAGGTCGCCCGTCAACGCGAGCGTACGCAGCCGGGCCGCCCGGAACACCGCGGCGCGGAGCACGGTGG
>JBIKWC010000331.1:0-7924 GCA_044356535.1 Myxococcota bacterium
CACGTGTTCGGCGGCGACGTACTCCGACACCGACGGCGGCAGCGGGTCGACCGCGGGGCCGATCACCACCACCCGCGCGGCGGGGGCCGTGTTCCGCACCACGTCGAGCAGGTGCACCTCGTCGATCCCCGGGGCACACACCACCACCTCGATGTCGTCGGCGCGCAGCGCCCCGAGCGCGCCGAACGGGTCGGTGACGGGGAACAGCGACAACCCGGACAACGCGCGACGGACGGTCTCGGCGCGCTCGGCGGCGACCACCAGCACCCGCGGGGAGGACGACATCAGCGACCGAACGCGTCGACTTCGAGGAGGAGCCCGACGCGCAGATCGAGCTCGTCGTCGTCGAGGGGCTCCATGCGGGTCACGTCCGATGCGCCGGAGACCGGGATGGAGAACAGCTTCCCGGGGTTGAGCGTGGCGCCGGCCACGGCAGCGCCTTCCCCTTTCGGACCGGGCACCACCTGCACCGACCGGGCGTAGAAGACGTCGAACGAGAACGCGCGCTCGAGGTGGGCGATGCGGGTGGCGAGGTCGAGCATCATCGGCCGGAGGGTGAGGGGCAGGTGGACCTTGCGCCCGAGCAGGCCGTCCGCGAGCTGCGACAGCGCGGACTTGTTCACCGGGCAGTAGTCGAGCTCACGGGCGCGGGGCAGGTGCCGCGCGTTGAGGGGCAGCTCCAGGAGCTCCCGGAAGCGGTCCAGGAGCCGGGTGTCGGTGGCCTCCCGGACCTGGAGCGGGTTGCGCAGCACGCCGAACCGCCGGGCGATCCGCACGCCGTCCACGTCGCTCTCGAGATCGAGGCGGGGATCCCACACGGCGCCGACGGCAGCCAGCGCAGCCTCCGCGGCGCGCGCGTTGGGCAGCAGGATCTCGGACAGGACGGGCATGGCGCCTCCGCTTCCGTGTATACCGCGACCAGCGGCGGCTGGCGGGTACCGGCGGGCACTGCGACGGGTCTCCGCGCAATCCTGCGTGCGCCCTCAACCGGCCCGCGCGGGATCCGAGAGGTGCCGGCGGAGGTAACCGCAAATGATGTCTCTCTTCGTACTCGCCTTCTCCGCGTTCGCCGACGATCATCACGAGGCCAAGGCCGTGCAGGTCAAGTCCTACGACGTGGCTCACCACGATGTCGTGGTCGTGGTCGACGGTCATGAAGTGCACCTGCACACCGAGCACGCGGTGGTCCACGGCGACCTGGCGGCAGGCAAGCACGTCGACGTGAAGTACGACGGCGATCAGGCCAAGGAGATCACCGTCCACTGATGGCCCGGCACCCCGGTTGCACCACGTGTGCAGCCGGGGTACCGTCCGCCCGTGCCCCTATCTGCAATCGTGTTGCTTTTGTCGTGGCAGTCCGCGTCGGCGGCGCCCGAAGACCCCGGTGCGCCCACGCCAGTGGAGGATGCGCCCCGGTGCGCATCCTCGAGTCGGGCCTGCTGGCGCTCGTGACGCTCGAGGTGGCGGTGGCCACCCGCGCGATCGGGGCCCTCCCGGTGTTCGCGTTCTCGGTGCTGCCCGCGGTGGCGGCGCTCCTGGTCGCGCCCGGCATGCGGTGGGCGTTCCCGATCGCGGGGCTGTTCGGCGGGCTTTCGGGCCTCGGCGGCTACATGTGCGCGTTCTTCTTCGACCTGCCGGTGGGCGCCACGCAGACGGCCGTCGCCTGCCTGCTGGTGGTGGCGATGGTCCCGGTGCGGCTGCTCCTGCGGCGCTGACTACCAGCGCCCCTGGATGCGCCGGGCGAAGTCGTACGGGTAGCCGAGGTCGAAGCTGCTGGCCTCGTCGAGCTTCGCGAGCCACTCGGCGGGCACGACGAGCTCGGCGGCGGCCAGGTTCGTGTCGAGCTGGGCGAGCGTGCGCGCGCCGAACACCACCGAGGTCACCTGGGGGCGGCTGAGCAGCCACGCCAGCGACACCGCGGAGGGCGTGCTGGACAGCTCGATCGCCGCTGCCTCCACGGTCGCGTGGATGCGCCAGGCCCGCTCGTTGTCGAACGCCCGCCGCCGCTCCTCCCACTTCGCCAGCCGGGTGCCGGTCGGCGGGGCCTCGTCCTTCTTGAACTTCCCGGTGAGGAAGCCACCCGCCAGCGGGGACCAGGGCAGGATGCCGAGGCCGTGTGCGCGCGCGAGGGGCACGTGTTCGCGCTCGATCTCGCGGTGGAGCAGGCTGTACTGCATCTGCATCGAGACGTACCGGGCGCAGGCGCGGGTCCGGCTCGTCCACATCGCGTCGGCGAGGCGGTAGGCGGCGTAGTTGCTGACGCCCACGTACAACACCTTCCCGGCGCGGACGAGGTCGTCGAGCGCGTCGAGGGTCTCCTCCTCGGGGGTGTCGAGGTCCTGCATGTGGACCTGGTACAGGTCGACGTGGTCGGTCTGCAGCCGACGAAGGCTGGCTTCACACGCCTGCCGGATCCGCCGCCGGGAGGCACCCGTCCCGTTCGGGCCCTCGCCCATCCGGAACCGGAACTTCGTGGCGAGCACGACCTCCGCGCGCCGACCCGTGTTCGAGAACCACCGCCCGATCACGCGCTCGGACAGGCCGTCCTGGCCGTACACGTCGGCCGTGTCCCAGAACGACACGCCGCGCTCCAGGGCGCGGTTCATGATCGCGTGGCTCGTGGCCTCGTCGCAGCCGACCCCGTGCATGAACGAGGTGGCGTCGGCTTCGCCGAAGGTCATCGTGCCGAGGCAGAGGGGGGACACCTGGAGGCCCGAGGCCCCGAGCGCGCGGTACTTCATGATCAGCGCCTGGACAGCTAGTTGCGGTAGGGCATGACCGTCGGCCTCACGATCGAGTTCGGGTGGTCGCCGGCTTCGGTCGCGGGCGTGTCACACTCCACGTACCCGAGCTGACACAGCTCCGCCTGCTCCATGCCGGCGCCTTCGGCCTCCTCCAGGTGCAGGAGCCGCATGCGGGTGGCCTCGTCCAGCGGCGGCACCAACACCGTACCCACCTCGACGTGGAACCGGTGGGCGTCGTCGCCGCGCCACGACACCTGGCCGCGCACGGACGTGGTGGCGAGGGCCTCTCCGCCGAGGGTGGCGGCGAGCGGGGTGGGGTCGACGTCGTCGTCGAACAACACGTACAACATCGAGCGCGTGGGCTTGGCGCCTGGGACGAGCGTGAGGGTGAGGTGGTCCTCGGAGAGGGTGAACGCCCCCACGTCGGCCATCGTGCGCACCGGCTTCTCGCCCCACTCCTCGTTGGCCGGGTTCTCGATCAGGGCCTCGGGATCGACGATGCCCGCCGCCAACGCGGGGCGCGGCAGGGTGAGGACGAGCGCAGGGCCCTCGGGCTCGAGGTCGAACGGGATGCGCCAGCCGCGCCCGACCCGCATCCCGTGTGCGTCGGCCATGGCCTGGCGGTAGGGCGCGAGCGGCTTCGTCGTGGCGAGGTTGCGGAGCTCCTGCGGGTCGATCGCGAGGTCGTACAGCTCTTCCTCACCGCTGGCAGTGTGCAGGGTGTACTTGAAGCCCTTCCACGACACCGCCCAGCGCTCCTTGCCGTAGCGGAGGTGCCCGATCGGGATGGCGCGGTCGGCGGTGGCCTCGGGCGACTCGGTGCCCAGGAGCAGGCCCTTCAGGCTGCGGCCGTCCGTGGCTGGCGGGTCTTCGAAGCCGGCGAGGTCGAACAAGGTGGGCCCGATGTCCGCGAGGGTCGCGGGCGCGGGGATCCGCTGCCCTTCGAGCTGACCGCTGTTGGACCGGAACCACAACAGGCCGCGGGTGACCTCGTCGAACACCGTGTGGTTGTGCTCGAACTGTCCGTGGTCGAACAGCTCCTCCCCGTGGTCCGAGTGCATCACGACGAGGTTGTTGCCGGGCATCCGGTCGAGCTGCGCGAACAGGCGCCCGAGCTCCCGGGAGGTCGACCGCAGCTCGGCGTCGTACAGGTCGCGGATGTTGTCGCGCCGCTGGTCGGTCAGCTCGCCGGACTTGAGCCAGCCGTACACCTCCCACCGGTTGAACACGGCGGGCAGGGTCGGGTCCGGGGCGGTGACGAACTCGCTCCGGAACTCCGCGGGCGGCTTGTACAGGAGGTGCGGGTCCATGATGTGCAGGAACAGGTACGTGTCGCGGTCCTGGTGCGCGGCGAGCCAGGTGAGGGCGCGGTCGACCTGCTGTCCGGCCTCGGACTGGCCGTCGTACCACCAGTCGTCGAACCCGTCGTTGAAGTCGAACCGGGGCTGCAGGTGGATGTTGGCCACGATGCCTGCGGTCGCGAACCCGTGGTCCGAGAACACCTCCGACAGGTTCGGCGCGCCCACCGCGTCGAGCGGCCGCCGCCCGGTGAACGCGCTGCGGAACGAGGGGCGCGTGCGCGGGGCCGGGGTCCAGGTGTGGTCGAACACCACGCTCGTCCGCGCGACCTCGTCGAGCTCCGGCGTGGTGGGGCGCGGGTACCCGTAGAACGAGAAGTGGTCGGGGCGCGTGGTGTCGAGGCCGATGACCACCACGTGGCGCGGCGGGGCCTTCGGCTCCCCCCAGATGGTGGGCGACCCCAGGAACACGTGGTCGTAGTCGTTCTCGCCGGCAGGGTGCGACGCGAGCTCGACGGTGACCGACTTGCCCGCCCAGTTCTGGAGCGACACCGCGAACCGCACGAACGCGTCGGCTCGGCCCGGGACCTGCTCGCGAGCGACCTCGATGCGGCGGTCGCCGTCGATGACGGTGATCGCGACCTCGGCGCCGTCCGAGTGCATCATCGCGAGCGGGAGCGGCGAGATCGCCAGCCAGGTCTCGAACCGCGCGCCCTCCGGCAGCGTGAGGTCCCACTGGACCGTGCCGGGCGCCGGGATCACCATGCCCGAGCGCGTGCGGGCGTCGAGCGTGACCTCGCTCTGGGCCCACACGAACGGGTCGTCGTCGGGATCGAGCTGGCGGCGATCGAGCAGGAGCTTGGCTGCGGGGTAGGCCACCTCGACCGTGGGCGGAACCGTGTCCGGCCAGCCGACGAGGAGCCGTTTGCCCTTGATGCGCCAGCTGCGTCCGCCGAGCGAGTGGTTGTACCGGAGCTCCTCGCCGTTCGCGAACAGCCGCATGCCCGGCGGGGCGGCCATCCGGGCTTCGTCCTCGAGGTCCTCCGGGAACGGGGAGCGGCCTCGGAACACGTTCGTGGCCTTGCGCTCCTTCATCGCCGCGGCTTCCACCTCGATGGGGAAGCGATCGTTGGCGACGAAGCCTGCCGGGACCGTGGTCGCCGGGAGCTGGTAGCGCCCCCGCAGCTTCCACAGCTGGAGCGCCTCGGACGCGCCGGTGACCGCCAGCCCCGGATCCGCGAAGGTGGGGGTCCGCGGCCGCGCGTCGCCGTCGAACGGGGTGGGGTGTCCGGTGCAGGACAGCAACGCCAGGGAGAGGAGCATGGGCATCGACATCGGGCCCCCGTATAATCCGGCCCCCCGACCCTGGAGGTCCACGCATGTACGAGGATCTGCTCCCCTACACCTTCGCGACCTGGATTTTCACCTTGCACGTGGCTGGCATTCGCGCCGGGGACGATGCGATCCGCGACGCGTGCCAGGGGGTGGTCGACGCGCGGGAGGCCACCGCCGGCAACGCGGCGGGCGCGGTGTTGATCGATGCCGTGAAGCGCCTGGTGCCGGACGGGGACGCCGTGACCGTGTCCGCTGCAGCGCGCGCGCTCTTCGGCGGCCGGATCGGGTCGACCTTCGACGACCCCGATCGCGACGTGCGCGTGGCGGTGATCCGGAAGTACCAGTTCTCCACCCAGCTCCCCTGGCTGGCGCGGATCTGGGAGCGCAACGGTGGGCGCGCCCAACCGGTCTGGGTGCTGGTCGAGCGAGTGACGGGCGAGGTCTCCGTGGCCGACCCGAACCCCTGGAACGCGATCGACGAGAGCCGTCGGTACCCCCTGGCGGACTTCCAGGTGTTGTGGGAGCTCGACGGCCTCACGCACCTCCACCTGACGCCCGCGGGATGAGCCTGCGGTTCACTGCCTCGGGGGCGGTGCCCGTGCCGGACACGCTGCAGCTGCGGGTGTCTCCGGTGTTCCGGGCGCGCCTCGGAGCGGGTGCGCCGACGCCCTCGCGCGCCTTGACGGACGACGAGCTCGTGGCCAACGTCGTCCACTTCGCGGCGGTCGGTCCCCGCGGCAAACCAGCCGATCGCGTCGTGTTGTCCGGGGTCCCCGAGGAGCGGGTGGCGTCGGTGGTGGCGCTCGTGCCGAAGCTCCGCGCCAGCGGGGCGGCCGTGATCACGGCCCACGCCGAGCCCGCGACGGTGGCCGCGTGGGTGGGGGTCGCGGATCAGGTGGCGGTGACCGTGCGCGACGTGGAATCGCTCGCGGCCCTGCCCCCGGGCCTCGTGCTCACGGTCCCGCTGGAGGAGGCGGTGTTGCCGAAGCTCGGCGCGCTGCTCGGCCAGGTCCGCGATCGTGCGCCGCGACAGGTGGTGGTGGCGTGGCCCTACCCGGACGGTGGCCCGCCGCCGCCGCCGGTGGTCGACGTGGTGGAAGCGCTCGTCGACGTGCGCGCGCTGCTGTCGGTGTTGCCCTTCTCCGTGAAGGGGGTGCCGGCCTGCCTGCTCTCCCCGCTGCGGCGGGTGGTGCCGGACCTCGCGGAGCGTGCCACGCGGACCCGGAACCGCTGGTACGTCGACGCCGACCACCAGCTCGGCGAGGCGCTGCTGTTCGTGCCGGACGTGCTGCGGTTCGCGAAGTCCGATGCCTGCCGGTTCTGCGAGCTCGATGCCAGGTGCGACGGCGTGGCCCTCGGCTGGCACCGTCTGGGCCTCACGGGGCCGCTCCTGCCCATCCACGGGGCCTGATCAGCCGAGGTCGACGACCCAGGCCTCCGCGGGCAGACACGCCCCGAGGAGGTCCACCCAGGGCGCCCGCTGCAGCAGGCCGCCGTCGCCCGTCGCCAGCGGGAGGCCGCTCGCGAGCAACGCCCCGTCGGCGCCGTCGACCACGTGCACCGTCCAGGTGAGGCCGTTCGCGGCGGCCCGGGCCCGGAGGTTCTCGGCGAGCCGGCCGGCGTTCGAGACGGGCCGATCCAGGAACCAGGTCGCTGCGCCCGGCAGGCGGGCGGCGAGCAGGTCGAGCGCGGGGTCGGTGGTGGGTTGGGGCCGCCAGGTGCCGTGGACTGCGGCGAGATCGCGAAGCGCGCCGTCCCGACCGCGGAACACCGGGCCCCCGGCGAGCGCGCGTTCGAGCCCGATCAGCTGGTTGAATCCGTCGACGGCGAGGGGGGCGGAGAGGGGGCGTCGGAGCGCTGCGCGGCGCGCCAGGACCTCGTCGCCACACGAGGCGCGCGCGACCACCTTGCGCTGGCGCAGCGTGAGCTGGTGTCGGTTGCCGACCACCTCGACGGCGGCGGTGTCGGCGTAGCCGCGGCCGAGCAGCCACGACAGCTCCTCGACCGCGCGGCGCAGCTTCGGCACCATGGCTTCGCCGAACGCCGCTTCGTCTTCCGGATCGGGACCACGACCCATGCCGCAGTGTGGTCCGTCGCGGCGCGGATCACCAGGCGATCGGGTCGCCCTTGAAGAAGAAGCCGCCGGTGGCGCCGCCGTCGGGCAGGGTCGCGAGGAGGACTGCGGTCTCGGCCCCCTCCTCGACCGTCATCGGCGCCCACTCGCTGCCGAGCTTCGTCTTCGCCCAGCCCGGGTGCGCGCTGTTCACCAGGATCTCGTCGCCGGCCAGGGCGTGCGCGAGGTGCACCGTGAACGCGTTCAAGGCCGTCTTCGAGGCGTCGTACGCGAAGGGCTTGTTGTCGACGATCGGCCCGCCCGGTCCGTGGGCCGCGAGCGACCCCATGATGGACGACAGGTTCACGACGCGGCCCGCCGCGCTCCTGCGGAGGAGGGGGACCAGGGCGACCGTGAGCCCGACGAGGCCGAAGAAGTTGGTGTCGAAGGTCTGGCGGAGGGTGTCCGCCGACACGGTGAGCACGTCGTTGCCA
>JBIKWC010000141.1:0-17125 GCA_044356535.1 Myxococcota bacterium
CGACGTCGGCCAGGGTGAGGGTGGCCTCCACGCCGACCTGGTCGTTCACGCCCCACAGCGCTCCGTCCTCGAAGTGCGCTCCGTCATCGAGCTCGCCCGAGAACATCCGCCACACCGCGAACTCGGTGTACAGCGCCGCCAGGGAGCCGCTGGGCTCGATCGACGCGAGCCCGTCGAGGAAGTCGGCGTCCACGCGCGCCGAAGGTTGGGCGAGCGCGTCCCACAGCGCCAACAACGTGGTGCCGTCGTTGCTGCCGTAGCGCTGCTCCACGAACATCGTGAAGATGATGCCGCCGTACTCGTACGTGGAGCCCGAGTCGTACGCGATGACCTCCGGTTGGTAGGCATCGAACACCAGGCTCAGGAACGGGTAGGCCTGAAAGTCCGGCATGCCCCCCCACGCGATGTACGGCTGGCTGTCGTCCACCATCACGGCCACCGCCTCGGCAGTGGATTCCCAGATGAACGTGCTCACCTCCTGGGCGTCCATCGCGTACTGCGACACGTGGTTCAGCTCGTGTGCCGCGTAGTACAGCATGTCGTCTTCCGAGAGGGTCTCGTCGATCGCCATGTGCGAGGGCACCGTGTACCAGTCGTCGTCCGCGATGACGTCGGGTCCGCCCCCCCACACCCATGCGCCACCGCCGGTGCCCTCATTGGTGAGGTACACGTCGAGCGCGTCGCTGCCTCCCGAGAGCCCGTCCGGCGGCGGTGCTGGCCAGCCCATCTCGTCGATCAGGACGGACCAGGACCGCTCGAGCGCGGGGAGCACCAGGCTCGCGGCGCGGCCGGCGTCCTCTTCGCGCCGGTAGTGGACGCGCAGCGGGTAGATCGCGGAGTCCACGGAGCCTACGGCCGCCGGGCGGTAGGCCTCGTAGACGGTGCCCGCGAAGGCGCTGGTGCCGCGCATCGCCGGGGTGTGGCAGGCAGGGCGCGCGAAGGCGCCAGAGACGATGGCGACGAACACGGGGCCCCCCGGCTCCAGGATACATCGGCCGCCGCCGGCAAGGTGGTGGTGCTGCCCCTCGCGGTCCACGGTGTCGACCCAGACCTCATCGAATGAGGTCCTGCTCCCCTCGGCGGCGCATCACGGGCCTCCGCGGAGCTTCAGGAGCAGGCCCGGGCGACGCCCGAGGCCCAGCAGGGCGGCCACGCGGATGGTGGGATCGAGCTGGAACGGCGCGGTGCGGACCCCGCCGTGGACCGACTGCGCGGCCACGCGGCGCGCGCGCTCCGCCGGGGGCACGGCGGCGGCGGCGGGCGCGTCGGGGTGCAGCACGTCGTGGAGCATCAGCAGGGTGGCGAGCGTGCGGGTGGCGTCGGGCTGGAAGATCTCGATGCCGAACGCGGGCGCGCCGAGGAACCCCGCCAGGAACAGCGGGTGCTCGAGCGACCGGGTGTGCGTGATCCCGGCCACGTTGGCCGAGACCCGCGTGGGCGCGTGGTCGGCGACCCAGCGCTCGGCGACCATCCGCTTCCCGAGCACCTGGGCCGCGAGGTAGGTCGGTCCCTGCAGGGGCACGATCGAGCGCGAGATCTCGGCCGAGCCGTGCCGGAGCGACCCCTCGCGCAGGACACGGGCCCGGGCCAGCGCGCGCTGCCAGCGGGGGGCGGTCGCGCGGCGGCGCTCGCGGTCCGCGCGGTCGTCTGGCGACAGCTCGCCCGGCGTGGTCGGCGACACCCACATCGCCACGGACGCGACCGAGGCGGGCGGCAGGCTTTCGGCGATCGCGTTCATCGCGGTGGTGAGGAGCAGCTCGCGCCCGCCGCCCGGCGCGTAGGCGTACAGACCGAGGTGCAGGGGGCCCGGCTCGGCTGCGATGGTGGCCCTCACGGACGCCGGGTCTCCGAGCAGGTCGGAGGCGCCGGCGTGGACGAGGGTGCCCGCGAACGCGTCGGGGTCGAGCTGGGGCGCGACCCGGTCGACCCACGCCACGCGGGCACCCGCGGCGAGCAGGTAGGGCGTGGGCGAGAGCTCGGCGGCGGCGCCGAGCACGACGAAGGTGTGGCCGCGCAGGTCGACGGGGGCGTCGAGCCAGGTGTCGGCGACGCGGCGGAGAGCCTCGGCGGCCGGCGTCGTGAGCTGGCTCCGCTCGCGCAGGAGGCCCGCGAGGTCGGCGAGCTCGCGCCCCCGCCACGCGCGACCGTCCCACGACACCTCGGGCACCCAGCCCGGTCGGGCGCGGCCGGTGAGCACGTGCGGGGCGGTCCGGGCCGCCGTGTCGCGCAGCGCGTCGACCAGCGGCCGCGGCCCGGAATCGGTCGCCAGGGTCGCGCGCGCCGGGACGAACGCCGCGAGCCGCCGCGCGACGTCCACCCGCCGGTCCGAGGCCACCCGCCGCGCCTCGAACGTCGCCAGCCCGTCGGGCAGCCACCGCTTGAACGAGCGCCCGTCCGCGGGCACCGCGAGGTGGCCGAACACGTCGGGGAACGCCGAGACGGCCTCGGCCAGCGCATCGCGCAGCAGGGTCGAGCCGGTCTGGCCCTCGGGGAACTGGACGGCGTGGCTCGGCATGCGCCCGTTTACCTCGCCGCGAGAGGTCCTGTCGCGCCGGCATCCGGGGGACGGGACGGCAGCGACGCGACTGGGACGCCGTTGCGGGTTCTGCGGCGGAAGGCAACGGCAAGCAGTCCCAGCATCGTGAAGCTGCCGGTCGCGATCTCGTCATCATGGAAAACACCGGATTGACAAAGCTGAGCGGGCTCGAACGACTCCCATCGGTCGGTCGCGATGTCCTGATTGCCTACAACCAGGGCCTGAAGACGCTGCGCGGGCTCGAACAACTCACGAGTGTCGGGCAGGACCTCATGTTCACGGAGAACCCCGGACTGACGACGATGACTGGGCTGGAGGGAGTCCGCTCCGTCGGGGGCGTCCTCCGGATCACCGAGAACGACGGGTTGGAGACGTTGAGCGGGCTCGACCAGGTCCGGTCGGTTCGCACCCTGACCATCGAAAACAACCCGGTGCTGGAGACGTTGGTCGGCCTGGAAAGCCTCACTTCGGTGGGTCTCGACGTCGGGGTCGTCGACAACCCTTCCCTGATCAGCTTGAGCGGACTCGACAACCTCACTTCGGTCGGGGGCGTCCTGGACATCGACGGCAACGATGCGCTGGGGTCGCTGTCTGGTCTCGAACGCCTCACCTCGGTCGGGGACCTCTCCATCGGATCGCTCGACGAGTACTATGGTCGCGGGCACTCTGATGACTATCGTCCCGACCATGGAAACCATCGACTCACCGATGTGACCGCGCTGTTCGGTCTGGCGCAGGTGGTGCGCGAGGTTGTCATCGCCGACAACACTCGCCTGACCGATGTCGCAGCCCAGGCCCTGGTGGACGAGATCGACACCATCGGAGGCACCGTGACGGTCTCGGGGAACGACTGATCGCGAGCTTCCGCTCCGCCTCGTCCTCGGAGTTCGCCCACTCGGCGGAGCCCCTGAACCACACGCTCGACGCCTTCGACGGCCGGGTGCACGCATGAACCGTCTGGCTGCCTCCTTCGTTGCGTCGCTGACCCTGGGGCTCGCCCCCTTCCTCCCGGAGCCCCACCTCGTGGGGAAGGTCCGCTGGGTGCTGGGTGGCGGCCAGGGGATGTCTGCCATGGACGTGGGCGACCTCCTGATGCACGGCGCCCCGTGGGTCTGGCTCGCCGTCGAGCTCGGGCTCGAGGCCCGCCGCCGGCTGCGTCCTCCAGCTTGATCGCCAGCGGGAGGCTACACTGCGCCCCGGGAGACACCATGCCGTCGTCGCGGACCGCCGTGACCCTCTTCGCGCTCGCGCTCGCTGGCTGCGGGCAGGAGATCAACCTCGTCACGCTCACGCCGGAGCTGTCGGTGTTGCCCACGCCCCTCGACTTCGGAGAGGTCGTGGCGGACGAGGCCTCCGGGACGCTCGAGGTGTTCGTCGACAACGGCGGCCGCGCCGATCTCGTGGGCACCGTGTCCCTCGAGGGCACCGACGCCGCGCAGTTCTCCCTGGAGGCGGGGGTCGGCGACCTCGCGCTCGAGCCCGGCGACGGGCTCTCGTTCCTCCTCACCTTCACGCCCACCGCCGTGGCGCCGGCCGAAGCCGCCCTCGTGTTCGAGACCAACGACGGCGACGAGCCCACGCTGGCGGTGCCCGTGACCGGGCTCGGCCGGGTGCCGTACGCGCCGGACATCGAGGTCTCGCCCACCTCGCTCCCCTTCGAGACCGTGGCGCCCGGCGACGACCGCACCCTGTTCTTCGACGTGAAGAACGTCGGCGACGCCGACCTGCACCTCGGCACCCTCACCCAGTCCGGCGCTGGCGTCTTCGCGCTCGACACCGACTACTCGGGCGCCACGCTCGCGCCCGGCCAGACGCGGTCCCTCCTGGTCACGTACGCGCCCGTGACGGGCAGCGGCGACTCGGGCACCCTCGTGATCCCCTCGGACGACCCCGACGAGCCGGAGGTCGAGGTCGCGCTCGAGGGCAACGGTGGAGGCACCGCCGACTATCCCGAGGCCCGCATCGACTGCCCCGGCACCGTCGACCTCGCGGGGCCCGTCTCGGTGACGCTGGACGGCACCCGCTCCTCGGACCCGAACGACCTCGACCTCACCTACACGTGGGGCATCGTGCGCCGCCCGGCCGCCGCCGACGCGAGCCGCCAACCCACCCCCACCGATCAGCCGACCACCGAGGTGCTGCTCGACGCCGCCGGGTTGTGGGAGGTGCAGCTGCAGGTGGTCAACGCGCTCGGGGTGCCGTCCACCCCCACGAAGTGCGTGATCGACGCCGTCCCCGTCGACCAGCTCCACGTCGAGCTCTCGTGGAGCGGCGCCACCTCCGACCTCGACCTGCACCTCGCCGAAGACGACGCCCCGTTCTACTCGGTCCCCGGGGACGTGAGCTGGTGCAACCGCAACCCCAACTGGGGCGCGCCCGGGTCCGCGACCGACGACCCGTCCCTCGATCTGGACGACGACCGCGGGTTCGGTCCGGAGAACATCAACGTCCGCGAGCCCGCCGACGGCGCCTACCCCGTGCGGGTCCACCTGTTCGACGACGGGGACGACGGCGACGTGACCGCGACGGTGAGCGTGTTCACCTCCGGCCAGCTGGTCCACACGAGCAGCAAGGTCCTGCGCCGCAACGAGGTCTGGGAGGTCGGTCAGGTCAACTGGCCGGAAGGCAGCTTCGGGGTATCGAACGAGCGCCCGTGGGACGCGGGCGGCACGAGGGAGTGTCCATGAGAGCGGTGCTCGGCGCGTTGTTCCTGGTCGGCTGCGGCGGTCCCGACCAGCAGTTCTCCGACCTCTACCCTGTGTTCTCGTCGGCCCCCGACGTGGTCGACTTCGGGGACGTGGGCCCGCCGTTGTCCGGCACGGCCACGTTCGCGATCTCGAACGCCGGCCTCAAGACGATGGGCGTCACGGGCGTGGTCGACGACGAGGCTGGCATCTTCGCGCTCGTCGAGCCGCTCGACCTCTCCGTCGCCCCCGACGAATCCGTCGAGGTCACCCTGCGGTTCACGCCGCCGACCTTCCGGACGTACAAGGCCAACCTGCTCCTCGAGACGACCGACGAGGAGCACGCGACGGTCCGGGTGCCGCTGGTGGGGCGGGGTGTCGACCTGCCGTTCCCGGACGTGGCGATCGCGCCCGCGCAGACGATCGAGCTCCCGGAGGTCGCCCCGAGCGACACCGACTACTTCGTGTTCGAGGTCGTGAACGAAGGAGACGCGGACCTCGAGATCACCGAGATGGTGCTCGACGGCCCCGCCGAGTTCGTCATCACGCGGCTCGAGCCCGCGACCGTGGTCCCCGGCGACCGCACCACCGGCATCGTCGAGTACGCCCCGAACGGCGCGGAGGGCGCGACGGCCACGGTCACCGTGCGGACGAACGACCCCGACGAGCCCGAGACCACGGTCCTGTTGATCGGCAACGGCGGGGGTGACTTCGAGTACCCCGTCGCCGTGATCGACTGCCCGACCGACGTGCAGCTCACGGGCCCCGAGAACATCCGGTTCTCCGCCGCGGGCTCGTACGATCCGGCCGGGTTCGAGCCGCTCACGTACCAGTGGTTCGTCACGCAGCGCCCTGCCGCGTCGGACGGCTCGATCCCCCTCGACCCGGACGACACCCGCGACGTGGACCTCCGAGTCGACGTCGCCGGGACCTGGCAGATCATGGTGCTGGTCACGAACACGGTGGGCACGGCCTCGATCCCCGCGGTGTGCACGTTCGAGGCGATCCCCGAAGACGACCTGCACGTCGAGCTCTCGTGGGACGGCCCCGCCGCCGACATCGACCTGCACCTGAACCTCGCGGGCGCCGCGATGTTCGACGTGCCGAGCGTGTGCAACTGGTGCAACAAGAACGAGGACTGGGGGGTGTCGGGCACCGACGACGACCCGCGCCTCGACATCGACGACCAGGGCGGGTTCGGCCCGGAGAACATCAACGTGCTCCACCCGGCGGACGGCGCCTACGACATCGTGGTGCACGACTTCCTGGGCAACGGCGACGGCATCACCACCGCGACGGTCAAGGTGTGGCTCGAGGGCTCGCTCGTGTTCGACGACAGCGCAGCGATCGAGCAGGGGCAGATCTGGCGCGTGGGCCAGGTGAGCTGGTCGGCCACGCCCACGTTCGCGGCGGACGGGCAGGTCACCGGCGTGGGTCCCCGCCAGATCTGTTTCTGAGCTACGACCGAACGAACGGCGCTACGACCGAACGAACTGGCCTACGGGTGCGGCGGACGGGTCGCGGCGCTCGAGCCGGCCGGCCACCTCGGCCACGTGGTGCACCGACACCAGGGGCTCCCCCAGGAACCGCGCGCCGTGTTGGGCGAACGCGACCGGGTCGCCCGTACACAACACGTGGAGCGCGCCCGCGCCCGGCTCGTCGAAGCCCTGGTGCCGCGCGAGCCAGTCCACGAGCCGCTCCGCGAGCCATGGCGCAGGGTCGACCACCCGCGTCCCGGGGGCCACCTCGGCGTCGAACACGGGGCGGAGCAGCGGGTAGTGCGTGCAGCCGAGCAGCAGCACGTCGACCGGACCGAGCGCGGCGAGGTACCGCCGGACCGCGCCGGACGCGAGCTCGGTGTCCTCCCAGCCCTCTTCCACGAGGGGGGCGAGGAGCGGAGCCGCGCGCTGCACCACCTCCCGCTCGGGCGCCAGCTTGTGGATCTCCGCGACGTACGTGAGGCTGGCGACGGTGCGCGTGGTCGCCAACACGCCGATCCGCCCCGGACCCGCCGCCACCGCCGCCTCGGCCCCGGGGATGGTGACGCCGAGGACGCGCCTGCCGCTGCCGGGACCTGCGTACCGCTGCTGCAGGTGGCGGAGCGCCACACACGAGACCGTGTTGCACGCGACCACGACGAGCCGACACCCCTCGTCGAACAGGCGTTCGCAGGCCTGCTCCGAGAGGTCGAGGATCGTGTGCACGGAGCGCCCGCCGTACGGCGCACGACCGCTGTCCCCCAGGTACAGGAAGTCGCGCGCGGGCAACACGCGCCGCAGGTGCCGCAGCACCGACAGCCCGCCGTAGCCCGAATCGAAGACGCCGATCACGCGCCCAGGATGCCCCGGGCGGTCCGGTCACGCCAGCAGGAGCCACGCGCCGGCGAGCCCCGCCGCGACCGCGAGCGCCGCAGACAGGCCCACCAGCACTCCGCCCGCCGCCCCCACGAGCCCCACCGCTGCACGCGGGCCCCACGCGCGCCGCGGAGGCGCGTGTGCGGGGGTGCGCCATCCAGCACCGAGGCGCAGCGACGGCTGCGGCGACTCCGGCACCTCGTCCTCGGACAGACCGCCGTCCTGGGACTCGAGATCGCTCCGCACCGCATGGAATCGCGAACGCAACGCACCCTCCGGGGGCCAGCTCCTCACGCGGGCGAGCCTCTCCTGGGGTTACCGACCGGTGTCCGCGGAGCCCGATCCCCGCTTGCAGCGCCCCTACGCGACGGCGTACGGTGCCGCGTGACCACCGACGACCTCCGCCGCGCCCTCGACCTCGCGGTCTCCGCAGCACGGCCGCTGACGGACGGCGCGCCTGCGGCCTACATCCCCGAGCTCGCCACCGTCGATCCCGAGCTCACGAGCGCGGCCATCGCGTTGCCGGACGGCACGGTGGTCACTGCCGGCGACGCCGCCACCCACCGGTTCACGTTCCAGAGCTCCGCCAAGCTGTGCCTCCTCGCCGGACTCCTCGAGGAGCGTGGCCCCGACGCCGTCTTCTCGGTGGTGGGGACCGAGCCGACGGGCGGGTCGTTCGCGTCGGTCGGCGAGCTCGAGTGGCGCGGCCCCAAGCCCGGGAACCCGCTCATCAACTCGGGCGCCATCGCCTTGTGTGCCCAGCTGCAGGGCGATCTCGAGGGGCGCCTCGGGTGGATCGAGCGGTGGGCCGAGAAGCTGTACGGCACCCGTCCCACCTTCCACCAGCGCGTGTGGGTCTCGGAGCGGCGCACCGGGCACCGCAACCGCTCGATCGCGCACCTGCTCAAGGCGGCGAACCTCCTCGAGGGCTCCGTCGAGGACGTGCTCGAGGCCTACTTCGCGCTGTGCAGTCTGGAGGGTGGCGTGGCGGAGTCGGCGCGGTTCGGCGCCGTGTTGGCCGCCGGTGGGTTGGCGCCGACGGGGGAGCGGGTGTTGTCGCGGAGCACGGCAGCCACGATCGTGGCGCTGATGGCGACCTGCGGGATGTACGACGAGAGCGGCGCGCACCTCGTCGCCACGGGCCTGCCCTCGAAGTCCGGGGTGTCCGGCGTGATCGTGGCGATCGCGCCAGGCATCGCGGGGATCTCGGTGGCGTCGCCGCGGATCAACGCCAAGGGCGGCAGCGTCCGGGGACACGCGATGCTCCGCCACCTGTCGCGGTCCCTCGGTTGGCACGTCGCGTTGCCCGGGCCGCGGCCGGCGTCGTAGCTTCCGTGGCGTTCCTGCGTTACCGCGGCGCTCCCTGGGCGCTGTTCGCAGGCACCCCACGTCGAGGAACGAG
Source organism: Myxococcota bacterium (assembly GCA_044356535.1). Classification (GTDB taxonomy): domain Bacteria; phylum Myxococcota_A; class UBA796; order UBA796; genus JACKER01. The sequence goes on from JBIKWC010000141.1 coordinate 8,977, forward strand.
ATGAGCCGCGTCGAGAAAGCGATCGAGTCGGGAAAGTGCGTGGTCGCCGTCGGCGCCGCGTTGTTGCGCGATCCCGAGGTGATGTTCGCGCTGCGGGCGCGGCAGGGACTACAGCCCATGGCGCTGTCGGGCCCCGCTGTGGCCCACGTCGCCCAGGGTGTGACCGCGGACGCGCTCGGCCCGGCCCTCGCGCACGCGGGCGGGCTCGTGGTGCTCGTCGAGCCTGAAGCCGCCGACGCAGCAGGCGTCAAGGCCCTCGGCGAGATCCTGCAGCGCTCGCGCCAGAAGCCGGAGCTCCTGATCATCGCGCGGGCGTACAACCCGTTCGCGTTCGGGCAGTCGCTCGCCGGATTGCGCGTCCAGCACGACAAGAACAAGGGCAAGCCCTTCCTCCAGGCCCTCCCCGAGGTCGCCCCGGCCGCGGCCCCGGTCGCCGAAGACGGCGCGCCCGAGGTCAAGAAGGCGAAGCCCCTCGCCCCCGGCGAGATCGCCGCGCCGAAGTTCGTCTTCGCCGGTCGCGACGCCGAAGGTGGCGGCGAGGTCGACGCGCTGGCGGCCCTCCTCGGTGCCGGTGGTCCGATCGTGGTGCACGGCCCGTCGGGCGTGGGCCGCACGCAGGTGGTCGAGCACGCCATCAAGAAGGCCGGGCTGCAGCGCCTCCCCGACCTCTGGCTCGGCTGGGGCATGGGCCACGACACCCTCGCCACCCGCCTCGCGTACATCGGCAAGGAGGTCGGCGACGACCGGCTGTTCGACGTCCTCAAGGGCGCCCACACCGCCGCCGACGTGAACCGCGCCGCGCTCGAGGTGCTCGGGAACCCCGCGCTCCAGGGCAAGGTGTTCGTGATCCGCGAGCTCGAGAAGGGCATGGGCCGCGACCAGGACTTCTTCCGGCGGTCGCGCCTCGAGCTCCTCCTGCTCGCCATGCTCACGGGCACGGCGGCGCTGCCGGTGGTGTTCATCTCCACCCGCGTCCCCACGTTCCACCGCGAAGGCGAGGCCCAGCACCTCCGCAAGTTCGAGGTCGGTGGCGTCAAGGGTCGGTTCCTGCACGAGATCTTCGAGGCCAACAAGGCCATCGACTTCCCGCGCGACAAGTACGGCCCCATCTGGGAGCGCATCCACGGCCACGCGTTCGCCGCCAAGACGTTCGCCATCGCCACGCGGATCCGCCAGGACGGCCTCGCCGCGGTCGAAGACCCGAAGTTCTACAAGATGGAGTCCGTGGGCGACCTCGGCCCGACCGAGAAGCAGATCGAGCGCCGCCTCGAGAAGCTCCCGGAAGAGCTCCGCACCATGCTCGCGCGCCTCGCGCACCTCCGCATCCCGGTCGACGGCGCCACGTTGTCGAACGAGCTCGGCGTGTCCCGCAACGGCCGCCTCGAGCTGCTGTCGCTCGGCCTGCTCGAGATCTGCGGCACCGAAGAGGACCGCCGCTACCGCGTGCACCCGATCGTCCGCTCGCAGCTCGCCTGGCGCGAGGTCGCCGACTTCGACGTCTGCGCCCGCCTCGCCGACATGTACGCAGCCATGGCCAACAACGCCCAGGGCCTGCAGCGCCTGGCGTACGAGCAGGAGTGTTCCCGGTTCGCGGTCGCCGGCCGCGCGCTCAAGCTGCGCCCGCGGTTCGAGCTCCCCGACCACGACATGGTGCTCGAGATGGTCGAGGGCCTGATCCGCAGCAAGCAGCCGCGGCTCGACCTCGCGGATCAGCGCCTCGCCGAGGTCCTGCGCCAGAACCCGCACAACGCCGACGCGTGGCTCCTCCAGATGGAGCTCGTGTTGTCGAGCGCCGAAGACGTGAAGGTCGAGGCCATCGACCCGATCTTCGAAGCCGCGCTCGCGAAGGCGCCGGTACCGGAGCTGTTCCAGCAGGTCGTCAGCTGGCAGCTCGCTCGCCGCCAGCGCACCCGCGCGATCGCCGTGCTCGAGCAGGGCGTGGCCCTGTTCCCCACCGAGAGCCGCCTCCACACCCGCCTCGCCGCCGTGCTGCAGCGGGTGGGCCGCCGCAACGAGGCCATCGAGCACCTCAAGAAGGCGATGGAGATCGACCCGATGCTGCCGGACAGCTACGGCCTGCTCGGCCTGGCCCGGCGCGAAGAGGGGCTCGAGGCCCTCGGCGAAGCCGAGACGCTGCTGCGCGAGGCCGTCCGCCTGGCGCCCGAGGACCCGACGCAGATCGGCCGCCTCGCGGACCTGTTGCTCGAGCGCGCCCGCGTCGACACCGACCAGGCCGTGACCCTGCGCGCCGAAGCGCGGACGCTCCTCGAGGAGGCCATCAAGGGCGATCGCCGCGCACCCGAAGCGTGCCTGCTCCTCGCCACGCTCGTGCGCGAGGAAGGCGGCGACCCGGAGCGCGCCTCCTGGCTGCTCGGCCAGGCCAAGAAGCTCACCGATCGCGGTCACGAGCGGGCCCGGCGCATCACGGTCGAGCGCGCGATGATCGACCTCGCCAAAGGCGACTTCGACAGCGCCGAGCAGGCCCTGCGCCAGCACATCGGCAAGGACCCGAGCCACGGCCGCGCGTTCGCCGCGCTCGGCCACGTGCTCGAAGGCCGCGACCAGTACATCCCCGCGCACGGCGAGTACCTCCGCGCGAAGGAGCGGGCCGCGCAGAACAGCCTCGAGGCGAAGTACTACGACCAGCTGCTGCTGCGGGTGCAGGCCATCATCGAGGCGCAGGCCGCCGGGTTGTTCACGCCCACCGAGCGCCCGGAGTTCGCGAAGCGCGCGCTCCAGCCGGCTCCCCCGTCGCAGCGTGTGCTCCGTCGCCGCCGCGGCGCCGAAGGCGAAGAAGCAGCCCCGGAAGCCGCCGAGACGGCTCCGATCGCGCACGACGACGAGCCGGCCGAAGCCACCGAGCCCGAGGCCCCCGTCGACGCCCCGGTCGCCGGGGACGAGCCCCCCCCCCAGCCGGCGGAGTGACGCCGGACCAGGAGCGCCCATGGGTGACGCCGTGACCATCGAAGGGACCGAGAGCGGCCCGTACCACTGCCCGAACGCCAAGGTCTCGGGCGCGCCCGGGGCCGAGGTGTGGCTCTGCCGCTGCGGCGGCTCCCAGAACAAGCCCCACTGCGACGGCTCCCACCGGGCGCTCGGGTTCACCGACGCCGCGCGGTGGCCGGTGGGCACGCTGGGAACCCCGTCCGGAACCGAGCTGGCGGTCGAGGTCCGACCCCACGGTCCGCTCCTCGTGACCGGCGCCGTGGTCGTCGCAGACGCTGCCGGCACCGTGGTGTTCTGCGGCGACCGCACGGCGCTGTGCAGGTGCGGCGCGTCGGGCAACAAGCCGTTCTGCGACGGGACCCACAAGAAGCAAGGGTTCCAGGCGCCCTGATCGGGCCGCGGAGGTCGCGTGGGACTGCCCTTCCGTCCGCCGCTCGAGGTGATGCTGGGGGTGCTCGCGGACGGGCTCCCCACGGGCGAGGGGTGGTCGTACGAGCCCAAGTGGGACGGGTTCCGCGTGTTGGTGTTCAAGGACGGGGACTCGCTCGAGCTCTCGTCGCGGGACGGTCGGCCGCTGCTCCGGTACTTCCCCGAGGTCGGAGAGGCCCTGCGGAGCGCGCTCCCCGACGTGGCCGTGGTCGACGGCGAGGTGGTGATCGCCCGGGGCGGCGCGCTCGACTTCGAGTCGCTGCAGCTCCGCCTCCACCCTGCAGCGTCTCGCGTGCAGCGCCTGTCCACCGAGCTCCCCGCGTCGTTCGTGGCGTGGGACCTGCTGGCCCTCGACGACCTCGACCTGCGCGACCGCCCCTTCGAGGAGCGGCGGGCAGCGCTGTTGGCGCACCTCCGTCCCCACGACCGCGTCCGCGCCACCCCCGCCACCACCGATCCCGCCGTCGCGCAAGACTGGTTCGCACGGTTCGAAGGCGCAGGCCTCGACGGGGTCATGGCCAAGCGCACCGACCAGGCCTACCAGCCGGGGAAACGCGCGATGGTGAAGGTCAAGCACGTCCGCACGCTCGACTGCGTGGTCGCCGGGTTCCGCTGGCACAAGGGCGGGCAGGGCACCGAGGTGGGCTCGCTGGTCCTCGGGCTGTTCGACGGCGACGGCGCGCTGCACCCCATCGGCGTGGCGGCCTCCTTCACGAAGCGGGAACGCGAGCGCCTGGCGCAGGTCCTGGCGCCCCTGACCACGCCCGTCGACCACCCCTGGGCCGCCTGGGCGGAGGGGGAGCACCGGCCCGACCAACACAGCCGCTGGAACGCAGGCAAGGACCTGTCCTGGGTGCCGCTGCGCCTCGAGCAGGTGGTCGAGGTCTCGTCGACCCAGCACTCCGGGCGCCGGCTGCGCCACCCCGCGAAGGTGCTCCGGTGGCGGCAGGACAAGGGGCCCGGGGACTGCGCGCTCGACCAGCTCCGGATCGTGCCGGCCGGCCTGCTCTCCGAGCTGTTTCCACCCTCGTGACGCGGCGCAGTTGCTCCGCCGGGGCCGGGGCGGTATCCGGTAGGTTCGGATCGGGGTTCTCCCCACCGGAGTTCGCGATGGTGCTCGCCCTCTTCGCCGCCTGCCAGTCCGACGGAGACCTCGGTCCGGCCGCGTCGGGCTCCACCCCCGACAGCACCCCGAGCACCCACACGGGCGCGACCACGGCGCCCCCCGCGTGCGCGACGCTGCCCACCGTCGAGGGCGACGCGGCGCTGCAGGGTCGGCCGATCCTGCACGTCGACCAGTCCGCGTGTGTCGCCGGGCTCCACGCCACCGCAGGCGCGCGCGACTCGGTGTTGCGGATCCACGTCGACGCCGACCGCGACGTGGTGGTGTCCGCCGTCGACCCCGGTGGCCGCACGCTCCTCGAGGACACGGTGGTGCTCGCGCACGACCCAGCGGGGGTCACGTTGATCCCGGCGCGCTCGGGTGAGGTCCTCGTCACCATCGCGCCCGCGGAGCCCCTCGAAACCCCGTGGACCTACGACCTCGGCGTGTCGTGTGACGCGGGGTGCGAGCTCCCGTTCTCGCGGTACCCCGTGCTCCTGATGCACGGGTTGTCCGGCTCCGACACGGTGTTCGGGGTCGACTACTTCTACCGGGTCACGAGCACGCTCGAGGCCCAGGGTCTCGAGGTCTCGAGCCCCGGCGTGGCGGCGTTCTCCGACTCCGAAGCGCGCGCCAGCGAGTGGTCTTCGTACGTCGACGAGCTCCTGGCGCGCGGACACCGCCGCGTGAACCTGTTCGGCCACTCCCAGGGCGGCATCGACGCGCGGCTCCTGGCCTCGCCCGCCGGACGGAACCGCGGCGACGTGATCGCGTCGGTGACCACGCTCGGCACCCCGCACCGGGGGACCCCGATCGCGGATCTCGTGCTGCTGGCGTTCGACGGCGGCCTCGTCGACGAGGCGCTGTTCGACGTTGGCGTCAGCGTGTTCTCCGCGATCCTCGGCCTGCAGCCGGACGACCCCGAGTTCGTGCCGGCGATGGAGCAGCTGGCGGAGTCCACGATGGCCGTCCAGGACGTGGCCCTCACCGATCACCCGGCCACCTGGTACGGTTCGTGGCTCGGCCGCTCCTGCGGGATCCTCGAGCCCGCCTGCCAGAACCGGATGGACGGCGAGGTCGTCGACGTGCTGATGGGCGCGTCCTACCTCCTCGTCTGGCCGCGGCAGAACGACGGCCTCGTGCCCGTGGACTCCCAGTCCCACGGCGTCCTGTTGGGGGAGGTCCCCGCGGACCACGCGGACGAGATCGGGCAGATCTCCGACGACGTCCCCGACCCGTTCGACCACCTCGCGTTCTACCGCTCCGAGGTCGACCGCCTCGAAGCCCTCGGGTTCTGATGCTCCTGCACGCCGTCGTGGGCGACGTTCACGGCCAGTTCGACGCCCTCCGCCGGCTCGAGGACCGCATCGCGGCACACGCCGCCCGCGAGGGCCTCACCCCCCGCATCGTGTCCGTCGGTGACCTCGTCGATCGCGGTCCCCAGTCGGCGCAGACCGTCGCACACGTGCGCCGGGGCGTCGCCGCCGGGACCCACCACGCGGTGCTGGGGAACCACGAGCAGATGTTCCTGCTGGCGCTGGAGGCGAGGGCCCCCCAGGTCCTCCATCGCGCGCAGTGTGGCCTGCCGCCGGACACGGTGCCCTTCCGGGAGTTCTGGGGCCGCAAGGGGTCCAACGCGTCGCGGGCGCTCCCGGAGGACGCCTTCGTCCAGTTCCAGGTGTTGTCCTGGCTGGTGCAGGGCGGGGCCGCCACGTTGTGGTCGTACGCCGAGAGCAACGACCCCTCCCGGCCCGACCACTGGGAGGTCGACCCCGACGACCTGCGGTTCCTCCAGGGCCTCCCCATCTCGTTCCGGGCGCCGGGCCTGGTGGTGACCCACGCGCTGGTGGACCGCGAGGCGCTCGCCGGGCTCACGTCCGCCGATCCGTTCGCGCGGGAGCGGGCCCGCGAGGCCGCGCTGTGGAACCGCCGCCTCCCCCGGGGGCGCCCGGACGACGACGCCGTGCACGTCTCCGGTCACACCCCGCTGTCCCGGGTGCGCCGGCGCGACGCGCTCGGGGTGGTGCAGTGCGACACCGGCGCGGGCTTCGGCAAGCGGCTCTCCGCCCTGTGTGTCGAGACGGGGCGCGTGTTGTCGGTCTCTGTCCACTGAGGGGGCGTCGGTGATCCGCTGGGAGTGGGGGAAGAACCTGCACGACCTGCGTCCCCTGTACCAGGAGCGGGCGCGGCTCACCCGGGTCGGTCCGCTGGCGGCACCACCCCCGAGCCCGGCCGGCTACACCCGCTACGGCTTCGACGCGGCGGGGCACCTCGTGCGGGCCGAGCGGCACCACCCCTTCGACCGCGTAGACGTCGACACCTGGGCGCACACCGCGGACGCCATCACCGGGACACACCGCACCCACGCCGGCCTCGAGACCCGCAGCCGGTTCACGCGGGTGGACGGGCGGGTGATGGACTGGACCTGGGAGACGTTGGCGGGCCCGGTCCACGAGCGGTACGAGTGGTCCGACGCCCTGCCCCACCGCGTGTGGACCCGCGGTCCCAACGACCCCCCGCGCACCTGGGAGGCGACCTGGGGTCCGGAGGGGTTGCTCCGGCTCACCTCTGCGCTCGAGGGCACCGGCCGCACGGTGGTGGTGTGGGAGCGGGAGAACCGCCCGGTCGAAGACCTCGCCGCCGAGGTCCTGGACCTGCTCACCCAGGCCGTGCTCGAGCGCCTCGCGGCCGTGGCGTGGGAGGAGCCGGCGTGGGCGCTGCTCCTCGTGAAGTGCACCGGCTACGACGCGCTGCCACCCGAGCTCGTGGTGGGGGTGGGCCGGCGATGGCTCGGGGAGGCTGGCCGGGAGCTGCCGGTGCTGCAGGCCCGCGACGAGCGCAGCCTCGGTGGAGGCGAGGATCCGCTCTCGCTGCACACGCCTGCGTTGGTAGCCGCTTGCCGCCGCCTCGAACACCGCGCGCGCGCCGCCGGGTCCCCCGCTCCCCTCCACGCGGTACTCGACGACCTCGCGGCCCGCCTCCTCTCCGGGCCGCTGCCCCTCCCCCGGGAACCCGACTTCGCGGTGGTGGTGGTGGACCTGGACGAGGGGTTGTCCTCCGCAGCGCTGGCCCAGCTCCCCCCGGCGACGGCGCAGCGCCTGCGGCGGAGCGGTCTCGCGCCGTGAGGGGGCTCAGCGGGCGGGCTCGACCAGGCGGGCACCCTCGAGCACCAGCAGCTCGCGCATCGCGGCCGTGTTCCATTCGCGGGAGCCGTTGAACCGGTAGAGCGCCTGGCCCTCGCGGTCGAGGAGGAACGAGGTCGGGTACGCCGTGGTCTGGAACCGCTCCTCCACGCGGGGGGGCTGGTCGCGGTACACGTCGAACGGCAGCGGGTTGGCGCGCAGGTACGCGTCGAGCGGTGGCCAGGCGTCGTCTTCGGCGATCGAGACGAACGCGAGGTCGGCGGGATCGAACGCCTGATGCAGCGCGATCAGCGACGGCATCTCCTGCAGGCACGGGCCACACCACGTCGCCCAGAAGTTCACGAAGACGAGCTTGCCCCGGTACCGCGACAGGGGCACGGCGGTGCCGTCGCGCTTCCACAGCTGCACCTCGGGCGCCTGGACCCCGAGCGGCACGGCCGCCGTCGCCGCGAGGAGGCGGATCCGCGCCTCGTTGCGGGCCCGCCGCGACTGCGCCACGAAGAACGCCCCGCCGACCGCGAGGACGAGG